>NZ_NEIR01000015.1:0-167703 GCF_002112825.1 Pseudomonas sp. B5(2017)
GTCAGCCTTTGCGGGCCGGCCGCCTGTGCTGCCCCTGAGCCTGCTCAGCCTGGGCCTGGCCCTGCATTGCCCCCATGTGCTTGCCGAAGACAGCGTGCTACTGGCCCCGCTGCAGGTGTCCGATACCTACACCAACGACGGCTATCAGGCACGCCAGGCAGCAGTAGGCGGCTTCCAGCCCGCGCCCCTGCTCGACACCCCGGCCTCGATCAGCGTGTTCAGCCAGCAACTGCTGGAAGACCGCCAGGTACGCCAGCTCAGCGAAGTGCTGCAAAGCGACGCCTCGGTGGGTGAAAGCTACGCCCCCATCGGCTACTACGAAAACTTCAACGTGCGCGGCTTCGAGCTGAATGCCGCCAGCAGCTACCGCATCAATGGCCAGACCATCGCCGGCGAGCAGAACGTGGCCCTGGAGAACAAGCAGCAGGTGGAGCTGCTCAAGGGTTTGTCCGGGCTGCAGAGCGGTGTGTCGGAGCCGGGCGGCCTGGTCAACTACGTGACCAAGCGCGCCGAAGACGTGCGCAGCGTCACGGTGTCGACCAACGAACAAGGCGAACGCTACCTGGCCACCGACCTGGGCGGCTGGTTCGGCAGCGAGCGGCAGTTCGGCCTGCGGGCCAACCTGGCCCATGAAGACATCCGCTCCTACGTCGACCACGCCGACGGCAAGCGCGACTTCGCCTCGCTGGCCTTCGACTGGCAGATCAACCCGGATGCCACCCTGCAGCTGGATGCCGAATACCAGCACCGCGAACAGCGCTCGGTGCCGGGTTACCAGCTGCTCGGTGGCAGCGAAGTACCCCATGGCATCGACCCCGACGACCGCCTGGCCTACCAGCACTGGGCCAAGCCGGTGCAGAACGATTCGCTGAACCTGGGTGGGCGCTTCGAGTACCGTTTCAACGAAGCCTGGACCGGGACCTTGAGCGCCTCGCGCAGCAAGGTGGTGATCGATGACTACAGCTCGTTTGCCTGGGGCTCGAGCGAAGGCGCCTTCTTCGGCAGCAACGGCGACTACGACATCTACGACTTCCGCAGCCCCGACGACACCCGCCGTACCGACGAGGCGCAGGCGATGCTCAACGGGCGTTTCGATGCGCTGGGCGTGGGGCATGAGCTGACCGTGGGCACCAGTGCGCAGCGGCGCACGCTGGATCAGCGCCCCAGCTATATGGAATGGGTAGGTACAGGCAACATCTACACGGGTGCACCGGCCTTTGACCCATCCGACAAGCCCATCAGGTCTAGCGAACGTCGCCTGGACAGCCGCCAGTACGGGTTGTTCGTGAGCGACCGCATCAGCTTCAACGAGCACTGGCAGACCGTACTGGGTGCCCGTGAAGTACGCCTGGACGAGAAAACCTGGAATGAGGAAGGTGTTGCTGGTCGCCATACCCGGCAGTACGAGTTGCTGCCCAACGCCGCGCTCATCTACAAGCCGCAGCCGGATACCACGGTATATGCCAGTTATTCCAAAGGCCTGTCGGCAGGCGGCACCGCACCGTGGTTCGCCGAGAACAGATTCGAAATCCTGGCACCGACGACCTCGCACCAACTGGAACTGGGCCTCAAGCATGACTGGCAAGGCCTGAGCTTCAGCGCCGCACTGTTCCAGATACGCCAGGCATACCAGTACGCGCGCCCGGACGGCGCCGGCACTTTCACCTACGTGCAGCAAGGCCAGCAGAAGAACACCGGCCTGGAACTGGGCGCCAGCGGCTGGGTGACCTCGAACCTGCAGGTGCAGGCCAGCGCTGCGGCGATTCGGGCGCGGGTGCAGAACAGCGACACCGATGCCTATGAAGGCCACCAAGCGATCAACGTGCCCAGGTTCCGGGCGGCGCTGCAGGCGGAATACACCCTGCCGATACCGGGCTTGGCACTGCTGGGCGGGGCGCGCTACAGCGCCAGCAAGTATGCGAGCCAGGCGGGGAATGTGGAAGTTGGTGGGTATACGGTGTTCGATGTGGGTAGCCGCTACCGCACGCGCATTGGTGGGTATGACACGGTGCTGCGGCTGACTGTGGATAACGTATTCGACAAGCGTTATTGGCGTGATGTGGGGGATTACCTGGGGGATAACTACCTGTTCCAGGGAGCGCCGCGGACGGCTCGGCTGTCGGCTTCGGTCAGCTTCTAGATTTTTTGGGGCTGCTTTGCAGCCCTTTCGCGACACAAGGCCGCTCCTACAGGGGGCCGCGCACGCTTGTAGGAGCGGCCTTGTGTCGCGAAAGGGCCGCAAAGCGGCCCCCAAAGGCGCCAAAAACAAAAAGCCCCCGGCTTCTCAGCTCGGGGGCTCTTCGTAGAATGTGGCGGTGAAGAAGGGATTTGAACCCTTGATACGATTTCTCGTATACACACTTTCCAGGCGTGCTCCTTCGACCACTCGGACACTTCACCGTTTCTCTTCAAGCCTTGCAGCCTGTCGAGGTGCGCTAATTTAGTGAAAGACTTTCCCTTTGGCAAGCATTTTTTTCAATTTTTTCATGCATTTGCATTTGAGCCCCGGCGAACGCTGACCGACCAGTCAGCCTTACTGCTTTACCTCGCCCCTGTCGCTGGGTAACGTCGTCGCCACGCCAACAAAAGGACTCTGCCATGAGCGAGCTGATTACCTACCACGCCGAAGACGGCATCGTTACCCTGACCCTGAACAACGGCAAGGTCAACGCCATCTCGCCAGACGTCATCGCCGCCTTCAACGCCGCGCTAGACCGCGCCACGCAGGAGCGTGCGGTGGTGATCATCACCGGGCAGCCGGGCATCCTGTCTGGCGGCTACGACCTCAAGGTGATGACCAGCGGCCCCAAGGAAGCAGTCAGCCTGGTCACCGCCGGTTCCACCCTCGCCCGCCGCCTGCTTTCGCACCCGTTCCCGGTGGTAGTCGCCTGCCCGGGCAATGCCGTGGCCAAGGGTGCCTTCCTGCTGCTGTCGGGCGACTATCGCATTGGCGTCGAAGGGCCGTACAAGGTGTGCCTGAACGAAGTGCAGATCGGCATGACCATGCACCATGCCGGCATCGAACTGGCACGCGACCGCCTGCGCCGCTCGGCCTTCCACCGCTCGGTGATCAATGCCGAGGTGTTTGACCCGCAGGGCGCGGTGGACGCAGGCTTCCTCGACAAGGTCGTGCCGGCCGAGCAGTTGCAGGAAGCGGCACTGGCGGCGGCGCGAGAGCTGAAGAAGCTGAACATGCTGGCGCACAAGAACACCAAGCTGAAGGTGCGCAAAGGGCTGCTGGAGGCGCTGGACAAGGCGATCGAACTGGACCAGCAGCATATGGGTTAGCCGGGCCGGCCTCTTCGCGGGCGTGCCCGCTCCCACAGGGACAGCGCCAGAGCCGAGGGCAACGCTGTACCTGTGGGAGCGGGCAAGCCCGCGAAGAGGCCGCAACAGGCTTGCACCAGGGTTTGCCCCAACCAGTGCACATCCGTACACTGCCCGGCGACTGTCTGGTGTGAGTCGTACCATGCTTTATTCATTGCGCATGTTCCTGCTGGCGCTGCATTTCCTTGTGGTTGGTACCCTGGGCCTGGTCATTGGCCTGTGCCGTCCCTTCAACCCCGACAACAGCCGCCTTTTCGCCCGCCTCTACAGCCTGCCGGCCACCTGGCTGATGCGCATCAGGGTCAAGGCAGAAGTCGGTCCGCTGTGGGATCAGCCGCCAGGCTGCGTGATCGTCGCCAACCACCAGTCCAACTTCGACCTGTTCGTGCTAGGCCAGGTGGTACCGCAGCGCACCGTCGCCATCGGCAAGAAAAGCCTGGGCTGGATCCCGCTGTTCGGCCAGCTGTTCTGGCTGGGTGGCAACGTGCTGGTCGACCGCAAGAACGCCTACCAGGCACGCAAGGCCATGCAGAAGACCACCCGGGTGCTGCAGGACGATACCTCGATCTGGATTTTCCCCGAAGGCACGCGCAATCCCGGCGAGCATCTGCTGGCGTTCAAGAAAGGCGCGTTTCACATGGCCATCGAGGCCGGTGTGCCGATCGTGCCGGTATGCGTCAGCCGCTATGCCGGGCGCCTGAGCCTGAACAGCTGGCGCCAGCGCACGGTGATCGTGCGCTCGCTGCCACCGATCGCCACGGCGGGCATGACCCTGCAGGACATGCCGGCGCTGATCGAACAGTGCCGGGGGCAGATGCAGCAATGCATCGACCGCATGGAAGGGGAACTGGCCAAGCGCTAGGTTGCTCTTGAGCCCACTACAGCCCAAGCTGTAACCCGTGTCCAACCGGAATAAGCGAACAACCATGGGTCGAGTCGTGGCATCGGCGGTGTACAGCGCCGGCAGAAAGGTCACCAATATCAGCATCGATGAAGGCAGCGAGTGGGCGCGCAAGCCGGGGCACTTTGTATGGATCGGCCTGGAAGAGCCCAACGCAGAGGAGCTGGCCAACCTGCAGTGCCAGTTCAACCTGCACGAACTGGCTATCGAAGACGCCCTGGAAAAGCACAGCCGGCCCAAGCTGGAAACCTTTGGCGACGCCCTGTTCATCGTCACCTACTCGCCGGTGCGCCACGAAGGCAAGCTGGAGTTCATCGAAACCCACATCTTCGCCGGCAACGGCTACATCATCACCTGCCGCAACGGCCACTCGAAATCCTATGCCCTGGTGCGCCAGCGCTGCGAGGCGCGGCCGTTGCTGCTGGAGCACGGCGAAGACTTCGTGCTGTACGCCCTGCTCGACTTTGTCACCGAGAACTACCAGCCGGTCAGCGAGGCCATTCATGGCGAGATCGAAGAGCTGGAGCAGAGCGTTCTGGGCGGTTCGCTGCAAGAGGACGATATCCGCCGCTTGCACAGCCTGCGCCGCGACATCCTGCGCCTGCGCCGCTACGTGGCACCGATGGTGGAAGTGAGCGAGGAACTGCAGCGCCTGAGCTTCCCGTTCATCGACAAGAACATGCGCCCGTACTTCCGTGATGTGCAGATCCACGTGACGCGGCAGATGGAGGACCTGGCAGGCATCCGCGACATCGCCAGCCAGACCATCGAGATCGGCATGCTGCTGGAGTCGTCACGGCAGAGCATCGTGCAGCGCAAGTTTGCGGCCTGGGCGGCGATCCTGGCGTTCCCCACGGCAATTGCCGGGGTTTACGGGATGAACTTCCAGAACATGCCGGAGCTGGGGTGGCACTATGGGTACTTCGGGGTGCTGGGGGTGATCGGCCTGGGCTGTACCGCGTTGTATGCCAGCTTCAAGAAGTCTGGCTGGCTCTGAGATTGTCGGGGCCGCTTTGCGGCCCATCGCGACACAAGGCCGCTCCTACAGGGGGTCGCGCCTGTCAGGTTATTCGCGATCCCTGTAGGAGCGGCCTTGTGTCGCGATGGGCTGCACAGCAGCCCCCAGCCATCACGCTGCGGTATCTTTGCTCACCGGCTGCTGGATAAACCGCAACATCCACTCCCCCACCAGGTCGCCCTGGTGCTCGGTGGCCAGGCTGGCCACGGCCTTGTGATACACCTCATCACCCAGATACTGCTGGCGCGCATCGAGCAGTGCGCGGGAGTAGTCGTGCACGAACTCGGGGTGCCCCTGGAAGCACAGCACCTGGTCACGAATGTGGTACGCAGCGTTCGGGCAGAAATCGCTGGAGGCGATCACCGTGGCGCCTTCCGGCAGCTCGGTCACCTGGTCCTGGTGGCTGATCAGCAAGGTCAGCTCCGACACCTCCGGGTCCATCCACGGCGCATGGGCCGCCAGCGAATAGCGGTGGATACCCACGCCCCAGCCCTGCTCGGCACGCTCGGCCTTGCCACCCAGGGTCAACGCCAGCAACTGGTGGCCGAAACACACACCCAGCAGCTTCTCGCCACGCTCGTACAACTTCAGCAGGTAGACCTTGAGGGTCTGGATCCACGGGTCGGTACCAAACGAGTCGGCCTTGCTGCCCGTCACCAGGTAGGCATCGAACACTTCGTTGTCGGCGGGGTAATCGCCATTCATCACGTTGTACACACGAAACTCGGCGGCGATCGGCTGACGCGAGAAGAGCTGCTCGAACATCCTGCCGTAGCCCTGGTACTGCGCGGTCAACTCCGGTCGCAGGACATCGGTTTCAAGGATGCAGATGCGTAACGACATAGGGGTAGTCCTGAACGACATGGGTGGGAATCTGCTGTAGAGACTGACGCGAAAGGCACGTACAAGCAAGTAGGCCGCACTGACGAACGGTCACATTTCGTCGGTGCACTGCTGGCACTTGCGCCACCGTCTAGCCAGAGCATGCCAGCCGGCTGGCACTTGGCCTCATAGCCAGACGAAATCAACGAACTACAGTATTAGAACAAAGGGTTCTCAAACATGGATGACGCACACCCTACTGTTGGTTGTATATCCACTTTCAAGAGGCAGGCAGTTCAGGCGTAACGCAACGCCACTGCGATCGACCCGAAGCGCGACAGGGAAGCCAACGGGTATTCAGGAATAACAACAAGAAGGCGGTCCGCCATGTTCAGACAATCGAAAATTCGCCAAGCTGGGCTCATTCTCTTCGCCACGACTTTGCTGCTGATCCTGCCGAACCTCACACGTTTGTTCGGCTGACTGCCGCTGTGGCGCCAACAGGCAACGCACAGGTAACCTGCTGGCCTTGATGGTCGGAGATTATCCATGCGCCACTGCCTTGCACTGTTAGTGTTGCTTCTGAGCCTGCCGCTGTCGGCGGCGCAACTGCACCTTGAACTGGGCGCCACGACGCGCCAGTGGAGCAGTGCCGAACTGCTCGACCACCCGCAGGCCCGGGACATCAGCATCGACCAGGACGTTTCCTACAAGCAGCCCATGCATTATCGGGCGGTGCCGCTGGCCGCGCTGCTGGATGGCGTGAGCGCCAGCGACCACCTGCAGGCGGTGGCGCTGGACGGTTTTGCCGCCGAAATGCCGGCGGCGCCACTGTTGCAGCAAGGGCCGGCACAGGCCTGGCTGGCGGTGGAGGAGCCGGGCCGGCCGTGGCCACCACTGGGCCAGGGCAAGCCGAGTGCGGGGCCGTTCTACCTGGTGTGGACTGCACCGCAGGCAAGCGGCATCCGCCCGGAGCAGTGGCCGTTCCAGATTTCCACGATTCGCAAGCTGGCTTCTGTCGAGGCGCGTTTTCCGGCGCTGCTGCCCGATCCGAAGCTGTCGGCCGACAGCCCTGTGCGCCGGGGCTTTGCCTTGTTCCAGCAGAACTGCCTGGCGTGTCATAGGCTGAATGGCGCGGGGGATGCGCAGGTGGGGCCGGACCTGAATGTGCCGCATAACCCGACCGAGTATTTTCGGCCTGAATATCTACGCCAGCTGATTCGTGACCCGCAGAGCCTGCGGCAGTGGCCGCAGGCGAAGATGCCGGGGTTTGCAGAAAGTGTCTTGAGTGAACCGGAGCTGGATGAATTGCTGGCCTATTTGAGGCATATGGCTGGGCGCAGGCCTTGAGAACCTGGGGGCGCTTTGCGCCCCTTTCGCGACACAAGGCCGCTCCTACAAGGGTACGCGCACGCCTGTAGGAGCGGCCTTGTGTCGCGATGGGCCGCAAGGCGGCCCCAAATTCCCAAAGTCTCAGGCTATGGGCCGTTCCTGCTTGACCCCCCACCCTTCCACCTCACCGCCATAAGGTGTCACCAGCTGCTCGAAGGCCTCTTCGAAGTCGCCAATCCCGCCATGGGTGGCATACATGACCTTGCTCAGCTCCAGATGCCAGGCACCGTCGCCCAGCTCCTTGACCTGGGCATTCAGCGATTCACCGCGAAACTGCCCGGCCGCGCGGCGGGCACCTGCTTCGTCGGGGAATATGGCGTAGAACTCGATGGGGTGGATCTGGGTGAAGTCGAAACCGCCTGCCTTCATCTGGCGCAGGACGTTGCTGCTGATATCGTCGTTCTGGCTGCTCATGAAACGTCCTCCTGAATAATGCGATGGATAGACTTTCCGTGCACTACGCACCTGCCGGCAGCGGCCGGGCAGTTCGAGCTGATGCAAGACGCGAAGGGATGCGATGCCGACCCGCAGAATAGGCCGGCACCTTCTTGCAGCGTAGTGCCTGCCAGGGCACCACGCAAACGTGTGGTTCAGGGCGTTTCGTGGATGCTGGTGATGGTCACGCCACTCTGTTCCTTGAGCCAGCGTGCGGTAGGTGAAACAGTGCGGTCCTGGAAGTCGTTGAGGTCCAGCTCGTCCATCACCGGGAACAGGTGCGAACGGATGGCCCGCGCGGCGTCCTCCTCGCTGGGGCACTGGTCGCCGTGCAGCGTCAGGGTGGTGAGCACGCCCTTCTGGTCGGCAAAGATGACTTCCCACTCTTTCATTGAACGAACCCTCTAAGTCAACGAACACCGGGTGTGTGATGCCTGAAACAAGTGACCTTGAGGTGGGGAGAATGTTCAGTCAGATGACTTGGTAGCGGTGCGGCTTTTTGTGGGAGCGGCCTTGTGTCGCGAAAGGGCCGCAAAGCGGCCCCGGCGATTTATGCATGGATACTGGATCTGGGGCTGCTGCGCAGCCCTTTCGCGACACAAGGCCGCTCCCACACGGCCCAGGTCCGCCTGGCGATCCAGCTATTACTTCGGCGTGCCGTGCACTACACCGGCAGTGTTATCCAGCAAGCTCTTGGTCGCGGTCTGGATATACGCTTCCAGCTTCTTCAGCATTTCCGGCTGGTCCGGGCTTTCGATCAGCTCGGCCTTGAACTCGCTGCCCAACTGGTAGCGGTACATGCGCGGGGTCATGTCCTTGGACTCGATCAGGATGCGGTCGCCCTGCACCAGGCCGACGATCTGCTCGCTGCCCGATGGCTTGATCATGCCCACGCCCTGGTCGCCCTCAGGCAGGTTGAGCAGGTCGCGGCCCCAGCACTGGTGACGGGCCTGGCCACCCAGGCGGCCCATGATGGTCGGCACGATATCGACCTGGGTACCCACGGTGTGGTTGACCGCACCGAACTTCTCCTGGATGCCCGGGGCAATCAGCAGCAGCGGCACGTTGAAGCGGCCCAGGTCCAGCTCGGTGACCTGCTGGTGGTTGCCAAAGCCATGGTCGCCAACGATGACGAACAGGGTTTCCTTGAAGTACGGCTCCTTGCGCGCCTTCTCGAAGAACTGCCCCAGCGCCCAGTCCGAATAGCGCATGGCGGTCAGGTGCTCGTCCAGGCGGCCCTGGCCGGTTACCGGCTCTACCGGCAGGTCCTTGGGCAGCGCGTACGGGGTGTGGTTGGACAAGGTCTGCAGCAGCGCGTAGATCGGCTTCTTGCCATCGTGCTTGGCCAGCTCTTCGGCGCCGCGGTCGAACATGTCCTGGTCGGACACGCCCCAGGTCGGGTCGGAGAACACCGGGTTGACGAAGTCGTTACGGCCAATGAAGGTGGTCATGCCCTGGTTGCCGAAGAACCCGGACTGGTTGTCCCAGGCAAAGTCGCCGTTGTAGACGTACACGTCGTCGTAATCGCGGGCGCTGAGCAGGGCTGGCAGGCCGGACAGCTTGTGGCCGCCTTCCGGGGTCTGCATCAGGTATTCGAAGCCTGGCAGGTTGGGGAAGCAGGCCATGGTGGCGAACATGCCCTGGTGGGTATGGGTGCCGTTGGAGAAGAAGCGGTCGAACAGCAGGCCCTCTTTGGCCAGCTTGTCGAAGTACGGGGTGATGTTGTTGGGGCTGCCCAGCGCGCCCACCGAGTGGCCGGCGAAGCTTTCCATCAGGATCACCACCACGTTCTTGATCGGCAGGGTGCGCTCGGCCGGCGGCACGAAGTCGCGGCGGATTGCAGCCTCGTCGGCATCGACCAGGGTGTCATTGGCGGTCAGCAGCTGCTCGCGCACGCTCTGCGTGGCCACGTCCTGCTCCAGCACCGGCTTCCAGATGTTGGCGCGGTCTTCGCCGAAGCGGCTCTTGGCAGCATCGATCAGGGTCAGGGTGCCGTTCAGGCCCAGCTGGTTGACGAAGTTGGAATCGGTGGTGAAGGCATCACCCCAGCGCATCGGCGGGCCCTGGCGCAGGGTGCCACGGGCAGCGACCACGGCCACCAGCAGGATCACCATGAACACCGCCAGGCGGTTGTACCAAGGCGCCGCGCGGCGCTGCAGGGTGACCTCGCCTGCGCCATTGCCCCGGGTCATGCGGTCGATGCCCTTGAACAGCAGGCTCAGCAGCCAGGTGCCGAACAGCCAGGCCAGCAGGTAGCGCACCACCGGGAAGCCGTACCAGAGCATGCTCAGCACGGTTTTCGGGTCTTCCTTGATGTACTGGAACACGAGGCCGTTGAGGCGCTGGTGGAACTCGCGATAGAAGTCCATCTCCATCAGGCCGAGGAACATCACCACGCTCGAGGTGATGGTCAGCCAGAAACGGAACAGGCCACGCCGGGCCATGGCCCAGGGGCTGAGGATGGCCAGCAGCAGCGGAATGCTGATGTACACCACCACCCGCAGGTCGAAGCGCAAGCCGTTGAGGAAGCCTTCGGCGACGGTCGCATTGGGGGTATCGCCGATCATGTCGCTGTTGTAGACCAGCAGCGCCAGGCGCACGAGGCTGAGCATCAGCATGATCACCAGGCCGCTGAGCAGCGTGTAGGCCAGGTGGGATTTCAGGGTGGGCGAGAACGACGCTCGCGCGCCCCGTTGCTTCAAGGCGTCCGGGTTAGCCATGAATGGGAAGGTCCTAGGATTGCGGGTTTGCGGATATGGTGCAGGTGTATACCAACGCAGCATTGTGCGGGTGCGGATTCTGTTTAAACCAATGTGAAAATTTTGTCACGGGGGTGTTGCGGGTTTTGTCTGTTCCGGCCCTATCGCCGGCACAGCCATTCAGATCCGCACATTCCCCCGCGGCCCGGCAATCGCCCAGATCACCAGCCCCACTACCGGCAGCAAGGCGATCAGCAGGATCCACAACACCTTGATGCCCACTTCGCTGCCACTCTTGATCACATTGAGGATGGCCCAGATATCCAGCGCCAGAATGATCAGCCCGACTAGGCTGTTGAACGTCGACCCCATGCCTAAACTCCTGTCCAGAGGCTTTGCCACAGCATAGCCAGCTATCACGTCGATAGAAGGGAATCCTTGGCCGTTTGCGCGGGTCACTGCTTAAACTGCTGTATCCATTGATTTCGAGGTTGCCATGCCCCCCGCTCATACCCACCCCGTTGCCCTGCCCTCGCCCGTCAGCGCCTGGCGCCAACAGATGCACGACAACCCATGGATAGGTGCCGGCCTGGCCCTGAGCCTGCTGGTGGTACTGGTACTGCTGGGGGCAAGCCTGTGGAACGCAGTGAACGGCGACCACGCCGAAAACCTGCATCTGGCCGCACTGGGCGGGTTGTCCGGCTTTGGCGCCACGGCGCTGGGCGCGGTGCTGGCGGTGGTGCTGCGCGATGTCAGGGCGCGCACCCAGGATGTGATGCTAGGTTTTGCTGCCGGCATGATGCTGGCGGCCAGTTCGTTTTCGCTGATTCTGCCGGGCCTGGATGCCGCCCGCGAAATTACCGGCAACGGCCCGGCCGCGGCCTTTACCGTGGTGCTGGGCATGGGCCTGGGCGTGCTGCTGATGCTGGGCCTGGACCGCTTCACCCCGCATGAACACGAAAGCACCGGCCCGTGCGGCCCGGAGGCCGAGCGCATCAGCCGGGTTTGGTTGTTCGTGCTGGCGATTACCCTGCACAACCTGCCTGAGGGCATGGCCATTGGCGTGAGCTTTGCCAATGGCGACATGAACATCGGCCTGCCACTGACAAGCGCCATCGCCATCCAGGACATCCCCGAGGGGCTGGCCGTGGCGCTGGCCTTGCGCGCTACCGGGTTGTCGAACCTGAAGGCTGCGCTGGTGGCGATCGGGTCGGGGCTGATGGAGCCGCTGGGAGCGGTGATCGGCCTGGGGATTTCAACCGGCTTTGCCCTGGCCTACCCGGTGAGCATGGGGCTGGCGGCGGGGGCGATGATCTTTGTGGTTAGCCACGAGGTGATTCCCGAAACCCACCGCAATGGGCACCAGACAGCGGCGACCCTGGGGTTGATGGGTGGGTTTGCGGTGATGATGTTCCTGGATACCGCGCTGGGCTGACTATTCAGGTTGCCTGAACCGGCCTCTTCGCGGGCTTGCCCGCTCCCACAGGACTCCACTGCCCTCGGGCCCAGTGATTATCCTGTGGGAGCGGGCATGCCCGCGAAGAAGCAAACGCGGAAATCAGACGTGCACGGCGACCTTCAGGGCCTCCAGGGCCGGCTCGACCTTGATCCCCACCTCTGCCCCCAGCTCCAGCACCCGCGCCAGGTCTTTCTGCCCCACCATCACCATCTGCAGCTCGTCATCCAGCAACTGGCTAAAGTTGAGCAGCACATAACCACCCGCCTCTTTGTTCAGCGCGCCCATCTGCACCTGGATGCGGTTGAGTGCGGTCAGCGGCTCGGTGCGGGCCAGTTGCTTGGGCTTGAGGGTGAACGGCACGCTCTGGTCGAACGAATCGCTGATCTGCTGGAACAGGTCCTGGTAGCTGTCGGCCTGGAACACCACGGTGTCCGGCAGGCTGCCCAGCACCACCCATTCGCCCAGCGGGATGGGGAAGCTGTCGTCGTAGTTGATGTCGGGGTTGGCGGCCAGGAAGGCGGCGGGGTCGGCGTAGGCCTGGGCGGCCTCGTCGGCGATGCGCTCGATGTCTTCCTCGCGCATGCAGCCAGCGCCAATGAGGCTGATGAATTCGAGCAACTGAGTTTTCATGAAAGGGGGCCTGCGACGGGTGAAAAGTCGCCAAGGATAGCCGCAAATGCCCCCTTGCGGTTAGCCGGCCAGCACTTGCAGGCGCGCTGCGGCGTCCACGGCCCCCATGGTTTGCGCTGCCATCAGCGCGGTGGTACCACGGGCATCCTGACGGGCCGGGTCGGCCCCCTGGGCCAGCAGATAGTCGAGGATTTCGCTGCGGTTGAACATGGCCGCCAGCATCAGCGCGGTGCGGCCATCCTGCGCGGCGGCGTCCACCGGTACGCCGTGCTCCAGCAACAGGCGGATCATGGCCAGGTCGCCCTTGAATGCGGCACCGGCGATGGGTAGCTGGCCGTTATCGTTGGCAATCAGCGGGTCGGCGCCATGCGCCAGCAGCACGCGCACTGCGTCGTGGTGGCCGTGGTAGCTGGCCAGCATCAGCAGGGTGTCGCCCTTGTGGTTGCGCAGGTTGGCCGGCAGGCCGCTGGCAAGCAGGCGCCCGAGCATCTCGGCATCGCCTTGGCGAGCACGTTCGAACACCTGCTCGGCGAAGGCGGCGGTTTCGTCGTCGGTCATGGTGGCAGGCGTGGGTTGGCTGGACATTTGGAACCTCCTGGCAGAAATCGTTGCCCAAGTCTTTGTCAGGCAAGGCTGCCGGGTCAAAGGTTCAGATTCTATCGGGCCGATAGCTGGCGACGGGTCGTGCAATATGCACTGTGCAAAATGCACGACCGTGCAGCTTGCACGACAGCGCCTCGGAAAAAAATGCGTAAACAACTGAATTTAAAGGGATTTTTCAGAAAAAAATTCCTGGCACGGTCACTGCAACAATCAACTCACGTCTGCCACGCAACAGCCAGGAGTTGATATGGACCTCATCCAGGAAAAGTTTGTTTCGGTATTTTCGGCCTACCAGGTGAATACCCAGGCCCGACCCGACGGCGGTGTGCTGCTGACCCTGCGCGCTGCTGATGGCAAGGTCACCCGCCGGGTACTGACCTATACACAATTGCACAGTGCCGAACAGCTTTCGTGGGCGATCAGTGCGATTCGCCGGGATCTGGCCGAACAGGCCAGTGAACTGCCGGTGATTTCGATGCTGCAGAGCCAGCAGCGGTTTGCCTTGCCGACTTATCGCTGAGTTTTGTGTTGGATTATCTGGCCTCTTCGCGGGCTCGCCCGCTCCCACAGGCATAGCGCGGCCCTCAGGCTCGGCGATATACCTGTGGGAGCGGGCGAGCCCGCGAAGAGGCCGGCAAAGCCATCACAACTCATCAATGCCCAGAAACGCCCGCGCAGTCACATCCCCGGTAAACCTCGGCTGCATCCCCTGCTCGCTGCCATACAAACGCAACGCCAGGCAAAACGGCGCATCGCCCAGCTCGACCCAGCGCCGGGTCCCCGCTGGCACCACCAGCTGGTCACCCTTCTCGCACAGCACCGAATACACCCAATCCCCCAAACGCAGGCCAACCTGCGCCCGCCCGCTGATCACGGCAAACACCTCGTCGGCGTCATGCACATGCTCATCGCGCACATCCACCTGCGCCGGGGCCTCGCCGTCACGGTTGAGCACCACGAAGGCATTGCTGCCATGCGCTGTCATCAACTGGTCCAGGTGCTCGCGGCAGGCCTCCAGCACCTCGTCCTGGGCCGTACCCGGGCGCACCCGCAGGCCATGCTCGGCCTGGGTAAAGCGCACGCCCTGCTCGGCCAGGGTGGCTGCGATGTCGTCGTGGTGGGTCAGCACCTTGTTCGGCAGTTCCGGGCTGGAGGGGTGGAAAACGCTGAGAATGCTCATCAGGGGCGGGTCCTGGTCGGTTGCGAACAAAGGGCAATGATAACGGCTGCAGCCAAGGCTGCGGCACTGGCCATACCAAAGGTGAAGGTGGGCCCCAGCAGTTTCCAGCTGTAACCCGAATACAACGCCCCCAGCGCACCGCCAGTGCCCGACAGCGCCGCATACAGCGCCTGGCCCTGGCCCTGCTGGCGTGCGCCGAAGCTTGCCTGGACGAAAGCGATGCTGGCGGCATGGAAGCAGCCGAAGGTGGCAGCATGCAGCACCTGGGCGAACACCAGCACCGCCGGCTCACCGGCCAGGTTGCCCAGCAACAGCCAGCGCAGCGCCGCCAGCACGAAGCTGGCCAGCAGCACCTGTTGCACCGAAAAGCGCGCGAAGATGCGGCTCATGGCCATGAACACCAGTACTTCGGCCACCACCCCCAGTGCCCACAGCAAGCCAATGGCACCCCGGGCATAGCCCAGGTGTTCCAGGTGCAAGGTGAGGAAGGTGTAGTACGGCCCGTGGCTGAGTTGCATCAGTGCCACGCAGGCGTAGAACGCGATCACCCCGGGCGCGCGCAGCTGCTGCAGGAAGCCGCCCGCGCCGCTGCGCTCGCCCTGCTCCACCGGCTGGGCATTGGGTACCCACAGGCTGGCGGCGACGATGCCGGCCATGATCGTGACCAGCGCCACCGGGTAGATATCCAGGCTCAGCCACTCGAACAGCCGGCCCAGGCCGACCACGGTGAGGATGAAGCCGATCGAGCCCCACAGGCGCACCTGGCTGTAGCGCGCGGTTTGCCCGTGCAGGTGGGCCAGGGTGATGACCTCGAACTGCGGCAGCACCGCATGCCAGAAGAACGCGTGCAGGGCCATGACCAGCGCCAGCCAGGCGTAGCTTTTGCCAAGGAAGATCAGGGCGAAGGTGGCCAGGGTCGACAATGCGCCCAGGCGCACGATCAGCAGGCGCTGGCCGGTGCGGTCACCCAGCCAGCCCCACAGGTTGGGGGCGATGCAGCGCATGAGCATGGGGATGGCCACCAGCTCGCCGATGCGTGCTGGAGAGAAGCCCAGGTGGTCGAAGTACAGCGCCAGGAACGGGGCGGTGGAACCGAGCAGGGCGAAGTAGAACAGATAGAAGCTGGACAGGCGCCAGTAGGGGACTGGTTGCATGGGGTGGCCTATGGGGTTGCCGGTACTGGCCCTATCGCCGGCAAGCCAGCTCCCACAGGTACCCCACAATGTTCAGGCTTGTGGTAATCCTGTGGGAGCTGGCTTGCCGGCGATAGGGCCAGTGCAAGCGAATCAGAGCTGGCCCAGCACCGGGGTATTCACCTTCACATCGGCATTCTGCGCGCGGTGGCGCAGCAGGTGGTCCATCAGCGCGATGGCCATCATCGCCTCGGCGATCGGCGTGGCGCGGATGCCCACGCACGGGTCGTGGCGGCCTTTGGTGATGACGTCCACCGGGTTGCCGTCGATGTCGATGGAGCGGCCCGGGGTGGTGATGCTGGAGGTCGGCTTCAGCGCCAGGTGGGCAACGATCGGCTGGCCCGAGGAAATACCGCCGAGGATGCCGCCAGCATTGTTGCTGAGGAAGCCTTCCGGGGTCAGTTCGTCACGGTGCTCGGTGCCGCGCTGGGCCACGCTGGCGAAGCCGGCGCCGATTTCCACGCCCTTGACCGCGTTGATGCTCATCAGCGCGTGGGCCAGTTCGGCGTCGAGGCGATCGAAGATGGGCTCGCCCAGGCCCGGCATGACGCCTTCGGCGACCACGGTGATCTTGGCACCCACCGAGTCCTGGTCACGGCGCAGCTGGTCCATGTAGGCCTCCAGCTCCGGCACTTTGCTCGGGTCAGGGCTGAAGAAAGCATTCTGCTCCACCGACTCCCAGGTCTTGAACGGGATTTCGATCGGGCCCAGCTGGCTCATGTAGCCGCGCACGGTAATGCCCTGGGTGGCCAGGTATTTCTTGGCGATGGCACCGGCGGCCACGCGCATGGCGGTTTCGCGGGCCGAGCTGCGGCCACCGCCGCGGTAGTCGCGGATGCCGTACTTGTGGTGGTAGGTGTAGTCGGCGTGGGCCGGGCGGAACAGGTCCTTGATCGCCGAGTAGTCCTTGGACTTCTGGTCGGTGTTGCGGATCAGCAGGCCGATCGAGCAGCCGGTGGTGCGGCCTTCGAACACGCCGGAGAGGATCTCCACCTCATCGGCTTCCTGGCGCTGGGTGGTGTGCCGGCTGGTGCCGGGCTTGCGCCGGTCAAGGTCGTGCTGCAGGTCGGCGAGGGAAATTTCCAGGCCCGGTGGGCATCCATCGACAATGGCGACCAACGCCGGGCCATGGCTCTCGCCAGCGGTGGTGACAGTGAACAGCTTGCCGTAGGTATTGCCGGACATGGACGCTCCGCGAGATCTGCCTGAAGTGAACGAAAGCGGCAGTATACAGATGGATTGATCGCCTGTGCTGGCCTCTTCGCGGGTAAACCCGCTCCCACAGGGTAGTCACAAGATGCGAAAATCGTGCTGTACCTGTGGGAGCGGGTTTACCCGCGAAGAGGCCAGTACAGGCAACCTCCCCTTCGAACCTTCCCGCAAACACTGGGTCAAACCCTCATCTCCCCATGTAGTACCGCATGATGTCGCGCCTCGTCGCCCTCTTCTTCCTGCTGTGCACCGGTCTGGCCCAGGCCGCCGCCCCCACCGTGCTGCAACGCCCGATCGACCTCGACACCGGCCAGGGCGTGCTGCACGGCAGCCTGCTGCTGCCGCAACAGCCCACCCCGCCACCGGTGGTGCTGATCATCGCCGGCTCCGGCCCAACCGACCGAGACGGCAACAATCCGGCGTCAGGCCGGGTCGACAATCTCAAGCGCCTGGCCCTGCTGCTGGCCAACGAGCACATCGCCAGCGTGCGCTACGACAAGCGCGGGGTGGCCGCCAGCCAGCCGGCCACGCCCGACGAGCGTGACCTGAGCGTGGAGCGCTACGTGGCCGACGTGGTCGCCTGGAGCCACAAGCTCAAGGCAGACCCGCGCTTTGGCCCGTTGATCCTGATCGGGCACAGCGAAGGCGCGCTGATCGCCAGCCTGGCCGCCGAGCAGGCCGGCGCCAGCGCGGTGATTACCCTGGCCGGCAGCGGCCGGCCGCTGGCCGAGGTGCTGCGCGAACAGCTGGCCCAGCGCCTGCCGCCAGCACAACTGGCCGGTGGCAGCGCCCTGCTCGACCGCCTGCAGGCCGGTCAGACCAGCCTGGAGGTGCCGGCGCCGCTGCGCCAGGTGTTCCGCCCCAGCGTGCAGCCCTACCTGATTTCGCTGTTCCAGCAGAACCCGGCGGCGGCCTTTGCCCGCCTGCCCATGCCCGCGCTGATCGTGCAGGGGCGCAACGACGTGCAGGTGGGCGTGGTCGACGCCGAACGGCTGAAGGCTGCCAAGCCGGATGCCCAACTGGTGCTGATCGATGGCATGAACCACATGCTGCGCATCAGCCCCAAGGCGATGAGCCAGCAGCGCGACAGCTACCTCAACCCTGAACTGCCGCTGGCAAGGGAGCTTGGCGAGCAGATTGTGACGTTTATCCAGCATTTGCCTTCGGCGTAAGGGAAATAGGCTCAGGTCCTGGGCGCTTCTGCCGATAGGGTGGATAACGGCGAAAATTGGGGCCGCTGCGCGGCCCTTCGCGACACAAGGCCGCTCCTACAGCGTTACGCGTCGTCTCTGCGATGCGCGATCCTCTGTAGGAGCGGCCTTGCGTCGCGAAAGGGGCACGCAGTGCCCCCTCTTGCAGCCGGCACGCACTTGAGGACAAACCCTGATGACAACCGCCCCCGCCGCCGTAGAGCCGGCCGAAGAGCCCGAGGAAAGCACCGCCCTGCCCTGGGCCGAGCTGGCCGCCGAACATTTCCAGCTGTTGCGCCTGGCCGCCCTGCCCACCGACCGCAACACCGGCGCACGGCCGCTGCGCTTTGTGCAGTTCGGCTATGCCGAACGCCACGACAAGGCCCACAGCCTGTTGCGCATGGAAATCCAGCTGCCCGGGCAGAAGGTGCACAAGGAACAGAACCGCCTGGACATTCGCGTCGACCACACCGCGCGCCTGGTGCGCATCGGAAATGAACATGGCTTGCAACTGGAGCCGCTGAACCGTGGCATCGGCCGCTTCTTGCTGGCCCAGGCCGCGCAGTGGCTGCAGCGCAAGTGGTCGCACTACCAGATCGAGGGCATGGCGCTGCCGAGCAAGGATGCGCTGAACGAAGACTCGCGCCTGCGTCGTGACCACTGCCTGCGCGGCATGGGTATCGAGGTGGAGTACGAGGACAGCCAGCATCTGAAGGGCCGTACCGTGGAAATGACGGTGGGCCAGCTCAAGGGCGCGTGGAACAGCGAGCGCTTGCAGCGAGTGGGGATACTGGATGCTGCCGGCCTGCTGCAGCAGGCTGACCAGCAGTTGCAGGAGAAGGAAGGGCAACTGCGTGAGCGGGATGAACGGGTTGCCAAGTACCAGCGTGAGGACAGCGGGTTGCGCTTTACCATCACCTGCCTGGTGGCGTTTGCGGTGTTCCAGGCGGGGTTGCTGATCTGGATTGCCACGCGCTGACACAGCGTTGCCTAGCCGTTAGGAATTGGGGCCGCTTTGCGGCCCATCGCGACACAAGGCCGCTCCTACAGGAAATCGCGTAGCACAGGGATGACGCGTATCCCTGTAGGAGCGGCCTTGTGTCGCGATGGGCTGCAACGCAGCCCCAATGAATCAGACCCGGGCCTTGAACAGTTCCTGATGCTGGCGGCACTGCTCGGCAGTCAGCATGAACACCCCATGCCCGCCGCGCTCGAACTCCAGCCAGGCAAAGTCCACCTCGGGGTACAGCGCCTCGACATGCACCTGGCTGTTGCCCACCTCGACAATCAGCAAGCCCTTGTCGGTCAGGTGGTCCGCCGCTTCGGCCAGCATGCGCCGCACCAGGTCCAGGCCATCGTTGCCGCAGGCCAGGCCCAACTCGGGCTCGTGGTGATACTCGGCCGGCATGTCGTCGAAGTCCTCTGCATCGACATACGGCGGGTTGGACAGGATCAGGTCGAAACGCTGCCCCGGCAAACCGCCAAAACCGTCGCCCTGCACGGTATACACGCGCCCGTCCAGGCCGTGGCGTTCGATGTTCTGGTTGGCCACTTCGAGCGCCTCGAACGACAGGTCGGCCAGCACTACCTCGGCCTCGGGGAACACGTCGGCGGCAACGATGCCGATGCAGCCAGAACCGGTGCACAGGTCGAGAATGCGCGCCGGCTCGCTCGCCAGCCAAGGCTCGAAGCGTTTCTCGATCAGCTCGCCAATCGGCGAACGCGGCACCAGCACGCGCTCGTCGACGATGAACGACATGCCGCAGAACCAGGCCTCGCCCAGCAGGTAGGCGGCCGGCACGCGTTCTTCGATACGGCGCTTCAGCAGGTGCTGCAGGCGTACCCGCTCGTCGTCCTCGAGCATGCAGTCCAGGTAGCTGTCGGCCACCTCCCACGGCAGGTGAACCGCTCCCAGTACCAACAGGCGGGCCTCGTCCCAGGCGTTGTCGGCACCGTGGCCGAAGAACAGGTCGTGCTCGTGGAAGCGGCTGACCGCCCAGCGGATGTAGTCGCGCAGCGTGCGCAGGCGGGATGTGATCACGGGGTACTCCTAATTCAGACCGGACAAAAGTCTAACAGCCCCATCCGCACATTTGTTCCTTTGCCTTACCCAATGGCTAGCCACAAGCCAGTAACCATGCCGCTTGCGTTGTCAACCATTCCCATTGGCGCCAAGGCAGGGGAGAATAGGTATACAAAAGCCCTATCCAAGGAGCCCTTGATGTCCGTTCCAACCACGATGTTTCGCCTCACTGGCCGCGACTACCCGCCGGCCAAGCTGAGCCACGCCAGCCTGATCATCATCGATGCGCAAAAGGAGTACCTCAGCGGGCCCCTGGCGCTGTCGGGCATGGACGAGGCCGTGGCCAACATCGCCAGGTTGCTCGACGCCGCGCGCAAGAGCGGCCGTCCGATCATCCACGTTCGCCACCTGGGCACTGTCGGTGGCCGCTTCGACCCACAAGGGCCGGCCGGCCAGTTCATTCCGGGGCTGGAGCCGCTGGAAGGCGAAATCGTCATCGAAAAACGCATGCCCAATGCATTCAAGAACACCCAACTGCATGAGACCCTGCAGGCGCTGGGCCACCTGGACCTGATCGTCTGCGGCTTCATGAGCCACTCCAGCGTCAGCACCACGGTACGCCGCGCCAAGGACTATGGTTACCGCTGCACCCTGGTGGAAGACGCTTCGGCGACCCGCGACCTGGCATTCAAGGATGGGGTGATCCCGGCCGCGCAGATCCACCAGTGCGAAATGGCCGTGATGGCCGACAACTTCGCTTGCGTGGCCCCCACCGCCAGCCTGATCTGATCGGCTGGTATAACCGCCCGGCAGCCGGGTGGAACCCGATGGGCGGCTCCAGGTCGAATTCCGGATATCCACAGAGGAGAGCGGAATGAAGCTCAAAGGCAGTTTCGACGCCAAGCGCCTGCGCCCGCGCGAACCGCGTAACTGGGGCGCCCGCCTGGCGGCCGGCCTGTCGGCCATGCTGGCGACCCTTGGCGTGCTGCTGGCGATGGCCGGGGTCGCCGGCCTGCTGGGCAACTACCCTGCCCTGGCGGAGCTCAATGCCAACAAACCGCTGGCCGGCATCCTCACCGTGGCCGGCCTGCTGCTGCTGTGGCTGGGCGTGCGCTTCTGGCGGCGCAGCCGCATTCGCCTGCGCCGCGGGCGGGAACTGAACCTGTCGCCGCACCTGATGAAAAAACACGATTGAGGCGCTGCTGACGCGCTCCTTGTGGGAGCGGCCTTGTGTCGCGAAAGGGCCGCAAAGCGGCCCTGGCAATTTGTGCAGTGAAGCTGAATCCTGGGGGCGCTGCGCGCCCCTTTCGCGACACAAGGCCGCTCCCACCTCGATCACATCAGCCTCAAGCCATGCGCAATCCCTGTAGGAGCGGGTTTACCCGCGAAAGGGCCGGCACAGGCTGCACAAGGCCCCACAGTCGCGTAAACTACGCCGCCCACGTGGAGGCATCATGCAAGACGACGATTTTTCCCTGTTCAAGGCCGAAGTGCGCGGTGTCAAACCGATCACGCACGACCGCGCCGAAGTCGGCAAGCCCAAGGCCGACCGCCAGAAGCTGGCCGGCCTGCGCCAGGCGGCGACCGTGCGCAGCGATAAAGCACTGGTGATCGACGGCATGTCCGACCAGTTCGTCATCGACGTTGGCGCCGAAGACGAGCTGCTGTGGCGCCGCGATGGCGTGCAGGAAGGCCAGCTGCGCAAGCTGAAGCTGGGGCAGATCCCGTTCGAGGGCAGCCTCGACCTGCATGGCATGACCGTGGAAAAGGCCCGCGAAAACCTGTGGGACTTCATCGCCGAAGCCACCAAACTGGAAGTGCGCTGCGTGCGGGTTACCCACGGCAAGGCCGCGCGCCTGGACGGCAAGCGCCCGATGATCAAGAGCCACGTCAACACCTGGCTGCGCCAGCACCCGCAGGTGCTCGGTTTTGCCTCGTGCAACGCCCGCCACGGCGGCACCGGCGCGGTGTATGTGATGCTCAAGCGAACCATGCTCGAAGGCCGCGACGAGTAACGCCGCGCTTGCAGCGCCGCCCTCACCGCCGTACCCTTCGTTTTTGCGATTTTTTCCCACAGGTAGATCCATGTCCCTGGAACAGAACTACACCGAGATCCTCAGCCAGATTGGCGAGGACGTCTCCCGTGAGGGCCTGCTCGACACGCCCAAGCGGGCTGCAAAGGCGATGAAGTACCTTTGCCGCGGTTATGAGCAAACACTGGAAGAAGTCACCAACAACGCGCTGTTCAGCTCTGACAACAGCGAAATGGTGCTAGTCCGGGACATCGAGCTGTATTCGATGTGCGAACACCACATGCTGCCGTTCATCGGCAAGGCGCACGTGGCCTACCTGCCCAAGGGCAAGGTACTGGGCCTGTCGAAGGTGGCGCGCATCGTCGACATGTACGCTCGCCGCCTGCAGATCCAGGAAAACCTCAGCCGCCAGGTTGCCGAGGCCGTGCAGCAGGTAACCGGTGCCGCCGGCGTTGCCGTGGTCATCGAAGCCAAGCACATGTGCATGATGATGCGCGGTGTCGAGAAGCAGAACTCGACCATGATCACCTCGGTGATGCTGGGTGAATTCCGCGAAAACGCCGCCACCCGCAGCGAGTTCCTCAGCCTGATCAAGTGATTGGCTGCTGACCCCGAGCCGACCCTGCCGGGTCGGCTTTTTCATTTCAGGAGTTGCCCATGATCGTCAAAGCCCTGCGGGTTGGCCTCGGCCAGCTCATCGTGTTCGGTGACTGGATCAGCCGCCCGGCCAAGCGCAAGCGCGACGCCGCCGCCCAGGCCCGCGTCGAGCAAGCGGCCCAGGGCCTGGCGCTGTACCAGTTCCACGCCTGCCCGTTCTGCGTCAAGACCCGCCGTACCCTGCACCGTTTGAACGTGCCGGTGGCGCTGCGCGATGCCAAGAACGACCCGGTGCACCGCCAGGCCCTGCAGGAAGGTGGCGGCCGGGTGAAAGTGCCGTGCCTGCGTATTGAAGAGGCGGGCAAGGTGACCTGGATGTATGAGTCCAAGGCGATCATTGCCTACCTGGATGAGCGGTTCGCTTCGGCCTGACCGTTTGTAGACTTCCTGTACCAGCGCTTTCGCGGGCACGCCCGCGAAGAGGCCGGCACAGGCTAGAAACTAGCCCACCATCGGCACATGCCGTGGATGGCTGCTGACCCGCTCCAGCCAGGCCCTCACTGCCGGGTAGTCGGCCAGGTCGAACCCGCCCTGCTGCGCCACATGGGTGTAGGCATACAACGCCACATCGGCAATCGAATACTGCTCGCCGACCAGGTACGGCGTCATCTGCAGCTGCCGCTCCATCACCCTCAGGGCCTTGTAACCGCCCTTGTGCAGCTTGCGGTACTCCTCCAGGCGCTCGTCTGGCAACCCCAGGTAGAACTGGATGAAACGCGCCACGGCAATGTACGGCTCATGGCTGTACTGCTCGAAGAACTGCCACTGCAACACCTGGGTGCGCAGGCGTGGCTCGGTGGGCAGAAACTCGCTGCCATCGGCCAGGAAGTTGAGAATGGCATTGGACTCCCACAGGTAGCTGCCGTCTTCCAGCCCCAGCACCGGCACCTTGCCGTTGGGGTTCATCGCCAGGAACTCGGGCGTTTCGGTCTCGCCCTTGAGGATGTCAACCGGGTGCCATTCATATGGCCGGCCCAGCAGGCTCAACATCAGCTTGACCTTGTAACAGTTGCCCGACTGGTAGTCGCCATAGACCTTGTACATCGCCCCTCCACTTCCAAGCAGTTCTGCATTTGCGCCCAATAGTTGGCGACTGTACGGCTAAAAGCAATGGCCGCTGTATGGCAAGGATCAACCTTGCTCGCTGTAGTCTGAAAAAACTGCTTACACCTTTACAAGGATTTTGTTCATGACCGATGCCACTTCCGCACGCCTGCGGCCCCTGGCAGACAGCTCCCCGTCGGCGGTGGTCGCCGGCTTCATCGCCATGCTCACCGGCTATACCAGCTCGCTGGTGCTGATGTTCCAGGCCGGCCAGGCTGCCGGGCTGACCAGCGCGCAGATTTCGTCATGGATCTGGGCGTTGTCGATCGGCATGGCGGTGTGCAGCATCGGCCTGTCGCTGCGTTACCGCACGCCGATCACCGTGGCCTGGTCCACCCCCGGCGCCGCCCTGCTGATCACCAGCCTGGGCGGAGTCAGCTATGGCGAGGCGATCGGCGCCTACATCACCTGCGCCGTGCTGGTGCTGATCTGTGGCCTGACCGGCAGCTTCGAGCGCCTGGTCAAGCGCATCCCGGCCTCGCTGGCCTCGGCGCTGCTGGCGGGCATCCTGTTCAAGATCGGCAGCGAAATCTTCGTTGCCGCCCAGCACCGCACCTTGCTGGTACTGGGCATGTTCTTCAGCTACCTGCTGGTCAAGCGCCTGTCGCCGCGTTACTGCGTACTGGCCGCGTTGCTGGTGGGCACGGTGCTGTCCGGCGCCCTGGGCCTGCTGGACTTCAGCGGCTTCCGCCTGGAAGCGGCCACACCGGTGTGGACCACGCCAAGCTTCTCGCTGGCGGCGACCATCAGCATTGGCATCCCGCTGTTCGTGGTGGCGATGACCTCGCAGAACATGCCGGGTGTGGCCGTGCTGCGCGCGGACGGCTACCAGGTGCCGGCCTCGCCGCTGATCTCTGCCACCGGCTTTGCCTCGCTGCTGCTGGCACCGTTCGGCTCGCACGGGGTCAACCTGGCGGCGATCAGCGCGGCGATCTGCACCGGGCCACATGCCCATGAAGACCCGGCCAAGCGCTATACCGCGGCGGTGTGGTGCGGGATTTTCTATGGCATTGCCGGGGTGTTCGGCGCGACCTTGGCGGCGTTGTTTGCGGCGCTGCCGAAAGAGCTGGTGCTGTCGATTGCGGCGCTGGCGCTGTTTGGCTCGATCATGAACGGGCTGACCGTGGCCATGAGCGAAGCGCGGGAGCGGGAGGCGGCGGTGATCACCTTCATGGTGACCGCTTCGGGGCTGACCTTGTTCTCGATCGGCTCGGCGTTCTGGGGGATTGTGGTGGGGGTGCTGGCCTTGATGATCCTCAACCCGCGCAGGGCCTGAAGGTATTTGTTGCCTGTACCGGCCTCTTCGCGGGTAAACCCGCTCCCACAGGGATCACACAATATTCAGCATTGTGGTATTCCTGTGGGAGCGGGTTTACCCGCGAAGAGGCCGGTACAGGCAACACAAGCCCCGGACCCAGATCACAACCTGAAATGCCCCACCATCCCCTTCAGGTCGGTCCCCAACTGCGCCAGCTCGATACTCGAACGGGCATTGTCCTGCATTGCCAACGCCGCCTGATCGGCACTACCACGGATCTGCGTGACGCTGCGGCTGATCTCTTCCGCCACCGAGCTCTGCTGCTCGGCCGCCGCGGCAATCTGCTGGTTCATCTGCTGGATCAATGACACCGCCGCCGCAATGCTGCCCAGCGCGCTTTCGGTCTGCAGTGCATCAGCCACCGCCAAACGCACCAGCTCGGTACTGCCGCGAATCTGCGCCACCGACTGCTGGGCATTGCCGCGCAGGCTGGCGACCAGAGTCTCGATCTGCTCGGTAGACTGCCGGGTACGCCGCGCCAGCGCACGCACCTCATCAGCGACCACGGCAAAACCACGGCCCTGCTCACCCGCCCGAGCGGCTTCGATAGCAGCATTCAGCGCCAGCAGGTTGGTCTGCTCGGCCACGCTCTTGATCACTTCCAGCACGTCGCCAATGGTGTGGATCTCGGCACTGAGGCTGTCGATGCCGGCGCTGGCCGTCTCCGCCGCCGCCGCCAGCTGCTCGATGCGCTGCATGCTCTGGCGCACCACCTGCTGCCCGGAATCAACCTTCTCGTCCGCAGCCTGGGCCGCCTGCGCCGCCTCTTCGGCATTACGCGCCACATCGTGCACCGTGGCGGTCATCTGTTGCATGGCGGTGGCTACCTGCTCGGTCTCTTCCTTCTGGCTGCCCACCTCGCGGTTGGTCTGCTCGGTCACCGCCGATAGCGCCTGCGCATTGCCGGCCAGTTGCTCGATGCCCTGCTGCAAACCGCTGACAATGCCCGACAGGCCCGCCGCCATCTGCTGCATGGCCTGCATCAGCTGCCCTACTTCGTCACGCCGTGGTGCCTGGGCGTCAAAGCTCAGCTCGCCGGCAGCGATGCGCTGGGCGCGGGCAATCACATGCTTGAGCGGGCCGACCACGGCGCGGGTGATCAGCCAGGCGGCCAGCACACCTACCAGCAACGCCAATGCCGTAGCCAGGCCGATGGCCACGGCATTGCGTTGCAGTTCGCCCTGCAGGGCCTGCTCCTGCCCCAGGTAAGCCTGGTCGACCCGGCTGGTGACTTGTTCGGCACTGGCCTGCAACTGCGCCTTCAAGCCCTGCTCGCGGGCCAGCTGGTCAGTGTATTCGTTGAGTTTTTCCGAGAAGCTGCCGATGTGCCCCGCCACTTCGCCCAGCACACTCTGGTAGCCAGCATCGCTGACGGCGCCCTGCAACTGGCTGACCAGGCTGGCGGCCTCGACAGTCTGGGCGATGCGTTCCTGGCTGACGCCCTCTTCGCCCTTGCGGCTTTTTTCCAGGCGTACCCGCGCTTCGTCCATGGCCTGCAGCATCAGCCGCGACACCTGTGCCACCTGCCCGGCCTGCTCGAGGAACGCGCCGCCCTGCTGGCCCTGGGACTGCTTGAGGGTATACACGCCGTCGTCAGCCAGGCCGGCCTGCAGCACATCGAGGTTGTTGGCCACGCTGGACACCGACCAGCTGGCCATGTCCAGCGCCAGCTCCTTGGCCTGCACCGCTTCGACAAAGGCCTCGAATGCCTGGCCGTAGGCGGCCAGGTCGGTTTCCGCCGCCGCCAGCGCCGGCAGGCCACGGGCGCGTTCGGCCAGGCCCTGCAGGCCACTGCGCAAGGCCTCGGCCTGCTGCAGGTCGGAGCGTAGGGCAAAGGCCTGCTCGTGCTGGCGCAAGCGCAGCAGGTCGGTATTGAACTGGGCCAGTTGGCGCAAGCTGTCGAAGCGCTGGCCAACACTGTGCAGCGCGGCAATGCCAATGGCCGCCACCGCCAGGGTCAGCACCAGCACCAAGGCAAAGCCCAGGCCGAGTTTGCGGGCCATGCCCAGGTTGGCCAGCACACCGTGCTTGCTCGCGCCCATGCCGATTCCCCTTCTGCGTGCGAGGTTATCCCGAAGGCCAAGGGTGGCAACGTTGCCAGCCGATGAACAAGGGCCTGGCGTCAGAATAGTGTCAAATAGCTATGAGCGTGTCGCTATCAGCTTGGCAGAGGTCGCCCTGCGTGCTGAAGGAAGGCCTGGGCGCGAGAGTCCTGCCCGTAGGCGACATTGATGCGCAGCCAGGTGCTGGCCGTGCCCTGGTAATCGAAGGCGCTGCCGGGGGTGAGCAGCACATCGTGTTCCAGCGCCAGGCGCTCCAGGCTGGCGAAATCCCGACCCGGCACGCAGGCCCAGACGAACATGCCGCCGTAGGGCTCGCAGAACACCTGCCAGCCCGCCTGCTCCAGCTGGCCGAGCAGCCTGGCCATGTGTTGCCCCAGGCGCACACGCAGCCGCTGCACGCTCTTGCGGTAGCTGCCGTTGGCCAGCATCTGCCCCACCACCTGCTCGGCAAAGCGCGAGGTGCCGATGCCGCTGACCATCTTCAACTCGGCCAGGCGCGCCAGCAATGCCGGGTCGGCGACCAGGTAGCCGACCCGCAGCGAGCTGCTGAGAGTTTTCGAGAAGCTGGCCATGTAGATTACCCGCTGTTCGCTGTCGAGGGTGGCCAGGCGGGTGGCCGGGCCTTCCTGGAAGTCGGCGTAGATATCGTCCTCGATGATGCGCAAGTCGTGCTCGCGGGCCAGCTCCAGCAGGCGGTAGGCCACCTTGGGCGTCAGGCTGGTGCCGGTGGGGTTTTGGTACAGGCTGTTGATGAACAGGCAGCGCGGCTTATGCGCCGCCAGCAGAGCTTCGAGGGTGGCCAGGTCCGGGCCTTCGGCGGTGCGCGGCACCGGCAGCATGTGCACCTGGTGCTGGCGCAGCAGGTTGTACAGGTTGTAGTAGCCGGGGTTTTCCACCAGCACCGTGTCGCCCGGGCGCAGCAGGGTGCGCACCAGCAGGTCGAGGCCGTGGCTGGCGCCGTGGGTAGTGAGGATACGTTCGGGGCCGGCGGCGATGCCCAGCTGCGCCAGGCGCTTGTGCAACTGCTGGCGAAGGCTGGCCAGGCCCAAAGGTGGGCAATAGTCGAACAGGTCCTGTGGGTTGCCGCGGCTGACCTGGCGCACTGCCTGGGCCAGTTCGGTGGCGGCGCGCCAACTGCTGGGCAACCAGCCGCAGCCCAGCTTGAGCAACTCGTCATGGCCCTCGCGAAACTGCCGCCAGCTGCCGTCGCCGGCCTCGCCCCAGGGTTGGGCGTCTTCCACGGCCAGGCCGGGTTTGCGCTCGGCGACGAAAAAGCCAGTGCCGTGGCGGGCCTCCAGCCAGCCGCTGGCGACCAGGCGGTCGTAGGCTTCGATCACACACGACGCACTGACCGCCTGGCTGCGGGCCAAGGCCCGGATCGACGGCAGGCGCGCGCCGGGGCGCAGGCGTTGCTGGTCGATCCAGGTTTGCAGGTGGTCGGTGAGTTGCTGCACCAACGGGGTGGTGCTGGTGCGGTCGAGGGGCAAGTGCATGGGGCAAGTGTTCGCTGGTTTTGAGCGAACAGTTAAGCATAAAAGGGTTGGCGGTGTGTCTGGTGATGGGGATGGGCTGGCATCAGAGTGGGCAGGCCCGGCCCTTTCGCGGGTGAACCCGCTCCCACAGAGATCGCACCCAACCCGAGAGCGGTGCAGTACCTGTGGGAGCGGGTTCACCCGCGAAAGGGCCAGTACAGCCACTACAGAACCAGGATCCCTACCCATGCCCTCCGCCCCGGCCCGCCTGGCCTTCGCCCTCTGCCTGATCACCCTGGCCGTCAACCTGCAGGCCCCGCTATACATCACCTACGCCGACCTCTCCGGGCAAGGCGCCGCCGCCACCGCAGTGGCCTTCTCCGGCTATGTGCTGGGCGTGCTACCCGTGCTGCTGGCCCTGGGCGGGCTGGCCGACCGGGTTGGGCGCCGGCCATTGGTGCTCGCCGCACTGGCCCTGTCGATGGTCGCCACCATGCTGATGCTGCTGGCCCCCAGCCTGCAAACCCTGGGCCTGGCGCGGCTGTTCCTCGGCCTGGGTACCGGCCTGGCCTCGGCCACAGCCACCGCCTACATGGGTGAACTGATGGGCGGCGCGGACAACACCCGCGCCGCCAATTGGGTTACCGCCAGCACCTCGCTGGGCTTTGGCCTGGGCGCGGCGCTGACCAGCCTGTTCCTGCTGCGCGGCCCCAGCCTGACCCCAGGCAGCTTCCACCTGCAACTGCTGCTGGCGGCGCTGGCCATGCTGCTGGTGTGGCGCCTGCCGGACCCACGCCCGGCAGCACGCAACCCCATGCTGCGCCTGCCCTGCTACCCCCGTGGCAGCGTGGCCTATGGCCTGGCCATTTTGCTGGCATGGGCCTGCGTGGGGCTGGTGATCGCCCTGCTGCCGGGCATCCTGCGCCAGCATGGGCTTAGCGCCTGGTCGGGGTTCTCGACCTTTTGCGTGATCAGCTGCGGGTTGTTGTTCCAGCCCATGGCACGGCGCCTCAGCAGCCGTACGGCCACGTTGCTGGGGCTGGTGATATTGCCGTGCAGCTATGCCGTGCTGGCCTGGGGCGCGGACAGCGGCCAGCTGGGCGCGGTATTGCTGGGTGCGGTGGCGGCCAGTAGTGCGTGCTACGGGTTTATCTACCTGGGCGGGCTGGCGGCGGTGAACCAACTGGCCGGCAGCGAGAAGACACGGGCCAGTGCCGGGTTCTTCCTGCTGGCGTACCTGGGGTTCAGCCTGCCGGTGATTTTTACCGGGCTGCTGAGTGACCGGCTGGGGTCACAGTTGGCGTTGCTGGTGTTTGGTGGTGTGCTGGTGGTGGGATGTGTGGTGGTTGGGCTGGCATTAATGTGGTCTGCCAGGGCCTTTTCGCGGGCTTGCCCGCTCCCACAGGGACATCACAGGACCTGAGGGCAACGGGGTATCTGTGGGAGCGGGTTTACCCGCGAAGAAGGCCACACGGTTTCGGCTCAGATCGCCGTAGCCCCACCATCCACCGCCAGGCAATGCCCAGTAGTGAACGCTGCGCCATCACTGCACAGGTACAGCACGGCACTGGCAATTTCCTCGACCTTGCCAATGCGCCCCACCGGATGCATGGCAGCGGCAAACTCGGCCTTGCGTGGGTCGGCCTCATAGGCACGGCGGAACATGTCGGTGTCGATCACCGCCGGGCACACCGCATTCACCCGGATGCCCTTCTTGGCGTACTCGATGGCCGCCGACTTGGTCAGGCCGATCACCGCGTGCTTGGAGGCGCTGTAGATGCTCATCTTCGGCGCCGCGCCCAAGCCCGCCACCGAAGCGGTATTGACGATGGCCCCACCGCCCTGGGCCAACAGCAACGGCAGCTGGTACTTCATGCACAGCCACACACCCTTCACGTTGACGCCCATGATGGCATCGAACTCCGCCTCGCTGCCCTCGGCCAGGCGGCCCTGCTCTATCTCGATACCTGCGTTGTTGTAGGCATAGTCCAGCCGGCCGTAGGCAGCGATCAGGCGCTCGTGCAGTTGGCGCACCTCGGCGTCACGGGTAACGTCGCAGGCAATGAACAGCGCCTCCCCGCCCGCAGCGTGGATCAGGGCCACAGTGGCCTCGCCACCGGCCGAATCGAGGTCGGCCACCACCACCTTCAGGCCCTCCCGGGCGAAAGCCAGGGCGGTTGCCCGGCCGATACCGGCGGCGGCGCCAGTGACCAGGGCTACCTGGCCGGAAAAGGTCATGCTCATCGCGTGCTCCAAAGCGTGCTTGGTGGGGTTCAGAGCATAGTCAGCCACCAGCCGCCCGGGCAGCATCATCACCCCACCGGTTGGGCTACCATGCTTGTCAGTGATGTTAAGGACCTGCCTACATCAACAGGGTAGATTTGACGCCTCCCCCTTCCATTGCCCACAAGGACCCGCCATGACCAACACCAACCGCCGCTTCCTGCTCGCCAAACGCCCGGTCGGCGCCGTGCGCCGTGACGACTTCAGCTTCGAGACCGTGCCCGCCGAACAGCCCGCCGAAGGCCAGGTGCTGGTGCGCAACCTGTACCTGTCACTGGACCCGGCCATGCGCGGCTGGATGAACGAAGGCAAGTCCTACATCCCGCCCGTGGCCCTGGGCCAGGTGATGCGCGCGCTGGGCGTTGGCGAAGTAGTTGCCTCCAACCACCCTGCCTACAAGCCGGGCGACCATGTAAGCGGCGCCCTTGGCGTGCAGGACTACTTCACTGGCGAACCCCAGGGCCTGCACAAGATCGACCCCAGCCTGGCGCCCCTGCCCCGCTATCTGTCGGCGCTGGGCATGACCGGCATGACCGCCTATTTCGCCCTGCTGGACGTCGGCCAGCCCAAGGCCGGTGACACCGTGGTCATTTCCGGCGCGGCCGGCGCGGTGGGCAGCATTGTCGGGCAAATTGCCAAGATCAAAGGCTGCCGCGTGGTCGGCATTGCCGGCGGCGCCGAGAAGTGCCAGTACCTGAAGGACGAACTGGGCTTTGACGGGGTGATCGACTACAAGGCCGAAGACGTGCTGGCCGGCCTGAAGCGCGAATGCCCCAAAGGCGTGGACGTGTACTTCGACAACGTCGGCGGCGATATCCTCGACGCCGTGCTGACCCGCATCAACTTCAAGGCACGTATCGTGATTTGCGGCGCGATCAGCCAGTACAACAACAAGGAAGCGGTAAAAGGCCCGGCCAACTACCTGTCGCTGCTGGTAAACCGAGCGCGCATGGAAGGCTTCGTGGTGATGGATTACGCCAAGGATTACGGCAAGGCCGCGCTGGAGATTGCCGGGTGGCTGGCCACCGGGCAGGTGAAGAGCAAGGAAGATGTGGTGGAAGGGCTGGAGACCTTCCCCGAGACCTTGCTGAAGCTGTTCAGTGGGGAGAATTTTGGCAAGTTGGTGCTCAAGGTTTGAGATTGAGGTAGCCAACACTGGCCTCATCGCCGGCAAGCCAGCTCCCACAGGTACAGCGCCACCCTTGAGCCCGACGCTGTACCTGTGGGAGCTGGCTTGCCGGCGATTGGGCCGCACAGCGGCCCCCGCGATAACTGCCGCACCTCGCTCGCAGCGCGTCAGACTTTCCTGAACCTTGCCCCCACCGCTTCAGCTTGAAGCAGCAAGCGAACTATCCTACGCAGCGGTCGGAAGCAGCTGAATTGTCGGGGAAATCCCTCAGGGATAACTTCACCGGGTCGCCATGTTGGTGACCGGGTGTGAGAACCTGTTATGCACTGCTGCTCCACTGTTCAATGGCAGCCATTCGCGGGCAGGCTTCGGCTTGGCCGGCGTCAGTGCACCGGTTTCTCACCCCGCGCAATGGCTGCCACCCTTGTCCGTGAGAAAGATCCGGGTGGTTGCTCCTCGTCACGCACTGGATTTTCACCATGAAAAAGTACACCCCCTCCCCCATCCTTACCGCAGGCCTGGAAACCTTCCTCGAAGCCGGCAACCCCACCCTGGACCTGCTCCGCGTACAGCCCGGCGTGCCGATCGATGATGCCTACGAGCACGTGTCAGTCCTACTGGGCTACATCAAGCACCTTGTACGCGAAGGCGACATGGAAGATGACCACAAACTGCTGGGCTCCGCCGATTACCTGCTGGCCATGGCCAAGGCCCTGATGAACGACATCGAACTGGCCAAGAACAAGCTGCACTGACAGGCTTTGAGGGAACAACCCAAAATCCAAAAGCTGACTCACCCGCTCCCACAGGTCCAGCTCTGCCTGTGAGGCTGCGCTCTTCTGTGGGAGCCGTCTTGCCGGCGATCACCGCCAAAGGCGGTGCCATGTACCAAACAAAAAAGGCCAGCACTCTCATGCTGGCCTTTCTCTACAACGCGGGCTACTTACCCACGAATCTCCGCCACCACCGCAGCCAACGCCTGCGCCGGATCGGCAGCCTGGCTGATCGGCCGGCCGATCACCAGGTAATCCGAACCCGCATCCAGTGCCTGGCGCGGGGTGAGGATACGGCGCTGGTCATCCTGCGCACTGCCCGCCGGGCGAATGCCTGGGGTCACCAATTGCAGCGACGGGTGCGCCGCCTTCAGCGCCGGGGCTTCCAGCGCCGAGCACACCAAACCGTCCATGCCAGCCTTCTCGGCCAGCGCCGCCAGGCGCAGCACCTGCTCTTGCGGGTCGACATCCAGGCCGATGCCGGCCAGGTCTTCACGCTCCATGCTGGTCAGCACGGTCACACCAATCAGCAACGGCTGCGGGCCGCTGCGCTTGGCCAGCTCTTCACGGCAGGCCGCCATCATGCGCAGGCCACCGGAGCAATGCACGTTCACCATCCATACCCCCATCTCGGCGGCAGCCTTCACCGCCATCGCAGTGGTGTTGGGGATGTCGTGGAACTTGAGGTCCAGGAACACTTCGAAGCCCTTGTCGCACAGGGTTTCGACAATGCCCGAAGCGCTGCTGGTGAACAGCTCCTTGCCAACCTTCACCCGGCACAGCGCAGGGTCAAGCTGGTCAGCCAGCTTCAGGGCGGCCTCACGGGTAGGGAAATCCAGGGCGACGATCAGGGGCGTCTGGCAGGCGGACATGGGCAGGGTCTCTTGGCAAGTCGAAAACGGCGCGCATTGTAAACGAAGTGGCACAGGCTTTGGGGCCCGCGGGTCACGGAATTGGCCCGACAGTGGCTGGCTCCTATAATTGAACCAACGGAACGGGCAATTGCTCAACATTTGTACAAGCGCTGCCCATCACCAGCAGAGGAGAACGAAAATGCCCTGGTATGCCTGGCTGATACTCATCATAGCGCTCGGCTCGATCGTCGGCGGGCTGATGCTGCTGCGCGACACGGCAAAGAAACTGCCACTGACCGAAGAACAGCTGCGCAAGGTGCATGAGCGCAATGCCGAAGCGGATGCCAAGGATGCGCAGGACCGCTAGCGCACCCCGGTCGCTGGCGCTGCCACGATCTGACCGGCTGTTACGTTTGATGTAGGAGCGGCCTTGCGTCGCGAAAGGGCCGCAAAGCGGCCCCCGGGGTTCAGCGGCACTGCAGGAATAGCTGGGGCTGCTTTGCAGCCCTCTCGCGACGCAAGGCCGCTCCTACAGGGGGCGCGTCAACCAGCCAATTAGATCGCCTACTTCATGAAAGTCAGGGCCAGGACACAAACCCCAGCCCCTCCCCCCTATTCCACCATCACCTTGTCCCGGTTGCGCTCCAGCAACGCATTACCAATCCCTTTGATCTCCAGCAGCTCATCCACCGAGGCAAACGGCCCATTGGCCTCCCGGTACGCCACGATGGCCTCAGCCTTGGCCCTCCCTATCCCGTTCAGCTCCTTCTGCAAAGTAAGCGCGTCAGCGGTGTTCAGGTCCAGCCGCTGCGGCTGCTGGGCCTGCTGCTGGCTTACCACCGGCACCGGCTCGGGCACCGCCGTGGCGCTGGCCGGGGCAGCGCTAAGGGAAAAGGACAGGCTGGCGAACAGCGGCAGCAGCAGGTACGACAGAACGTTGTTACGCATGGTGAACACTCCTGGGTTGGTCATTTTCCAGCAGCCGTTTTCCTTCGGCTGCGCAATCAACCCTAGCGGCTCTGCCATTTTGCAAAAAGGCTCTTGACCTGGTTAATCGTTACCGAATCCGACATTAAAAAAAGCAACTTCGCCCACCCAAAAGCAATGGCGTTACGCCATATTTCAGGATAAGTTCATGAAACAAAGGCGATAGCAAATCGCCGCTAGGTAAATTCCCGTTTAACCTAGGTTTCATTCAGACCAAAAGCTGTTGTTTTTCCCACAAGCCTTGCCGGACAAGGCCCCATCCCATTCGTCGTATGCCTCGGTTGTATTGACTTTATTGGCATGATGCCTGAATAACATCAAACAATCGTTTTTCTTGATGTAACTTTCAAAAATAGGATCCAATCATCCGATAGATAGGGGCAAATTCGGACGATCAGGGGAAAAAAACGTGCCATACGGGATGTCATCTTGATGACGAAATGATAAATTTGCGGTCATTGGACAACCGCTATGCTTGAAGGATCCGAGCCACATGAATTTTTCTTCACCACCTTCAAAGCCCCCCGTTCGCGCTTGCGTGTGTGGAGCCCCCTAGGCCACTCCCCCCGGCCGATTTGCGTAATACCTGTGATCTGCACCCCGTAACACCAGATCCAATCGCCTTTACATCAATACACAGAAGACCGTCGCCGTGTCCCTCAAGACCCTCACCGTATTTGGCACCCGCCCAGAGGCCATCAAAATGGCCCCCCTGGCCCTCAACCTTGCCCAGGACGACCGTTTTGAGTCGCGTGTCTGCGTAACTGGCCAGCACCGCCAGATGCTCGACCAGGTATTGGAGCTGTTCGAGATCACGCCCGACTACGACTTGAACATCATGAAACCCGGCCAGGATCTGACCGATGTGACCACTGCCATCCTGCAGGGTCTGAAGCCTGTGCTGGCCGAGTTCAAGCCTGACGTGGTACTGGTGCACGGCGACACCGCAACTACCCTGGCCACCAGCCTGGCCGCGTATTACCAGCAGATTCCGATTGCCCACGTGGAAGCCGGCCTGCGCACAGGCAACCTGTATTCGCCATGGCCGGAAGAAGGCAACCGCCGCCTGACGGGCGCGCTGGCCGCCCTGCACTTCGCGCCCACCTCCACCTCGCAGGACAACCTGCTGCGTGAAGGTACGGACGCCGCGACCATCTACACCACAGGCAACACCGTGATCGACGCGCTGCTGGAAGTGGTCCGCAAGCTGGAAAGCCCCGAGCTGAAAAGCCAGTTCGAAAACCAGTTCAGCTTCCTGAACCCTGAGCGCCGCATGGTGCTGGTCACCGGCCACCGCCGCGAAAACTTTGGTGGCGGCTTCGAGCGCATCTGCCAGGCCCTGGTGCAAACCGCGCGTCAATTCCCTGATGTGGACATCGTCTACCCGGTACACCTCAACCCGAACGTGCGCGAACCGGTCAACCGCCTGCTGGCCGACGTCAACAACATTCACCTGATCGAGCCGCTGGACTACCTGCCGTTCGTCTACCTGATGACCCGTTCCTACCTGATCCTGACCGACTCCGGCGGTATCCAGGAAGAAGCCCCAGCCTTGGGCAAGCCGGTACTGGTCATGCGTGACACCACCGAGCGCCCGGAAGCCGTGGCTGCCGGTACCGTCAAGCTGGTGGGTACCGACGTGGAATCGATCACCGAAAACCTGGCGAAACTGCTGACCGACGATGCGACCTATCGCGAGATGAGCTTCGCCCACAACCCCTACGGCGATGGAAAAGCGTGCGCGCGAATCCTCGACGCACTTTCCAACTTCTCCCGTTCCAAGGAAGTAGCATGAGCTTCAACAAGATTTCCGTCGTAGGCCTGGGCTATATCGGCCTGCCAACCGCCGCCGTTTTCGCCGCCCGCAAGAAGCACGTGATCGGTATCGATGTAAACCAGCACGCAGTCGACACCATCAACCGTGGTGAAATCCACATCGTCGAGCCTGAGCTGGACATGGTGGTACACGCTGCCGTGACCGAGGGTTTCCTGCGCGCCTCCACCGTTCCGGAAGCTGCCGACGCCTTCCTGATCGCCGTGCCAACCCCGTTCATGGATGACCACCAGCCGGACCTGAGCTACATCGAGTCCGCCAGCAAGGCCATCGCACCCGTGCTGAAAAAGGGTGACCTGGTCATCCTGGAATCCACCTCCCCTGTCGGCGCCACCGAGCAGATGGCCTTCTGGCTGGCCCAGGCCCGCCCGGACCTGAGCTTCCCGCAAACCCACGGTGAAGACTCCGATATCCGCGTTGCCCACTGCCCTGAGCGCGTGCTGCCAGGCCACGTGTTGCGCGAGCTGGTGGAAAACGACCGCATCATCGGCGGCATGACCAGGAAGTGCTCTGAAGCTGCCGTACGCCTGTACCGCACCTTCGTTGAAGGCGAGTGCATCGTCACCAACGCCCGCACCGCAGAAATGTGCAAGCTGACCGAAAACAGCTTCCGCGACGTGAACATTGCCTTCGCCAACGAACTGTCGATCATCTGCGACAAGCTGGACATCGACGTGTGGGAGCTGATTCGCCTGGCCAACCACCACCCGCGCGTCAACATCCTGCAGCCAGGCCCAGGCGTGGGCGGCCACTGCATTGCCGTCGACCCATGGTTCATCGTCAGCCAGACCCCAGAGCAGGCGCGCCTGATCCGCACTGCCCGCGTGGTCAACGACAGCAAGCCTGAGTGGGTGATCGACAAGGTCAAGATGGCCCTGGCCAACTTCCTGATCAAGAACCCGGGCAAGTCGGCCCAGCAAGTGAAAATTGCCTGCTACGGCCTGGCCTTCAAGGCCGACATCGACGACCTGCGCGAAAGCCCTGCCCTGAGCATTGCCGAGCGTCTGGGCAACGAGCTGGAAGCCACCCTGCAACTGGTCGAGCCGAACATCGAAGCCCTGCCGCAGCGCCTGGCGCGCCACGAGCATGTGGACTTCGACTTTGCCCAGGACAGCGCCGACATCCACGTACTGCTGGTGAAGCACCGCGAATTCCGCGGCACCTTCAACGTGCGCGACGCGGCATTCGTGATCGACGCCGCCGGCGTTACCCAGGCTTGATGGAGCAAACCGCATGAACAACCCCACGCTTGAGAAACCTACCGTGACCACAGAGCTGCCTTCACCTTTGGCCGATATTCATGACCGTGTGATGGAAGCCTATTACGGCAAGCTGGGGGAGCAGTTCATGCGGGAAACGCAGTCCCGCATCCATTGGATCTGCGCCCAGGTCAAAGGGCGCCGGATCCTGGATGTCGGCTGCTCGCAGGGCATCGTGCCCCTGCTGCTGGCACGTGAAGGCTGCCAGGTCACCGGTGTGGATACCAGCCCGCAGGCCATCGCAGAGGCCAAGGGTTACCTGTCTGCCGAACCGGCCCACATCCAGCAGAACGTCACGTATATCAATTCAGACTTCCTCGCGCTGGACACGCTCGAGGTTGAACCGGAAACCATTGTCATCAGCGAAGTGCTCGAACACCTGGTGCGACCGGAACTGTTCGTCGAAAAGGCCCACGACCTGCTCAAGCAGGGTGGCCGCCTGGTGATTACCGTGCCGTTCGGGGTCAATGACTTCATTGACCACAAGCACACGTTCTACCTGATGGAACCGTTCCGGTTGCTGGCCGAGCACTTGCAGATTGTCGAAGTCAAGGTGCTCGGCAAGTGGCTGGGCATCGTTGCGGTGAAGAGCGAAACGCATAAGCCAGGTGTAATCGACTCGCTGACTGTTGATCGCGTTCGTGAACTGGAAAAGGCGTTCGAAGCCATCGAGCGCACTTTGCGGGGAAATCTCGGCGCAATTAGCAAGCGTCTGGATGAAGCGAACAAAAAGTATCGCAGTGCTACGGAACAGATTGGCCAGCTCAAGCCGGAGGCGCAAAAAGCTGACGCCCTTGCCAAACAGTTGCAAAACCGCGAGGCAGAGATTGCCACGTTGCAAAAAACCAACCAGGAATGCCTCGATACCAAGACTCAGATTGCCCATGAGCTTGAAGAGGTAAAGCAGCGGCTGGTGGAGGCCAACAAAAAGTATCGTTTAGCCACCGAACAGTATGGCCTACTGGAACAGAAATTCGTGGCGGTTGAGGAGGCTCGCGCAAAAAGCCTCGCAGACGCCGAACAGCAATACGAGGAGCTCCAGAATCAACACGCCGAAACACAAAGGCAATTGACGGAGGCCTCTGAGGAACTGCGAGGCGCCGCAGAGAAGCAACTGGCGCAGGAAAAGCAGTTCAAGGCTGTAAACGATCAGTTGGCTCAGGCGAGGGAAGTCATTGATAGCCATATCGCCACCATCACCGATCTGCGCGCTCATCAAGCTGCATTGGAAGCTCAACTGCAGTTGATGAGCGACGCTCAAGCGCAGAGCCAGCGTGAGCAAAGCGCCCAGGCAAGCTCCATCAATACCTTGGTTGAACAACGTTCCCAGTTGGAAGACCAGTTGCAGTTAATGTGCGACGCTCAAGCACAAAGCCAGCGTGAGCATAGCGCCCAGGCAAGCTCCATCAATGCCTTGGTTGAACAACGTTCCCAGTTGGAAGACCAGTTGCATAAGCTGTCACTCGCCAAAACTGAATCTGAAGAAGCGCGAGCGGCTCTGACAGAGACCGTTGAGTCGCTTGGCCAGGCCAAAGACATGCTTGAAGAGCAATTGATGCTTGAAAGCACCAGCCGCCAGGCAGCCGAAGCCAGCCTCGCTGCCACCAACAAAGAGTGGCAGAGTCTCCGCCAACAACTTGAAACCGAGATCAACTCGTCCAAGGCAGGCCTTGGCGCGGCAAACATGAAGTACCGCGCCCTGACAGGCGAACAGATCCCGCAATTGAAGGCCAGCATCAGTCAGTTGCTTGAACGCAGCGCCGCTCAGCAACGTAAGATCGATGAACTCAACGAAGACCTCGGTCGCGCTAACGCCCAGCGCAACCTGGCAGAGCAGCGCCTGGTGAAAACCCGCGCAAGCATGACCTATCAGCTCGGCTACCAGATAAAGAACAGCGCCACCTCGCTGGGCGGCCTGGTAAAGCTGCCCGTACGCCTGCTGCGCCTGTACCGCAAAGCCAGCCAGCAACGCCAGCAAAACGAGCAGAAGCTGCTGGCCAACGAACCACGCAAGGCACTGCTGCCGCCAGCACCTGTCGTACAGGACGAGAACTACCTGAAGCTGCCAGCGGCCCTGCCGACCAGCGAACAGAGCCGCACTACTCTGCTACGCCAGGTCGATCAGCCTGTCAGCCGTCTGAAAGTGGCGTGCGTGATGGATGAGTTCACTTTCGGATCCTACCGCTTTGAATGCGACCTGATGCCGCTGACGCCAGCCAACTGGAAAGCAGAAATCGAAGGATTTGGTCCAGAACTGCTGTTCATCGAGTCCGCCTGGCGCGGCAAGGATGACCTGTGGGGCAGCAAAGTAGGCCACAACGGCCAGGAACTGCAGGACATTCTGGCCTGGTGCCGTCAGAACAAGGTACCGACCGTGTTCTGGAACAAGGAAGACCCAGTTCACTTCGAGACCTTCCTGACCACTGCCAAGCAGTTCGATCATGTATTTACCACCGATATCGACTGCATTCACCGCTACAAAGGTGCGCTCGGTCACGACCGCGTCTACCTGCTGCCGTTCGCCTGCCAGCCAGCGCTGCATAACCCGATCGAATTGTACGAGCGCAAAGATGCCTTCTGCTTCGCTGGCGCCTACTACGCGCGTTACCCGGAGCGTACCCGCGATCTGGGCAACTTCGTCTGCGAGTTGCCGAAGTTCCGTCCGCTGGAAATCTTCGATCGCAACTTCGGCAAGAACGACGTCAACTACCAGTTCCCTGCAGAATACCAGCCGTACATCGTCGGTACCCTGCCCTTCGAGAAAATCGACACGGCTTACAAGGGCTATCGCTACGCGATCAACCTGAATTCGATCAAGCAATCTCAATCGATGTTTGCCCGTCGCGTCTTCGAATTGCTCGGCTGCAATACCCTCACCGTGAGCAACTTCTCTCGCGGCGTACGCCTGCTGTTCGGCGACCTGGTTGTTACCACCGACAACGGCGAAGAAATGCTCCGCCGCCTGCAACTGCTGGCGGAAGACCCGCTGAACACTGACAAGCTGCGGCTGGCTGCCCTGCGCAAAGTAATGCAAGAGCATACCTACACTCAGCGCCTGGAATACGTGATGAGTAAGGTCACCGGTACCGCAAAGGCCCAGCGCCTGCCGGAGATTGTGGTCATCGGCGAAGCGCACGACCGCCAGCAGTTCGATTTGTTGCGTGCGAACCTGGATCGCCAGACTTATAGCCAAGTACGAATGATCGTCATCAGCGATACCTACCAGAGCAGCATCGTCGGCGATGATCCACGCATCCAGGTGCTTAAGCCTGGCCAGCTGAAAAAAACCTTGCTGGGTGAACTGGTTGGTAATGCACCTTGGATCGCCGCTTTTGTGCCTGGCGATTACTACGGCCCGAACTACCTGCTGGATCTGGCGCTAGCAACCCGCTACAGCCGCGCCCAAGTTGTCGGTAAAGCGGCCCACTTTACCTGCACAGGCCAAAGTGCAGAACTGCTTTCGAATGAACAAGCCTACCGCCCAACCCAGACGCTGAGTGCCCGACGCGCGCTGGTTGCGACCGGGATCGTTGCCAACCAGCAACTGCGCAGCTGGCTGAAGAGTCTGCCGACGCTGCAGTACACCCATGCTCAAGGCTTGGCCATCGACCCGTTCAACTACTGTGAGAACGGAGCTGCACACCAGGAGAGCATCAGCGCCAAGGTTAATGACCTTGAGCTGAATCTCGGCATGACCATCGATCAACTGCAAGCGCGTGCACAATCCATTGCCCCGCTAGAAATCAACCATGATGCGCCGGAAATCACGGGGCGCGGTTTGGCTGAGATGTTTGGCATCATCCGCAACAAGTTCGTTGACCTGGTCGTTGATGGCGATACCTGGCGCGTGCACTCCAAGCTGGCCGACGGCAAGCATGAGTACATCTACGCCCAGCAGGAAGTCCGTGTGGATGAACTGGGCTGTGAAGATGGGCGCCTCAAGCTGTTTGTTGACTGCACGCCTGGCCTGAACCTGCAGTTGGTCGTGCTGTTCCTTGATGCCGACAAGCAGCGCATCAGCCACGTGATGCAACATGCCAACCGTAACCAAACTTCCGATATTCCACCGGAAGCGGCCTACATTCGCTTCGGTCTGCGTGCCTACTCTGCGGGTAGCACCGAACTGAAGGCACTGGTCCTGGGGCACCGCAACCTGCAGCCATCTGAAATGATGGGCCGCGGAGAGCACTTGCTATTGACCAACCACTATCCGGCCTACTCAGACCTGTACCGCAACAAGTTCGTGCACACCCGGGTCACGGCCTACCAAGAGCGTGGGGTCAACGTAGACGTATTCCGTCTGCGACCGAACGAAACGGTCAGCTACCACGAGTTCCAGAACGTCGATGTGGTTACCGGCTGCACTTCGACCTTGACAAAAATGCTCGAGAAGAATCGCTACAAGTCGATCCTCGTGCACTTCCTCGACGAGCAGATGTGGAACGCACTGCGTCCGTTCCTGAATAGCACGCGTATCACTGTCTGGGTACATGGTGCGGATATCCAGCCTTGGTGGCGTCGCGAGTACAACTTCACCACCGATGAGCAACTGCGTCTGGGTAAGCTCGCTAGCGAAAAACGCATGACGTTCTGGCGCGAACTGCTGCAACCGATGCACCCGAACCTGAAACTGGTATTTGTATCGCGCTACTTCGCGGAAGAAGTGATGGAAGACCTTGGCTTCCGCCTACCTGAAGGCCAGTTCGAAATCATTCACAACCCGATCAACACCGACCTGTTCGACCATCGCGAGAAGTTGGCCGAGCAGCGCAAGAAAGTGCTGTCCATCCGTCCATATACCTCGAAGACCTATGCCAACGACCTGACCGTGAAGGCGATCCAGAGCCTGGCGGGCAAATCCTGGTTCAACGACATGCAGTTCTGCCTGATCGGCGACGGCCCGCTGTTTGAAGAAACCTTGGCACCGCTGCGCAGTTACGGCAACGTCAAGATCCAACAGGGCTTCCTCAACCACTCGGAAATTGCCGATACACACAAGGACTACGGCATCTTCCTTTGCCCAAGCCGCATGGATACCCAAGGTGTATCCCGCGACGAAGCCATGTCATCAGGCCTCGTTCCGGTAACTACTGCCGTGGCTGCCGTTCCTGAGTTCGTCGACAACACATCCGGGTACGTAGTCGAACCGGAGAGCTATGAGCAACTGGCAAAGGCGATCGAGGATATGTACCTCAATGGCAACACGTTCATAGAGAAATCCAAGGCAGCAGCCAAACGTGTTCGCGGGCAGAGTTCCGCTGAAAAAATGGCAGAGCGGGAAATCGCCGTGATTCAGAACCTTTGAAGACGTGATCAGTCCCACTGGAAGCATTTTGTTTTCACAAATGCTAGGTATCTGCATCAGGCCCTCTGAAAGCATGAACGGCTTTGGCCCTAGCCTGTTCACTCGATTTGGACTGCAACACACACGACTTGACGACCTGGGTCAACCGCCCAGGCCTGTCACTGCTGGAAGTGACCACATCATGAAGCTGTATGTTTTAATTATTGCGATCCTGACAACAATATTGTCCGGCTGTGAACAACCACCAACAGGTGATGTTACGACAACAGATAAGTCCGCCAATGTCCTGCACCTGAGTGACTCTATCTATGTTCTACTCAGGGGCACGCTTCAGAAGTCCTACAAGAAGCCCAATAATTCCGGCTTCCTCAATGTGCATGAGTTCGTGTACTCCGGGGTTGACAAGGTAGCTGAAAATGATGTGTACGCCGTCCTGAAAGCCAACGGCTACAAGCGCAAAATCATCGTCAATGACGCCAACCAGTTCAAAGTCCAGTATTACAAAAGGTCCGTTCCTGTGATTGGCGCGGCTTTTACCACACGAAGCCAAGAAAACGGTTACCAAACGCTCGCCAGTATTTATTGGCAGGAAAAATAATGGACGCTCGCACGCTACTTGCGCGTACGGTTTCGGCTTGATATGAAACTCCAGCAACAGATCAAAGATACTATCGGTTGGTGCATTTCCTTGGGCGTAAAATTCGTCCGAGTCGTACCGATAATTACGGTCTTAGTGCAGATCAGCACACTGGCCAGCCAGATACTTCTTCTTCTGGCCTTTTTCCTGCCTCTCAAGGTCATCATCCTGCTGGGATCAGAAAAAACCCCTGCCTATTTTCCGTCCATATTGCATACGCTGGACAAGGATCATCTGATCTATGCGCTGTCAGCTGCTGCAGCACTTTGCTACATAGCCTACTTGATCTTAGAACTGGTTACAGCTCTGCTTTGTCGCAAAGGAACCCGAACGCTTCTAGCGCGAACCTCGAAACTGAATTTGTTTGAGAACCAGGACAAATTTGCTACCAACGCTTACTCACGCTTTAACCGCGCCATGGCCGGGGCAGGCTTTTTCAGCCTCAGCGCGCTGACGCTGCTTTATGTATATCCTAGTTTGTTGGTAGCTATATTCTCCTACTTATTCATCGCAGGTAGCATCTGCATTCTGACGTACAATCACGTTAAAAAAGTCCGAGAGCGCTTCCATCAGCACTACGGAGCGATTCTCAATGCCTTATCCGCGACCGGCTTTCTATTAAGCTTCTTTTTCCTCGTTACTGACTTCTTGTACTCCCAGCACACCAAGGTCTTCAATGCAGTTATTGCTGTGCTTATCATGCGACAAGGTCTGCAAAGACTGGCAAGCATGATTCTTGACATCATCGGACTACGCATTCAACACCGACAAGTGAATGCGTTGTTCTATCAGTCCCAACCACTCATTGAGGTTCGCGCACAGAGCAACGGCCTAGAATACATTCTGAATGTAGACAATAGAGAGAAGTGGGTAAAGTCACTTCTCGAAAAACTACACTTGGGCGCAGTCGAAAGCTACCAGATGCACTGGCATCAGATGGGGCTTGCCGATATTTATTCGTTTACACTACAGCTTGATGGACAGGACAATCCCAATACATTGCTGGTGAAGGTGTTTGGCAGTAATATTTCGTCCTCTGCATTGCAGGAGCGGACGCTACTTCTTACCCAATCCGGCCTACCCGGCCTGCCATTTATTGGCCACTATCGAGTCAGCGACATTGACTGCCATGTCTATGAATTCCAAGATGCTGAAAAACTAATCGGCGGCCGAAAAATTGGCGAGGGTGTCCTTGCGATTGCTCAGAGGCTCATATTACTCGAGCCTTCTGCAGACTTGATTGCGCAGTTTACGCGTACACGCTTGTACCTTGAGCAGCGCCTTGATGAAAGCACAATCAACTCGCTGCGTTTGGCATGCATCAGTGAGGATGACACGCGTAACGTCGACCGTATCATCGAAAACTTACCAACCATCACCAGCCATCTCGCCGCGCTTCCCCGACAGATCGTACCTTTGGACATGACCAACAGTACAATTCTATCTTCACCTTCATCTGGTTTTGTCATCAGCCATTGGAGCAACTGGCGAATAGAAGCGATTGGTTGTAGCTGGCCTGTTACCCAGAAAGAAGCACTTTTCGAGATATTGAACTCCACAGTTCAACGTCAGGTGCTCGCTTCCGCGGCCCCTCAAAAGGTCTGGCTGGCAGCCCTGATGTACATGCTTGAAAAAAATATCATCCGTAAAGAATATTCGGCAGCTCTTGCATTGACACCCGACATCGTCAACTGCATTGAAATTTTCGATTCACCCGCAGCTGTAGAGGGCGCGACGCAATGACAAAAGTATCCATGATTGTCTGGAACGAGTTCCTGAACGACGCGCGCGTGATGAAGGAGGCTCAGACGCTGCAACGCGCGGGATACAAGGTAAGGGTATTCGCACTGCACACCCCTGGCGTTACACAAGAGCACACGGTACTGCCAGACGGTATCGAAGTAGTGCGGGTAGCACGTTCCCCTCTATGGAAACTTCGCAATAAGAACGTACGGCTTGCCACCAAAGCCGCTGGTCAGGCATCAGCTCCCTCCCCTATCAAGCCCAGCCTGAAGCTGCTTTTACTCAGGGCCATCGCGCGCGGATGGACGCACTTTGCATTGCTCCTCAAGATGCTTGAGTACCGCGCCCCCATTGTTCATTCTCATGATGTGAATACTCTTCCCACTGCGTGGATGGCCGCAAAGCTGTCGCGTTCCAAGCTTGTATACGACGCACATGAAATCAGCACCAGTCGAGAAGGCTACAAAAGCCTGAGAAAGGTTGTGGGTTTCGTTGAGAAATGGTTGATGCCATCTGCCAACGGTACCATCACTACGACTGACGCACGCGCCAAATACTTCGCGAGGGCTTATGGGGTAGAACGGCCGTTGGTTTTGCAAAACCGTCCTAGACTTGTCGAGAGTCCTCGCTCCAATAAAATCAGAGATGAACTGGGGCTGGTTGAGTCGTGGCCAATCGTTGTTTATCAGGGCGGTTTGCAGCAAGGACGCGGCTTGGAAAAACTAGTCCGCTGTGCCCAGCATGTGCCTGATTGCTATTTTGTGTTAATTGGTGGAGGCCGATTGACTCAGCCCCTCATGGAACTAGCAGAGAAGTTGAATATACGGCATAAAGTCCACTTTATCCCGACTGTAGCCTTGGCTGAGCTTCCTGCCTATACGGCATCTGCAGACATTGGGTTACAGCCCATTGAGAACACCTGCCTCAACCATTACACGACCGACTCGAACAAACTCTTCGAGTATGTGATCGCTGGGTTGCCAGTGATCGCTACCGACTTCCCCGAAATACGCAAAATCGTCAGAAACAATGAAATCGGCATTCTGGTGCCTGCAAACGATGAGCAGGCACTGATCGACGCGATTGTGAAACTTCTGAATGATCGGGACCTTTGCGAACGTTTCTCGAACAACGCAAAGCGTACAGCACGGAATTTGAACTGGGAAACTCAGGAAAAGTGCCTGATCGATCTTTATGAGCGGGTACTACTTGCCCCTGCTCAGGCCAGGTGATCCGACCGTGAAAACTCGAATTCTCTTTTTGAGCTTTTACTATCCTCCGGATTTGTCGGCAGGGTCTTTCCGTGCAGAAGCATTGGTAAAAGCGCTCCTGGATAATGTTGGTGACCACGTAGAAATCGACGTCATCACCACACAACCTAATCGATACCACACCTTCAAAGCCAATGCCTCTAGCTATGAGCAATTACCTAGCCTGACTGTTCGGCGTCTTACTGTACCCACACATAAAAGCGGTTTCATAGACCAAGCATTTTCATTTGGCAGTTTTGCCATGCAAGTGTGCAAAGCAGTAAAACACAAGCGCTACGATCTGGTATTCGCGACATCGTCGCGGTTGATGACAGCCTCACTGGGCGCCTACATCTCCCGTAGAACAGGCACGAAACTGTACCTGGATATCAGGGATATTTTTGTTGACACCTTGCAAGGGGTGCTTCCGCCGACACTTGGGAAAATAGCCTCCTTTGTTTTTTCATCAGTAGAAGCTATCACTATCCGGCAAGCCGCCAAAGTGAATCTTATTTCACCTGGTTTTATCCCGTATTTTACCAAACGCTACCCAGAAAAAGCGTTTACGCTGTACACCAACGGAATCGATGAGCTTTTCCTGACACCTCCCCCTGCGGCAATTGCGACGCAAAGCGCCTCAGCACAACCACGCCGACTGAAAATTGTATATGCGGGGAATATTGGTGCCGGCCAAGGTTTGCACTTGATAGTGCCGCAACTGGCCAAACACCTAGAACACGAAGCAGACTTCCATATCATTGGCTCCGGCGGCGCAATTAGCCTACTCGAAAAGGCACTTGAGCGCGAAAAAGTCAGCAACGTCTATCTAGCTCCGCCGATGAAACGTGACTCTTTACTTCGACTTTATCGCGAAGCAGATGCTCTATTCCTGCATCTGAATTACATGAAAGCTTTCCGTCGCGTCCTGCCCTCAAAGCTATTCGAATATGCAGCTACGCAAAAGCCCATATTGGCGGGCCTGTCAGGCTACCCTGGTCGCTTTGCCAGTAGACACATTCAAAATACCGCTGTATTCAATCCATGCGATATCGAAGGCGCAATAAAGTCCTTCAGAAAACTTGAGTTTCGTCCGACTGCCAGAAGTGAATTCATACAAAAATATTCACGGACATCTATCAAAAAAGAGATGGCTTTCGATCTGCTCAGAACATCACCAAAGCATGCAGAGTTTGAGCAGACAGAATAGTAACCAACCGCTAAATTTGCCAGAATAAAAATTTACACTTACACACCAACAATCCTAGGCTTACAGTTTAATATGAAAAGAACCACCTGTATTGCAATCTTGTCCTGCCTGCTCGCTTTGGGCGGCTGCAATGAAGAAAAAGGCGTTGACATTCAGCTTCCTACGGGTGAAAAGTTGACCCTAGAAGGCAACATAAATAAGAACACTAGCAAACCTATTGAAAATGGCACGTTAAAAAGCTTTGAAGTTCAGTATACGCTCGCACAAGACGCCGCCAAAGCGAAAATAAACGAGCACTTCCGCGCGCTGGGCTATATTGCCTCCGAGCAGCAAAATCCTGCGTCGACAGCCCTGAAAACTCACTACATAAAAAAAGATGCTCCTACCATCGGCGTTGTAATCAACGACAAAACACCGGCCGTAGTCAGCATTTACTGGCAGGAAAAGCAGAAATAATCAGTATCTTTCTCAACGATCAGCTTTACGTTGGTTTTTTTAATACTCCCGCCATGAGCACCATCGTAGCGGGAGTATAACCTCCCAGATAACAGTTTTTTAAAAACACAGCCCCTTCAAATTCGGCCTATACCGCCAACACACAAAACCAAAACGCAGAATATTGGTGCACGGACCTGACTGCTAAAAATTGAAAGGACACAGGGCAAAAGAGCAATGAAGATTCATTACGAAGCATTGACAACCGATTGGTTTGACCGGGCAATGAGCACAGGCCCAAACAGAACCGATTGGCAACCGAAGCATCATCTAGATTTGTTCAGGCCGTGGCCAGAGAAGTATGTAACCGATTACCACCAGCCGTTTAACCCTTATGCCTTTGCAATTAATGCATGCGCACTAGATGCTTCATGCAAGAAACACGGCATATCAAAAGCCATGCTCGACCAGATAGACTATATTGACTTGGCGGCAAGTATATATACCGAAACAATAGACGACCACGACTACGTAAGAAACGACTTTGCGTTCCCAATGTACTGGGCGACAATGAAAAAGCCATTCTATGGCGCGTTCATGAATGCCTACACTGCATACGGATACATGCGTCTATACGAAGCAACCGAAAACGAGAAATACTTAGACAAGTCCGTCAGGCTTATCAGAACAATTATATCCAAAGATGCATCCATGAGGCTGTCCGAAAAGGACTCCAATGGTGACCTTTGGCTTTACGAGTATGTTTTCACCCCCCAAGAGAACGAAATCGAATACCTAAAGCAGTTGGGGACGGAAATACAAGAAAATGGCAATATGCGCTTTCGCGTCTACAATGGCCATATAGGTGCAATAATAGCTCTTCTGAAATTCCGAAAGCTTACTGGCATGAGTTTTGTCGATGAATCCATCGAGCAAGCAATACTGACAATGTCCAAAAACTTAAGTGGTCAAATTTTTGAGGCAAAATACTTTTCTTATTCAATTGAAGCCGCATTACTCCCCGATTATGGACAGGCAAGAGCCGTCCATCTTGCAAAACACATCGCCGAAGCAACCGACGATGTAAGCCTCAAAACAACCGCACAAACTTTTGAAGAGTTCTATTCGAAAACAATCAAGGAATGCGAAAAAGAAACCTATTTGGCAGGAAGAAAAGCGGCCCTCGATTTTTACACACCATTAAAAATGCAACTAACAACAAAAAAAGAGCCTCAACCTTCGCTTTAATCGATTGAAGAATTGAAATTGCTTTCATTATCTCATGGTGTTTTCTATTTTTGAGCAGGCTTTGGACCACAGAGCTCGCTCTCCCTTTAAAGGTAACAGGGTTCAAAGACCTTCTTGTCTTTGCTCGCATTTTCATCGATAGTCGTAATGCAATATCGCGAGATGCGACAACTTTAAGCCAAATTAGTTCAAAGAACCTTCACCAAAAATGTTGGATCCAATACTCGCTGATCCCTTCTTTCCACCCTAAAACCCGGTCGGGATGCTTCCTGATCGTGGAGCTCGCGTTGCATTCCTAATGCCGTCTATGGATAATGAAAGCTCAGTTACCGGTAAGCGACATCTTGGAGATCGCCAAGCTGCCTCCACATTATTGGGCGCGAAGCGAACTGTAACTAGGTGAGAGGCCTGACGGAACAGGACCCGCATCCATTTATGTGAAGCTAGAATAGAGAAGGCTGAAGAAGATAGTGATCAAGAACTTGATGATTTACGGTAGCTGTGTATCTAGAGATATATTCAACCTAGAAGACAGCCGAGTATTTAAGTTAACCGATTACTTCGCAAGGTCTTCCATGGCTTCGCTATGCAGTGCTGCATACGAAAATGAGGAGGCACTCAACCGTATACCGTCTGCATTCAGACGGCGCATGGTTGCGTACGATTTTTCCAAGCAAATCCTCACAAATACAGATGCGTTCCACAACGCCGATCTAATACTAATCGATCTAATCGATGAGAGATTCGACCTTGTCGCCCTACCATCCGGACAAATAATTACAAAATCTAGTGAGCTAGTTGAGAGCGGCCTGCTGACTGACGGCAGCGCCAATGGCTTTAGACTAATTAAGCCCGGCTCATCTGAGCGCCGAGCGCTATGGATTCAAGGAATGCACAAGTTCCTCGAAATCCTAGAACAGCATAAGAAACTCGACCGCGTCATCGTCAACAAGGTACATTGGGCCTCACACTTTGAGAACTCAAGCGAGACGACTTTCCCAGTTTCTTTAGATGCGATTGAAAAAGCCAATCGAGAGTTGGATTGGATGTATGGTGAACTGGAAAAAAAGTTACACAAAAATCAATTTCTGCACTTCCCACCTCAACTTTTCGCATCAGACGAACATCACCGCTGGGGAATATCCCCCTTTCACTATTGCGAGCGATACTACAAAGAAGCCCTCTCGCAACTGAATTCAATAACATCTGCAAACAACGCCATTAAATCTGTACCCGAAGAGCCTACCCAGAAGGATTCGCTGCTTATTTCTGAAGGAGCAACGATTACCGCTACTGCCAGGAAGTCGGAAGATGGGATTTTTGCGCACTGCTCATTGGTAATGAATGGAAGAATGTACGAGAGCGGGAGCTTCGCATTCTATTTGCTAGTAGATGGAAACAAACATGACGTTCGTTGGTACCAAGCGTCACAAAGTGCTCGTTTCTCTATTCCTGACACGCCAGGAGAGTTGAGCATTATGGCCTTCTATCAGGATTCTCTAGGCGAAAGAATTTCTTGTAAATGCACCGTAAGGTCTTTGGATCACTTAAGCGAGTAGTCGTTTCAGCCTTATGCATGGCTTGGCCATGCATAAGGCAATTACCATTGGCGACTACGAAGGCCAGAAGCCATGGAGATACACGTCCTGCTGAATTATTAAGCGCTCTGTCACTAGCTTGGAGCAATTAACGGAGGGTTTTTCCACTCAAGACATCTGCATATAATTCAATAAACCCTATCCCCCACCAACCTCTTCAAATACTGCCCATACCCATTCTTAGCCAACGGCTCCGCCAACTTCAGCAACTGTTCCGCCCCAATCCACCCCTGCCTGTACGCCACCTCTTCCGGACAAGCCACCTTCAACCCCTGCCGCCGCTCAATAGTCGCGATATACCCACTCGCCTCGAGCAACGAGTCATGCGTCCCGGTATCCAGCCAGGCATACCCGCGCCCCATGATCTCCACCGACAACCGGTTCTGCTCCAGGTATACCCGGTTCAAATCGGTAATCTCCAGCTCACCCCGCGCAGATGGCTTGATGCCTTTGGCAATCTCGACCACGTCCTTGTCGTAGAAGTACAACCCGGTCACGGCATAACTGGACTTCGGCTTGGTCGGCTTCTCCTCCAGGCTGATCGCCTTGCCCTTCTCATCGAACTCGACCACGCCGTAACGCTCGGGGTCGTGCACGTGGTAGGCGAACACGCTGGCGCCTTCGTCGCGATCCATGGCGTTGCGCAGCAGTTGCTGGAAGTCGTGGCCGTAATAGATGTTGTCGCCCAGCACCAGTGCCGACAGGTCGTTGCCAATGAAGTCTTCACCAATCAGAAAGGCCTGCGCCAGGCCGTCTGGCGAGGCCTGCACGGCGTAGCTGATGTTGATGCCCCACTGGTGGCCGTCGCCCAGCAGTTGCTCGAAACGCGGGGTGTCCTGCGGGGTGGAGATGATCAGGATGTCCTGGATACCCGCCAGCATCAGGGTGGTCAACGGGTAGTAGATCATCGGCTTGTCGTAAACCGGCAGCAGCTGCTTGGAAATAGCCAGGGTCGCGGGGTGCAGACGGGTACCCGACCCGCCCGCCAGAATGATGCCTTTACGCTTCATAGTGGTCATTTCTCGTGTATTTCCGTAAGCATGCGAGCCACACCCAGGCGCCAGTCTGGCAGGTTCAGGGCAAAGGCTTGCTGCAGTTTATGGGTGTCCAGACGCGAGTTGGCCGGCCGCTTGGCCGGGGTCGGGTAGGCGTCGGTGGTCAACGGGTTGACCTGTTCGGCGTGGGCTTTCAATGGCACACCCAAGGCCGCTGCCTGCTCCAGCACGTAACGGGCGTAGCCGTACCAGGTGGTTTCACCGGCCGCCGCCAGGTGATACAGGCCAGCCAGGGCCGGGTCGTGGCGGGTGGCGGTGATTGCGTGGGCGGTGATGTCGGCGATCAGTTCGGCGCCGGTCGGGGCGCCGTGCTGGTCGTAGATCACGCCCAGGCTGTCGCGTTCCGCAGCCAGGCGCAGCATGGTCTTGGCGAAGTTGTTGCCGCGTGCGGCATACACCCAGCAGGTTCGGAAGATCAGGTGCTGGCAACCGGCGGCCTGGATGGCCTGTTCGCCGGCCAGCTTGCTTTCGCCATAGGCATTCAGTGGGCCGACGCTGTCGTCTTCGCGCCAAGCTTGGGTACCCTGCCCTGGGAACACGTAATCGGTGGAGTAATGCACCAGCAATGCTCCGCAGTCGGCGGCGGCGCGGGCCAGCACGCCGACGGCTTCGGCGTTTACCTTGAAGGCTTGTTCACGGTCGCTTTCCGCCTTGTCCACGGCAGTGTAGGCGGCGGCGTTGACGATTACATCGGGGGCGTAGGCGCGCACTGTTTCGGCCAGGCCCGGCAGGTTGGCCAGGTCGCCGCAGTGTGCCTGGCTGCGGGAATTGAGCGCCAGCACCTGGCCCAGCGGGGCCAGGCTGCGTTGTAGCTCCCAACCTACCTGGCCGTCCTTGCCCAGTAGCAGAATCTTCATGCCGAGCGCCCTGCGTAATTTTTCTCGACCCAGTCGCGGTAGCTGCCGGACTGTACGTTCTGCACCCACTCCTGGTTGTCGAGGTACCAGGCCACGGTCTTGCGAATACCGGTTTCGAAGGTTTCGGCAGGCTTCCAGCCCAGTTCGCGCTCGAGCTTGCGGGCGTCGATGGCATAGCGGCGGTCATGGCCTGGGCGGTCGGTCACGTAAGTGATCTGCTCGGCGTAGGGCTTGCCGTCGGCGCGGGGGCGCAGTTCGTCCAGCAGGGCGCACACGCGGTTGACGATTTCCAGGTTGGGCTTTTCGTTCCAGCCGCCCACGTTGTACACCTCGCCGGTCTTGCCGGCTTCCAGCACGCGGCGGATGGCGCTGCAGTGGTCCTTGACGTACAGCCAGTCGCGAATCTGCTGGCCGTCGCCGTATACCGGCAGCGGTTTGCCGGCCAGGGCGTTGACGATCATCAGCGGGATGAGCTTTTCCGGGAAGTGGTAAGGGCCGTAGTTGTTCGAGCAGTTGGTGGTCAGCACCGGCAGGCCGTAGGTGTGGTGGTACGAGCGCACCAGGTGGTCGCTGGCAGCCTTGCTGGCCGAGTACGGGCTGTTGGGCTGGTACTGGTGGGTTTCGGTGAAGGCCGGTTCATCGGCGGCCAGCGAACCATACACTTCGTCGGTGGACACATGCAGGAAGCGGAAGGCCTGACGCGATTGCTCATCCAGGCCGCCCCAGTAGGCGCGTACGGCTTCCAGCAGGCGGAAGGTGCCGACGATGTTGGTTTCGATGAAGTCTTCCGGGCCGTGGATCGAGCGGTCGACGTGGGACTCGGCGGCAAAGTTGACGATGGCGCGTGGCTGGTGGGTTTTCAGCAGCTGTTCCACCAGCGCGGAATCACCAATGTCGCCATGCACGAAAATGTGCCGCGCGTCGTTCTGCAGGCTGCTCAAGGTCTGCAGGTTGCCTGCGTAGGTGAGTTTGTCGAGGTTGACCACGGGCTCGTCATTGCCGGCCAGCCAGTCCAGCACGAAGTTCGCGCCAATGAAGCCCGCACCACCAGTTACCAGAATAGTCATCGTTCAGTTCTTCCCAATTCCCGCGTTCAAACTTCACAGCGTTTGAAGTTCATGTAGGCGTTCCTGTATCGGCACCGCCGTTCATTTTGTAAGTGCAGCGTTCAGGGCTCCATGCGCCGGCGCTGGTACAGCCAATCCACAATGTCACCGCCAGGCACGTAGCCGCTTACGGTGTCACGCAGCAGCTGTCGCACGGTGGCAAAGTCATCTTCCGCAGTCGCCGCGCGCAGGGCGTCAAGGCGCTGCTTCAGCGCATCCCAAGGCAGGTAGTCCTCGTGTGCGCTCATGATCATGGGGTGGCGGGTGGCAATCACGTTGTCGCCGATCAGCAGCTCTTCGTACAACTTCTCGCCCGGGCGCAGGCCGGTGAAGTTGATGGCGATGTCGCCCAGCGGGTTGCGCTCGGAGCGGATGCTGAAGCCGGACAGGTGAATCATCTTTTCCGCCAGCTCCACGATCTTCACTGGTTCGCCCATGTCCAGCACGAACACATCGCCGCCCTGCCCCATGGAACCGGCCTGGATCACCAGCTGCGCGGCCTCGGGGATGGTCATGAAGTAGCGGGTGATTTTCGGGTGGGTCACGGTCAGCGGCCCACCGGCCTTGATCTGCTTGTGGAACAGCGGAATGACCGAGCCCGACGAGCCCAGCACGTTGCCGAAACGCACCATGGTGAAGCGGGTCTTGTTCACCTGTGAGACATTGCCGGTTTCGCCCATCAGTACCGGCGCCAGCTCACGGCTAAGGGCCTGCAGCACCATTTCGGCCAGGCGCTTGGTACTGCCCATCACGTTGGTGGGGCGCACGGCCTTGTCGGTGGAAATCAGCACGAAGTTGGCAACGCCGGCCTGCAGCGCCGCCTGGGCGGTGTACAGGGTGCCGAACACGTTGTTCGTCAGGCCTTCGGCAATGTTGTGCTCGACAATCGGCACATGCTTGTAGGCAGCGGCGTGGTACACGGTGTCCACCTGCCAGGCGCGCATCACGTCGAGCATCTTGGCCTGGTCGCGGACCGAGCCGAGGATGGGGATCAGCTGCACCGCCAGGCCTTCGCGAATGATGCGCTGCTCCAGTTCGCCGGCAATGGTGTACAGGTTGAATTCGCTGTGATCGAACAACAGCAGGGTGCGCGGTGTCTGCCCGAGGATCTGGCGGCACAGCTCGGAGCCGATAGAGCCGCCGGCACCGGTCACCATGACCGTCTGGTCGATGATGCAGTGCTGTAGCAGGTCGCCTTGCGCCGGTACCGCGTCGCGGCCCAGCAGGTCGGCAATGTCCACCTCCTGGATGTCGTCCACCTTGACCCGGCCGCTGGCCAGGTCCATGAAGCCGGGCACACTGCGCACGTGCAGCGGGTAGCCTTCCAGCAGGTTGAGGATTTCGCGACGACGGCTGCGGCTCACCGAGGGCAGCGCCAGCAGGATTTCTTCGGCGCCGGTATCGTCGATCATGCGTTGCAGTTGTTCCGGCTGGTACACCTGCAGGCCGGCGATCACTCGGTCAGTGATGCTGGCATCGTCGTCGATGAACGCTACCGGGCGCATGGCCTTGCCCATGCGCAGCGCCGCCACCAGCTGGTTACCGGCCGAGCCGGCGCCGTAGATGGCCACCCGTGGCAGGCCGTCGTCGCGGTTGGCAAAGGGCACGTGCTGCACGGCAGTGGCAAACCAGTCGCCGAGGAAGTACTGGCGCATGGCCAGACGCAGGCCTCCGACCATGATCAGGCTCAGCCACCAGTAGTTGAAGGTGATCGAGCGCGGCACCACGTTCTGGTGGTTGCTGGCCCAGTAGATGATGAAACCGAGGATCAGCGCCGACAGGGTCACCGCCTTGATGATCGCGATCAGTGCGTCATTGCCGAAATAGCGCATCACCGCCCGGTAAAGACCAAAGCGGATGAACAACGGGATCGAGATGATCGGCGCCGTGATGAACAGCCAGGTGTGATCACGGACAGGGTTGGCCAGGTCATCGATGCCCAGGCGCACGACAAACGCCAGCCACAGCGCGAACCAGACCAGAATTACATCGGTCGCTACCTGGATCAGCCGTTTGTGGCGTCGAGGTAGTCCAAGCAGTCTTGAGCGCAGCTTATCCATAGAACCTCTGAGAGTGTTGCAAAGTGACATGTCTAGCGTCTTCTTTCTATCACTCTAGCTAGTGTTCGAGTTCACCGGCGCGCCAGCGCACGGCCAGAAACGCCAATGGCAGGTAGGCGATGATCACGCCCAACACGCCGTCCAGGCCCAGCAACAGCACACACAAGGCCACCGGCAGCAGCCAGAACAGGTTGAGCCCGGCCACAGCCAGGGTCACCGGCAGGTGCTTGCCATAGTGGCGCGAGGCGAACTGGTAGGCGTGGCTGCGGTGCGCTTCGTACACCTTGTCGCCGCGCAGCAGGCGGCGGATCAGGGTGAAGGTAGCGTCGACCACGAACACGCCCAACAGGATCAGCCAGCACCAGAACAGCTGCGGCGCGGCCCAGGCCGCCTGCAGCGACAGGCCTGCCAGCACGATACCAAGGAAGCCACTGCCAGCGTCACCCATGAAGATCCTGGCCGGCGGGAAGTTCCAGAACAGGAAGCCCAGCGTGGCCGCGGCCAGCAACAGTGGCAACGCCATCAACTGTGGCACACCGGCCAGGGCCGAGAGCAGCACCATGCCCAGGCAGGCGGTCACCGCTTCGACGCTGGCGATGCCGTCGATACCGTCCATGAAGTTATACAGGTTGAGCATCCACACGCTGTAGAACGCGGCCAGGATGTAGCCGAACCACTGCAGGTCCAGGGTAAAGCCGAACACTTGCAGCGGCGCCAGGCCACCCAGCCAGTACAGCATCCAGGCGGCCGCGGCGAAGTGGCCAAGCAGGCGCCAGCGGGCAGCGATGTGGCCGTGGTCGTCCATGAAGCCGATTACCGCGATCAGTGCCCCTGCCCCGCCGATGGCAACCAGTGCCGGCAGCGGCACAGCGCCCGCCAGGCCCAGCAGCGGCAGGCAGCCAAGAAAGCTCAGCACAATGGCCACACCGCCACCCCGTGGGGTGGGCACGGTGTGCGAACTGCGCGCGTTGGGCACGTCGATGATCTGCTTGTTCAGGGCGTAGCGCCGCAGCACTGCGGTCAAAAGCAGGGATGCCCCTGCGACCAGGGGGATAAGCCACCATGCCATCATTTGTCTTGCTCTTTCAGAAAGTTGAGTGCCGTAGCCCGCAGTGCCTGGTCGACATCCAGCGGGGGCTGCCAGCCCAGCAGTTCACGGGTTTTGCCAATGTCTACCTGCAGCGAGCCGCACAGGCGCTGGGCCAGCCCGGCCTTGCCGGCCAAGGTGGCCGCGCCCTTCAACCAGGCGGCGGGCACGGGCAACAACCTGGCTGGCTTGCCCAGCGCCTTGCCCAACCGTTGCAGCAGTTCGGTGGTGGACAGGTCGTGGCCATCGCTAGCCAGAAAAGTCTGGTTGGCGGCGGCCGGGTGGTCGATGCAGGTCAGCAACAGGTCCACCAGGTTGTCCAGCGCCACCAGGCTGCGTTTGTTGTGGATGGCGCCAAATGGCAGCGGCACACCTTTGCTCAGCCAGTTCATCATGCTGCGGAAGTTGGCTTTCACGCCTGGACCATACACCAGCACCGGGCGCACGATCACCACTTCCAGCCCGGTTTCAGCCGCCAATTGGCGCAGGCCGTCTTCGGCTTCGCGCTTGGAGATGCCGTACGGGTCCGAAGGCGCGGGGGTTTCATCGGCGGTGAACGGCTGGCGGCCGTTGGTGGTTTCGCCGTTCACCTTCACCGAGCTTACAAAAATGAAGCGCCGCACACCGGCCTGGGCGGCGGCCCGGGCCAGGCTCAGGGTACCTTCCACGTTTACCCGGCGGAACTCGGCCAGCGGATCGGCGGCGGTTTCCTGCATAACGTGCACGCGGGAGGCCAGGTGGATTACGGTGTCGACATGCTCGAAATGCCCGGACGCAACATCCACCGCCGCCAGTTCGCTGAATGGCCGGTAGTCGACGCCCGCCAGCCGCTGGCCGGGCGCTTGCCGTACCAGCGCGCGCGGCGCCCAGCGTGTGTCTGCAGCAAGCCGTTGCAGCAACACCTTGCCGACAAAACCGCTACCGCCGGTGGCCAGGATACCTGGCCGTTGCCCGTTGCCTTGCTCGGCCATCAGCCTCTCCCCGCCCGGCCCAGCAGGCGGGTGAACACGCTACGGTACTGGTCTGCCACCACCGACCATCGGTAACGGCGGTTGGCAATTTCATGCAGGCGCGCCGAAAGCTGCGCACGGGCGCCTTCATCGGCAAACAGGGCTTGGGCGTGGTTGCGCAGCGAGGTGCTGTCGGCAAAGTACAGCGCCTGGTCTTCGGTGGTGGCGCGGTTGAACGACACATCGAAGGCCACCACCGGCAGGCCCAGCCACATGGCTTCGACAAGCGACGGGTTGGTGCCGCCGGCGCTGTGGCCATGCAGGTACACCGTGGCATTGCTGCGCAGCGGGCTCAGTTGCTCCACGTCGTAGATCGGGTCCAGCAGGTGAATGTTGCTTACCCCTTCGTATTGCTTGCGCAGTTGCACGCCGTATTCGCTGTGGTTCCAGTTGCCGATGATCGCCAGCGGCATGCCAGAGCCGGCGAAGGCTTCGAGAATGACATGGATGTTGTTCTCCGGCTCGATGCGGCACACCGTAAAGGCATAGGGCGCACCCAGGAAGGGGTAAGCCTGGCGGGCTTGCTCGCTTGGCTCGCCGGCCCGGGCCTGGTCGCCACCGTAGGCAATCAGTTCGCTGGGTTTGTTGTATTCGGCGGTCACGTATTCCTGCAACACCTTGTTGTCGGTGATGACCGCGTGGGCAAAACGCACGGCCACCGCTTCGGACAACTTCAGGAACCAGCGGGCGAAGTTGGACCACTTGGCGCGCTTCCATTCATAGCCGTCGATGTTCACCACGATCGGCTTGCGGGTCAGCAGGCGCATGAAAGGCAGGGCAATGCAGCCGGAAACACCCAGAATCAGCATCAGGTCATGCTTGCGGTAGGCGTGCAGCATGCTCAGCACATCGTACGGAATGCTTTGCACGCCATTGGCCTTGAGGTTCAGGTAGACCAGGCGGGCACGCTCGAAAAACTTCGGGCGCTGGGGGTAATGGGGCGCACTGCAATATACGGTGAGTTCGCAGTCACCCGGCAGGTTGCGCACCAATTGCTCGGTCAGTGTTTCCCAACCACCGTATTGAGCGGGTAAACCGACCGTACCAATCACTGCAATCTTATAGGTCATCAAACACCATCACGATTTTTTTCTGGAAGTTGGCAGTGGAAAACTCACTCGCTTTCCTGCGTGCGCACTCGGACAGTGCCTGGCACACCTGTGGGTCCTGCGACAGGCGCGCAACGGTGCGCACCAGTTGTTCATGGTTTTTCGAATCGATCTGGTAGCCCTCAACCCCGTCACTGACCAGTTCGACCGGGCCGCCTACCGGGGGCACTATGGTCGGGATGCCGAAAGCCATCGCCTCGAGAATGGTCAGGCCAAAGGTTTCAACCCAGCCGTCCACATGGGACAGGTTCAGCACCAGGCTGGCATTGCGGTAGAACTTCGCCACCTCGGCACTGGCCGGGCTGAGCATGAGGTTTTGCGGCAGAACCTTGCCGGCAAAGTAGGCGTCCACTTCCTGCGGGCTGGCATTGAGCACCAGGGTGAACTTCAGCACAGGGTTCGCGGCCAGTGCGGTGGCCAGGGCGACAAATTCGTCCACCCCTTTGTAGCCCTTCAACGACGCCAGCATCAGCACGTTGAAGCTGCCGTCGTGCAAGTGCTGGTACGGCGTGGCCATTGCCTGCTGCTGGAAGCCCTCGGCCAGCCCGTTGTACACGGTCACCGCTGGCACGCCGGCCACGCCCTCTTGTACCTGCAGGTACTTCGACACGTAGACCACCTTGCTGGCACAGCCGGCAATCACCCGGCGCAGGAACGCCTTGAGCAGCGCAGGCCGGATGGAGGTTTCGTGCACGTGGTAGACCACCTTGGCACCGCGCAAACGGGCGGCCAGGGCGGCACCAAAGGGCAGCATGGTGTTAACCAGCACGATCGACCCCGGCCGCACCTGGCGCAACAGGCTGAAGAACAGCGCCACCTGCGAGCCGGCATACGCCAGCAAGGTCAGCCAGCGGTTGTCGAAGCGCTTGTAGGCAAACCTGCAGGTGCGTACCTGCAGCTCGTCGAGCACACCGTGGCCGCTGCTGCCCACATGCAGGGTGCAGTCGGCGCCGTGTCGCTGTAGCGCGGTGATGGTCTGGTTCAACACCCGGGGGCTGCCGCTGTAGTCATTCAGCAGATGGACAAAGTGCAACGTTTTCATGCCACCCCTTCTTCCGCTACGCGCGCCTTGATGAACTTGGCCGGCACACCGCCATAAATCGAATTCTTGCGGTACACGCCCGCGGCCACCACCGCCCCTGCGGCGAACACGCAGCCGTCTTCGATCACCGCGCCATCGAGTACGGTCACCTTGGCGCCGATCCAGCAGTTGCGGCCCACCTTGATGCCCTGGCGGGTCACGCCCTGCAGGCGGATGGGTTGCAGCGGGTCTTCGAAGTTGTGGTTTTCCGAATGGAAGCTGACGAAGTTGCCGATGATGGTGTCGCTGCCGATCTCGATGCCGCCGGCGCAGCCCAGGAAGCAGCCGGCACCCAGGCCGACGTTGTCGCCAATCACCAGGCCCTTGCCGATGTTGGCCAGGCTGCCGGTGCACTCGATGATGATGTGCTTGTTCAGCGACACGGCGGTGCCGAAGCGGATGCCGTCATTGGACAAGGCATCGACGAAGCAGCCCTGGTCAATGACCAGCCCCGGGCCGTACTCGATCTTGCCCACTTCCTTCAGGGTTACCCCCGAGCCGATGAACGCCAGGCGCCGCCGGCGCAGGCGGATCACGCCGCGGCAGGCCATCAGCAGCTTGGTCACGAACAGCCCCAGCAGATAGCCCGACGAGATGCGCCGGTCGACAACCAATGGGCGCTTTTTAACCAGCAGCACCAGCTTTTCGAGCAAGGCATGCATCATTTCACGGCCCTCACCTGGGTAAACAAGGCCTTGACGAAGGCCGGACGGCGGTAGGCCACCGCTTTGCGAATGGCCGCATAGACCAGGTACAGGTCAAGCAGGCCTCGCTCCAGCAGGCCGTGGGAATGGAAGCTGATACGCAGCCCGTGGATCATTTCCTCGAAGCGGAACAAGGCACGCTCGGGGGTATCGGCACTGTGCTCGGACAGGTCGTGGGCAATCTCCACATCCAGCACGCAGGCCTTGGGGAAATAACCCTCGTAGCGGATGAAAAAGTCGGTATCGGTGGCATAGAAGCGCAACCGCTCGTCATAGAAAGGCGTCATGCGCTGGAAGCACTCGCGAGTGAAGATCAGGCCACTGTTGATGCCCAGCAGGTTTTTCGAGTCCACCAGCCCCGCGGCCACGTTGGGGGTAAGGCGGCCCATGAACAACCAGCGCTTGCCGGGGCTGACCAGTTGCCCATGGCTGACCAGCCGGGGCATGAACACGCCCACCTGCTCGCCGCCTGGCGCACGGCGTACCTGGCCGATCTGCGCCAGGCAGCTGGACAGGCGGATGTTCGAGTAGTTGGTGTCGTCGTCCGAGATCATGAACAGGTCGACCCCGGCGGCAAACGCCTGTTCGGCCACCTGGTTGTAGACCACCGACAACCGCTGGTTGTCCGCCTCGTACCAGCGTACGCCCGGGCACGGCTGTGCCACGCCGGGGGAGTTGTTCCAGACGTACAGCTGCAGGTCGATACCCTCGTCACGCAGTAACGCCTGCTGCGCGAGCAACGACTGCAGGGCAATCGAGTCCTGGCTAGCTTTCCGATACAGAACGATCAGGACTGCCAGGCTCAACTTTTGTTCTTCTGTTTTCACCAATGATCACCATCACCACGATCGCGAAAATGTAGAGGACAACACTGTTCGTATAGGACTGGAAAAAGAACGAGCTCAGGAAGAACGGATAGCTGGCAATCACGAAGTTGCCCAGGCCGTTTTTCCAGGAGCTGCCGTGAGGCCTGTCCCGGACGATGATCGTCACCAGCTTGTGATACCAGAGGATCAACCCGGCCATGATCAGCAGGCCGACCAGACCGCAGGTGGCCAGCAGGTTGAGCCAGAACGAATCGAACCAGTGCGGCTGGCCCGGGCCTACCGCGCCAAAGCCATAGCCCATGGGGTGCGCGCCAAGCACCTCAAACATGTGCAGCCACTGCCGCTCACGGTCCAGTGCCGACAAGTCCTCGGTGTAGCCCATCGACAGGTAGGCGAAAATCGCCACGGTCAGGCCCACGAACTGCAGGTAGCCCAGCAGGGAGATCAGCCAGGCCGTACGCAGTACCCGGGCCGCCACCAGCATCGAGCAGATGCACACCAGGCCGATCATGGCCGTACGCACCGAACCGATCACAATCAGCCCGCACAGCAGCAGGAAGGCAACACTCAGCAGCAGGCGCCGGGTCAAAGACCAGTTGCGCCCGCTGAGCAACACGGCCAGGGTCATGGCGGCGGTATTGAGGATTACCGCAGAAAACTCCAGCGTGCCGGTAAAGAAACCGGAAACCCGCGGCAGCCCGTCACGCATCGAGTTGTAGGGTTGCAGCTCATAGCCTTTGGCGGTAAGCAGCGGCCAGTACCAGAACTGCTCGGCCGAGACGATGGTCAGGTACTGGTAAAACGCATACGCGCCGGTAAGTACGCTCATCGCCAGCACCGACCAGTACACATGGCGCAGCTTCTTCTCGGTCGACACCGCGTGGGCCCAGATGGCCACCGCCATGCCGACGAACACCGGCACGGCCAGTGCGCGGAACATGCGCACCGACGACGCTCTAAGGTCGCCGAACAGCAGATACAGGAAGACGAAGAACAGCACGACCAGCAACCACCGCCCGACTTCGAGGTTGACCATGCCACGTGCCGTGACACTGGCCAGCACCCGCAGCAGCAGCCACATGATCATCAGCAGGCTGATCATTTCTCGCCAACCGGCAAACACACTGCCCAGCTCCAGCGTCAACACGACGAAGTCGCTGAAGAACAGCAGGCAGAACAGCACGCCGATAAATATCCTGATCACACTCACCCTCGCGCTCTGGTCAGCCTGGCCAGCCGGAACAGCACGACCTTGATCAAGAGTTTGATTCTCGGCACCCAGGCGTAGGCAAACAGGGTTCGCAACGCCAGGTTCGTGTCTATGCGGCACAGGGCGTCGAAGGCATCCGCAGGGATCATGCTAGTGACCTTACCTGTCGGTTTCATGAAATCGAGGTTGCCCGTCCACGGCAACATGGCTGCCAGTTCGTTCTCGCTGAATTCGCCCCGCTCGATGCACGCCAGGTAACGCGCTTTCACCGACTCCAGCGAGTTGACCCGCTGCACCGCTTCCACCACCGAGGCACTGGGCCGGGGTTGTTCGATGCTGGCCAGCAGCTGGTCGATGCTGGCCACCTTCAGGCCGTCTGCCGGGGAATAGCCCTGAATCGGCGCCACCAGCCCCACGCAACGCCGGCCCTTGAGCAATTGCTCGGCGAACGCCGTGCCACCGGGTATAGGGTAGCTGTCCAGGTAGAAGTCGGCTTTTTCCGCAAAGGCCAGGTAGTCCTTGTACGGCAGGTGGCGGCGGATGAAGAAGCGCTTTGGGTAGCGCAGCTTCACTGTCCACCACCAGGTGTTGGTCAGGGGGTTGGCACCGATGATCCAGCACTCGGCATTGGGGAAACGCTGAAGAATCGCCGTGATCGACGGACGCATGTCCAGGCCGCCGTGGGGCTTGTACTTGGCCGCCGAGGCAGCGCTGAACACCTTGATCCGCTCATGGGTTGGCACGGCACCCGGCACTTTGGCGCCGCTGGTCTCGATCGGTATCGCCAGGAAGCTCTTCTGGCAGGAGAGGTGCTTTTTCTTGTCCAGGTGGTGCCCGTAGGCGCTGATCTCGAAATACACGTCGGCCACCGACGCGCCAAAGCTGAACACGTGGTCGGCATGGTTGACGAAATACACTGTCAGCGCGGCGCCACGTTGTTGCTTCAGCAGGCCGCAGGCGACGGTGGTGATGATGTCGTCCGGGTGAATGTGCAACACCACCTTGTCGTACTGGGCCAGGATGTCGACGATGGACTGCAGGCGGGCACACGGGTCATCGCCGCGCGCCACCTCGATATGGGCGAAATAGCCTGCCAGGCGTTCGAGCACCTGGGGCTTGGCGCTGCGCGCGACCAGCAGGTCCACAGGCCCCTCGTGCATGTGCGCCAGGCGCTCCATCAGCCGGGTGTGCCCGCCTTGCATATAGGGTTCGCTGACCACATGCAGGCAGCCGCGCGATACGCTGCTGACAGCCGGCAGCGTGACCTGGCTGGCGCATCGGGCCACCAGGTGGCGCTCCAGCGCGGTGGCATCATAAATACCCAGGTCCACCGCCCAGAGCAGTGCCCCATAGACCTGCGCCTGCACCAATGCCTGGGCAGGTTCAGCGCCAAGGATGCGCCCATGTAACTGTTCGATGACGTCCTTCATCTCTACTCAGCTCCGCGTCGTATCGCCAACAATAATGTGCAAACGACGGAATACCGAGAAATACATCACGACTCCGTACAACAGGTAGTTTGCCGCGTATGCAAGGGTAACTTTTTCATACCCCCACAACTGGGTGAAATAGACCGTCAGAGCATAAAGCGAAAGCGTCGAGAGGACTTCGGTAATCAGATACAACCGGGTGAGTGCCTTGCCGAGCATCAGGTAGGCCATCAACCAACTGATGACCTTCAAGCTGTCCCCTACCATCTGCCATGCGAACAGCTCACGCATGGGCAGGAATGACGCCGAGAAAAGGACATGGATGATGAAGTCCCTGAGCAGGTAGATAACCAGGCCGGCAGCAATGGTCAGGGGCAGGATGAGCTTGTATCCCTGAATGATTTCCCGACGAAGTTCACCTGCATCTGAAAGCTCCGAGAGCCTCGGCAGGTAATAGACCGCAAGCGTCGTGGTGATCAACATGAGATAGGCCGTGCTCAACCGCCACATGGCCTCCCAGTAACCAGCGTGATCCCAGCCGAACTCCGCCCCCAGGTAATCCCGGATGAACACATGGCAAACGGGCAGAGAACATGCTGTCACAACGGCCATGAGGGCAAACTTTGCCAGCCGGGACAAGGACTGCTTGTCCAGCGCCCCGATGAAATCTGAGAGGCGGAACCATGATGTGCGCATGCAGATGACCAAGGTGGCCACGAAGCTCAACGACTGGTACACAGCCAGCGAAACCAGCGCACCGTACAACCCCAGCCTGATGGTCAGGGCACAGGTCACCACCAGCGATATCAGGCTGCCAGAAATATTGGCAAGCACGTAGCGCTGAACGTCTTTCTTGCCGTTCAGAATGCCCAGCAGCAAAGAGTTGAAAGCAAAAAATACCAAGGTAGCGGCAAACCACACCAGCACTGGGGCGAGTTTTTCGTCGTTGAAAAACCAACCTGCCAATGGTGCCCGCATGGCCACGATCAGCACTGCCAATACACACGAAACCAGCAGTGACAGCGTCCCGGCAGTTCGCCAGATCCTGTGTTGTTCGTCCGGCCGATCAGCAAACTCCGCCGTGTACTTGGTTACCCCTGTGCTGACAGCGCCGCTGGCCAGTGTCGTGAACATGGTAACGGCATTCTGCAATTGCCCGATCGCCGCGTAACCCGCTGGCCCTACATAAAGGGCCAGCACCTTGTTGAGCCCCAGCAATGTCGCCATCTTTACAAAAACAGCAATAGCATTCAGCAGACTGGTCTTGATCAACGTCATGTATTATTGCCCGGACACAGTAAAACTGTTGCAGGCATCGATGACCGTCTGAATATCCGCGTCGCTCATGGTGGGGTCGACAGGCAGGCTGAGCACTTCATCATGAATTTTTTCAGTCAGCGGCAGGCTCAAACCGTTGTACTGACTGTAAGCCTGCTGCCTGTGAGGCGGGATTGGGTAGTGAACCAGCGTCTGTATCCCTTGCTCGCGAAGATGTTGCTGCAAATCGTTTCTGTGCGGCGTGCGTACTACATACAGATGCCAGACATGCTCCTCGACAACACTATTTTGCGGCTGGACGATTTGAGCATTTTGAATGCCCGCGCGGTAGCACTTGGTGATGTGCCGGCGCCGGCTGATTTCTTCACCCAGATACTTGAGCTTCACGTCCAGCATAGCCGCCTGGATCTCGTCCAAACGACTGTTCACTCCGACGTACAAGTTCTTGTACTTCTCATGGGAGCCGTAGTTTCTGAGGGCGCGCAGCACTTCCGCCAACTCGGCATCCGAGGTGGTTATCGCCCCGGCATCACCGAGCGCACCCAGATTCTTGCCCGGATAGAAGCTGAAGCCCGAGGCATTCCCCCAGCTCCCCGCCCGCTTGCCATCGATTGAGGCACCGTGAGCCTGGGCCGAGTCTTCGAGTACCAGCAAACCGTATTCGGCGGCAATCTCGGTGATCGCCTTCATGTCTGCAATTTGCCCATACAGGTGTACCGGCAGGATGACGCGCGTCTTGTCGGTAATAGCCTGGCGTATGAGGGAGGTATCAATATTGAAGGTTGCGGGGTCAGGTTCGACGAGCACAGGCTCAAGCCCACTGGCGGTGATTGCCAGGATGCTCGCAATGTAGGTATTGGCCGGGACGATGACTTCATCACCCTGCTTCACCCGCCCCAGCTGTTTCCAGGCAGTCAAGGTCAACGTCAGCGCATCGAGGCCGTTTGCCACGCCAATGCAATGAGCGGTACCGCAATAAGCGGCAAAGTTGCTTTCAAAGCGGGCCAGAGCGCTACCGCCGATGTACCAGCCGGAATCGATGACATCGGCACACGCTTGCAACAATTCTTCGCGGTACTGTTTATTGACGGCCTTGAGATTCAGGAAATCAACCATGCTCTAGCTCCCTTGTTATTTTTGCCGGATTACCCACTACCACGCAGTAATCAGGTACATCCTTTGTCACGACGGCACCGGCACCTACCATGGCATGTCGACCAATCGTGACGCCCGGGAGCAATGTTGCGTTGGCACCGATGCTGCAGCCTTCCTTCAGCACCGTGACTTCGTATGCCTCGGGGTAACACTTGGAGCGCGGTACTCTGTCGTTGGTGAATGTAGCATTGGGGCCAATGAAGACATTGTCCTCGATCACGAGCCCCTCCCACAGAAACACACCACTTTTCACGGTGACGTTGTCCCCGACTACAACCCCTCCTTCGATCAGGGTGTGGGCGCATATGTTGCAGTTGCTGCCAATTCGCGCACCTTTGAGGATGACCGCGTATTGCCAGACTCTGGTTTTTTCACCGATGGCATCGGTTTGTACATCGGCCAAGGCATGAATGCTAGGCATGGGCGATCAGCCTCTTGAAGTCATCGTAACTGCGAATGTAATCACGCTCGTCGTAGGTTTCACTGGCGATGACCATGAGTACGCAGTCTTCACTGAAATCATGCATTTCACGCCAGACCATATTCTTGATCAGCAAGGCTTTCTGTGGCGCGTCAAGCATATGGTCGACTCGGCCGGTACCGTCATCCAGGGTCATGCGGCAACTGCCGGCCAGGCAGATTATCAGTTGCTGGAGATCCCGGTGGGCATGGAAGCCGCGGCTGACGCCGGCCTTGGTACCGAAGATGTAGTAGACGCGACGGATGGCAAACGGGATATTCAACGCCTTTTCAATACTGATCAGGCTCCCGCGATCATCACCAATGATCGGTAGTACCAAGTCTTCCGCCTGCCCTTTCAGGATCAGCGGTGGCAAGTCAGCCTCGGCAAGGGTTGGCGCAATCGCATCCTTGTCACTGATCAGCAGCCCCTCCAGCTGTGGCCATTCGATGGCAAGGTCCGGGTCATTCCAGGCAATGCTGCGTTCATGCTCTTTGGAATAGACATTGGTCGTGCGGTACTGAAACACCGTATCTTCTTCCAGCGCGATAAAACCATGGGCGAAGCCTTCAGGCACCCACATCATCTTGCGGTTGGCCGCCGACAGCTCCATGCCTACCCACTGCCCGAAGGTAGGGGAGCCTTTTCGAATATCCACTGCCACGTCGAACACTGCGCCCTTGACCACGCTTACCAACTTGCCTTGGGCAAATGGATAAAGCTGATAGTGCAAGCCGCGCATGACGCCCTTTTTGGATAAAGAGCAATTTTCCTGAACAAAAGAAGGCGGAAGGGTAATACCTTGCGCACTGAGCAAGGCATGAAACTTAGGCTCGCTATAAGACTCATAGAACCAGCCCCTGTCGTCCTCGAAAACGGTAGGTTCAAAAACGACTACGTCCGAGATATTTGTTTCTATGAGCTTCACGCAACCAGCCTCTTGTTGAAATTTATTACTATCAGTTCGACTCTTCCCGCAGCATACAGGCTCGGGGGGGGCGGGGTAGCTCAAACGCGCCCCAGACGACGCTCTCTTTCAGTAGATACCAGGTGGGTAAATGCGGCCAGGAGCACACCGAGTACCAGCCCTGCGAACACACCCCCTACGACAATAAGCAATTTGCGCAGCCGGACCGGGGTATCAGGCACCTCGATGGCACCATCCTGCTGAAACACCTCGATCACGGCCGGGTTCAGCTGCAGGTTGCGGTAGAAGTCGAGTTTCTCCTGGATCTCCCGCAAACCGGCGACGAATGGGTCATCGGACTCCCGCGTGCGAAGGTTTGCAAGCTCTGCCTCAAGGGCCTGGCTACCGCGCATGTAGGTCAGTGCGCCCTGCATGCCGCCAGACACCTCAGTATCCATGCCACTGGCAATGATGGGGGGCTTGCTCAGGTTCACTGCCTTGGCAACTTTCAGCGCCTCTTCAAGGCGGGCGATTTGATCTTCCCGCTGCTTGTGCGCCGCATCTCGTGCGCTGCGGATCTGTTGCTCCAGGTTCTTGACCAGCACCTTCACTTCAGTATCGGCATCTTCAACCAGCGTCTTTTTAGCAAGGTCGCTGGCCATTTCCGAAAAACGCGTTACCCACTTCACACTCATCTTGGGGTCGTCGCTTAACGCCCTGATCAAAAAGCGCTCGGCACTATCTCCCGCCACAGCCCCCACAGTCAATACCTTGCCAAACTGGTCATAAAGTGCATCTTGAGAGCCTTGGCGGGCGACCTCTGGCAAATTAGGCAAATAGACCGCGCGAAAAAACTGGCGCCGCAGTGACTCGGATTGCAGGGAACGCAGGTAAATCTGATAAACATCTTTGGGTGTAAACGCTTTGAGGCCGCTGGCTTCAGTGCGGCCATAGTTCAACTGGGCAATATCATTCTTGGTAGGTGGCAATATAAAAGACTTGGCCTCATACATCGGCGTCTTTAGCCAAACATAAACAAGAGTAGCTGCAGTAACTAAAACAACGCACGAAAGGATGAGCAGCTTACGACTCCACAAGACATGCCAGAGTTCGAGAACATCAACTTCGTCATTTTCGACTCCGGGACTACGTTCATTTCGCATTTGTTCTCGTTTTCCTTAGATCCGGCCATTTGCATGATTCCTATGTCAGCCAGGCTTAGCCTTGGCTGCAGCTGACCTGACGAAAGACCAGCTGAAGCTAAGCGTAGCGGCATTTTGCTCATCCACCGCAGACCGCTCGAAACGACCTACAGCTTTAGCACTTATCCGATCTAAGAGAAAGATACCGTCAACAAAGTTCCACCGCCGCCCCACGAGCCGACGGCCTGCGGCTCGCTACTGGGCAACCATGACGTCGACCTCCCTACCGCCGCGCTTGCTTAATGCTTCGGCCAAAGCTGATTTCGCCCGAGCTTCTCCATGTACCAGCACAACCTTCCTTGCGGCTTTCGCACCATCCAGCGCGAAGCTAACCAACCCCTGCTGATCCGCATGACCAGAGTAGCCCGGCAAGGTTACGACTTTTGCGCGCACCTCATACATCCGCCCATCCAGATCAATCTGCACAAACCCTTCCGCCCCTTCACTCGCCTGTATCACCGCGCCCGGCGTGCCCTTGGCCTGATAACCGATAAACATCACCTCGTGCCGCGGATCCCCGAGCATGGCCTTGAGGTAATTGACGATGCGCCCACCCGAACACATGCCATTGCCAGCAATCACGATCGCCGGCCGCCCGGTGCTCTTCAGGTAATTGACCACCTGCTGGTGGCGGGCATGGGTGTCCACGCTGATCAACTGGCTGAAGCCAAGCGGGTCGCGCCCTTCTGCCAGGCGCGCCCTGGCTTCGGCATCCCAGTAGTCGTGCAACTCCCGGTACACACCGGTAATGCGCTGGGCCAATGGTGAGTCAAGGATGATGGGCAGCTGTGACCAGTCGAGCGGGTCGCCCTCGGAGGCCGGGCCGGCCTTGTTCAGCAAGGCCTTGCGATGAAGAATGCCTTCGAGCTCGTACAGCAGCTCCTGGGTGCGGCCGAGACTGAAGGCCGGAATGAGCAGCGTGCCCTGGTCGGCAAGGGCGCGGTCGATGGCCGCTTCCAGCCGCTGCTGCCGGTCGCCTGCAGGCGGGTGCAGGCGGTCGCCGTAGGTGCTTTCCAGTACCAGCACATCGGCCCGTTCCGGGGGCAGCACAGGGCGCAGCAAAGGGTTGCCACCGGCGCCAAGGTCACCGGAGAACACATATCGGGTATTGGCTTGTTCACGCTGCACATCGCATTCGACATAGGCCGAACCCAGCAGATGACCAGCGCGCTGCAGGCGAATGCGGCAACCGAGGCCGGGGCGCTCGACCAGGGTGTGCCACTGCTCGAAAGGCACCGGCACGATCAGGTCGCGGATGAACTCCAGGTACCTCGCCACTTGGGCGGGCTCACTGCTGATACTCAGTTTGTAGGCATCTTCCAGCACCAGAGGCAGCAGCCGGGCGGACGGCTCGCTGCACAGGATCGGGCCACGGTAGCCGGCAGCCAGCAATGCCGGAATGCGACCTACATGGTCGAGATGCACATGGGTGATGACCAGGGCCTGAATACCCTGCACGTCGAAGCCCAACGGTGCCGATGCTGCGCCTGGCGCGGCCTCGGCGCCCTGCTCCAGGCCGCAGTCGATCAGCAGGCTGGTGGACGGGGCGAGGTGCAGTTGATGGCATGAGCCGGTGACGCCACGGGCACCACCGTGATGGGAAAGGACAGGATATTCCATGCTGCGCACACTCGCCTGGGCCGAAAATGAAGTGCGTTATTACTCCATGACGGCCGGTACAGGCATAGGTGAGACTTTCCCAAACAGTTGTAGGAAATATCCTTAGTTACCGTTCAGTGCTGCCTGGCGGGCAGAAGCCCTGATCTTGCGCTTGCTGCGCTGCACGCCGTAGGCACCCAGCAGCGGCCCGACTGCCAGGCCAATGACCAGGGCGGCCAGGACCAGCACGGCGACTGGCACGGCCGGGGCTGCCCAACCGAACAGGACCAACGAGACGGTTTGCTGGTTCTCCAGCACGAAGAACAGCACCACAGCCGCCAACAGCAGCACGAACACCGCCGCCAGGGCGCGCTTGAGGTTACGCATCAGATTGCTCCTTGTGGAATCAGGTGTGGGCCTCATGTTCTTCTTCATTGACCCGATCGCGCAACTCCTTGCCAGGCTTGAAGTGCGGCACGAACTTGCCTTCGAGGCTGACCGACTGGCCGGTCTTCGGGTTACGGCCTACGCGAGGGGCGCGATAGTGCAGCGAGAAGCTGCCAAAACCGCGGATCTCGATGCGATCGCCAGTGGCAAGGCATTGTGACATCTGCTCAAGCATGGTCTTGATGGCCAGCTCCACGTCCTTGGACGAGAGCAGCCCCTGATGGGTGACAATACGTTCGATCAGCTCCGACTTCGTCATATTTTTCCCTTCGTTATCAAGCAGCTAGATCATTGCTTAACCAGTTTGTAGCACGCTGGGAGGGATTTGAACAGGGTGGTTCTTGACTTAATAAAAAAATTCAAGATTGAAGTTTTACAGGGATGGTCTAGCTGGCGGCGCCTGGCAGGCCCGTCCTCATCGCCGGCAAGCCAGCTCCCACAGGGGATCGCGCCAGCTTCCGGAAAGGTGGGGCACACCGATATACCACTGAGGCAGCACATGCCTTGAAGGCCACACCACCCTCTGTGGGAGCGGGTTCACCCGCGAACACCGGCGTAGCCGGTGCCATCCATCGCGTCGCCTGCTTCGCGGGCATGTCCGCTACCACAGGGGATCGCGCCAGTTTCTGGAGAGTTGGGCACACCGTAATACCACTGAGGCAGCACATGCCTTGAAGGCTACACCACCTTCTGTAAGAGCGGGCGATGCCATGGATGGCACCGGCTACGCCGGTGTTCGCGGGTGAACCCGCTTCCACAGAGGGATCGCGCCAGTTTCCGGAGAGGTGGACACACCATTATCCCACTGAGGGGGGGGGCGGACACGCCAGCTGCTGGAACCCGGACGCCTATGCCAATTGCTGCCGGGAACCCGCTCGGGAAAAGCGTTTGCGCATCGCCAAGGCAGGCTTCTCTACCAGCTCCCACGAAACATAGCCCGCAAACCACGACGCCGGCACCGCAGCCAACATCAACCAGTAGGGACCGGCCCATGGCATGGCCCCCGCCAACACTTGCTGGATCGGAAATGCATACAGGTAGATACCGTACGAGTAATCCTGCACCAACGAAGGCAGCTTCACCTGCGGGCAGTAAGCAAAGTACAACGTGCCGTAAAGCGTCAGGATGGCGCAGGTAAACACCTCGAAGCGCCCACCCTTGCTCAGCAAGAACAATCCGGCGCAGGCAAGCAGCAGCCACCACCCATGCGGGATCACCGCCCGGCACGAATAGAACGCCGAACCCGCCAGGAAACACACCACCAACTTGAATGGGTACTCCCCATAAGCCGGATGCAGGGTATGCAGCCCCAGCGCAATCACCAGCGCCGCCAGCGTCAGCCCTGCCATCGGCCATCGACAAACCCTGGCCACCAGCACCAATACCCCCAGCACCAGGTACATGCGCATTTCCAGCGGAATGGTCCACAAACTGCCATTGACCGAAACCCCATGAAACCTCGGAGTAAAACTCACGCCGGGCAGCACGAACTGGGCATCCTTGAATATCAACAGCGGGCTGTAGACGTACTTGTAAACCTGGCCTTTCGAGAAATACTCGGCAAGCGGCAACGAGGTAACCACTGGCCCCAGCACAAAGGCCATGAGCAGCAGACACACCAGCAAACCAGGCAAGATCCTCAGTGCGCGCGCCAGGTAGAAATCCCGTGCACCATTGCGCTCACCACTGGCAGCGATCAAGAACCCGCTGACCATGAAGAACACTTCAACGCCCAGGCTGTGAACCGGCACCGGCATACCCAGCAGCAACGCCGGGTCGGCACAACTCAGGCACTCCAGGTAGGACAACGCAAAGGAATGCCCAACTACCACAGCGGTTGCCGCCAGCAACCTGATGACCAGGAAATTGTTATCACGCCCGCGACCTTTCATGACGTCGCCAAACATCAACATCATCCACCTCCGATATGGACCATTTCCGACATAAAAAAAGGGCGACCCGAGGGTCGCCCTTTTTTACCGATCAAACAGAACTCAGTTCTGCTTGGCCATTGCTTCGCGCAGCAGCGCAGCCATGGTGGTGTCGGCAGCCGCTTCCGGAGCGTTTTTCAGGCTCTGGATGGCTTCGCGCTCTTCAGCATCGTCCTTCGACTTGATGGACAGGCTGATAACGCGGGACTTGCGGTCAACGCTGATGATCTTGGCTTCGATCTCTTCGCCTTCCTTCAGGACGTTACGCGCGTCTTCAACGCGGTCACGGCTGATTTCGGAAGCTTTCAGAGTAGCTTCGATGTCGTCGGCCAGAGTGACGATGGCGCCTTTGGCGTCAACTTCTTTCACGATGCCCTTGACGATAGCGCCCTTGTCATTGACAGCAACGAAGTTGGAGAATGGATCGTCTTCCAGCTGCTTGATGCCCAGGGAGATGCGCTCGCGCTCTGGGTCGACCGACAGGATGACGGTTTCCAGCTCGTCGCCCTTCTTGAAACGACGCACGGCTTCTTCGCCGGTTTCGTTCCAGGAGATGTCGGACAGGTGAACCAGACCGTCGATGCCGCCGTCCAGGCCGATGAAGATACCGAAGTCGGTGATCGACTTGATGGTACCGGTGATCTTGTCACCCTTGTTGAACTGGCCGGAGAAGTCTTCCCATGGGTTGGACTTGCACTGCTTGATGCCCAGGGAGATACGACGACGCTCTTCGTCGATGTCCAGAACCATGACTTCCACTTCGTCGCCAACCTGAACGACTTTCGACGGGTGGATGTTCTTGTTGGTCCAGTCCATTTCGGAAACGTGTACCAGACCTTCAACGCCTTCTTCCAGCTCAGCGAAGCAGCCGTAGTCGGTCAGGTTGGTAACGCGAGCCTGTACGCGAGTACCTTCTGGGTAACGGGCAGTGATAGCTACCCACGGATCTTCGCCCATCTGCTTCAGACCCAGCGAAACGCGGTTGCGCTCACGGTCGAACTTCAGAACGCGTACGTCGACTTCGTCGCCAACGTTAACGATTTCCGATGGGTGCTTGATGCGCTTCCAAGCCATGTCGGTGATGTGCAGCAGGCCGTCGATACCGCCCAGGTCCACGAAGGCGCCGTAGTCGGTGAGGTTCTTGACGATACCCTTGACCTGTTGGCCTTCCTGCAGGGTTTCCAGCAGGGCTTCGCGCTCGGCGCTGTTCTCGGCTTCCAGCACGCTGCGACGGGAAACGACAACGTTGTTGCGCTTCTGGTCCAGCTTGATGACCTTGAATTCCAGCTCTTTGCCTTCCAGGTGGGTGGTGTCGCGCACAGGGCGGACATCAACCAGGGAGCCCGGCAGGAACGCACGGATGCCGTTAACGTCGACAGTGAAGCCGCCCTTAACCTTACCGTTGATAACGCCCTTGACCACTTCTTCGGCGGCGAAAGCTGCTTCCAGAACAATCCAGCACTCGGCGCGCTTGGCTTTTTCACGGGACAGTTTGGTTTCGCCAAAGCCGTCTTCGACCGCGTCCAGCGCAACGTGAACTTCGTCACCGACCTTGATGGTCAGCTCGCCAGCTTCGTTGTAGAACTGCTCGAGCGGGATGACGCCCTCGGACTTCAGGCCAGCGTGTACGGTAACCCAGTCGCCGTCGATGTCGACAACGATACCGGTGATGATGGCACCCGGCTGAAGATTGAGGGTTTTCAGGCTTTCTTCAAAGAGTTCTGCAAAGCTTTCGCTCATTTTAATTCCTGTAGATTCGGGCGAAACAGACGCCCATAGCCACATTCCAGACAATGTGGGTTTGTTTTAAGTAAAGGAAAGCCGGCAGGACGTTGACTGGTGCCCCTGCCTGCTTTCCTGGCTATCAGAGAAGGTCGCGCAGTGCGATCTCGCTCCTGATACGTTGCAACACCTGCTCGATGGACAACTCGGTAGAGTCCAACTGAATGGCATCGACCGCTGGCTTCAGCGGGGCCACTGCACGTTGGGTGTCGCGCTCATCACGCGCACGAATCTCATCCAGCAGACTCGACAGACTAACATCTTCACCCTTGCCCTTCAACTGCAGGTAGCGGCGACGCGCCCGCTCCTCCGCGCTGGCGGTGAGGAAGACTTTCAACGGCGCGTCCGGGAACACCACGGTGCCCATGTCGCGACCGTCGGCGATCAGGCCCGGCGCCTCGCGGAATTCGCGCTGGCGCACCAGCAGCGCATCACGCACGGCCGGCAGCGAAGCAACCATCGAGGCACCGGCGCCGACGGTTTCGGTGCGGATGACGTTGCTGACGTCCTCGCCCTCGAGGATGATCTGTTGCAGCTTACCGGGCTCGGCGGCGATGAACTGCACATCCAGATGGGCGGCAAGCTTGGTCAGCAACTCTTCGTTGGTCAGGTCGACGCCGTGGTTGCTGGCGTTGAACGCCAGCAGACGGTACAGCGCGCCAGAGTCCAGCAACTTCCAGCCCAGCTCGCGGGCCAGCAGCCCGGCGACCGTACCCTTGCCCGAACCGCTTGGCCCGTCGATGGTGATGACTGGCGCCAGGGCACTCACGACTTGCCCTCTTCCGCCACGCGGATGCCCACTTCGGCGCACAGCGCCAGGAAGTTGGGGAACGAGGTGGCGACGTTGGCGCAATCGTGGATGCGGATCGGTGCGCTGGCGCGCAGCGAGGCAACGCTGAAGGCCATGGCGATACGGTGGTCACCGTGGCCATGCACTTCGCCGCCACCCAACTGGCCGCCGTCGATGATGATGCCGTCCGGGGTCGGCTCGCACTTGATGCCCAGGGTGATCAGGCCGTCGGCCATGACCTGGATACGGTCGGATTCCTTCACACGCAGCTCTTCGGCACCACGCAGCACGGTACGCCCTTCGGCACAGGCAGCGGCGACGAACAACACCGGGAACTCGTCGATGGCCAGTGGCACCAGCTCTTCAGGGATGTCGATACCCTTCAGCTTGGCACCACGCACACGCAGGTCGGCCACCGGCTCGCCGCCGACTTCACGCTGGTTTTCCAGGGTGATGTCGCCGCCCATCAGGCGCAGGATGTCGATCACGCCGGTACGGGTCGGGTTGATGCCAACGTGCTCCAGCACCAGTTCGGAGCCTTCGGCGATGGACGCCGCCACCAGGAAGAACGCCGCCGAGGAAATGTCGGCCGGCACTTCGATACGGGTGGCAGTGAGCTTGCCGCCGGACTGCAGCGAGGCCACCGGGCCGTTGCTGTCGACGCTGTAGCCGAAGCCGCGCAGCATGCGCTCGGTGTGGTCACGGGTTGGCGCAGGCTCGGTGACGGTGGTCTTGCCTTCGGCGTACAGGCCGGCCAGCAGCAGGCAGGATTTGACCTGGGCACTGGCCATCGGCAGCGTGTAGGTCAGCGCCTTGAGCTTGTGGCCACCGCGGATGGTCAGCGGCGGGCGGCCCTCAGGGCCGGTCTCGACCACGGCACCCATTTCGCGCAGCGGGTTGGCCACACGGTTCATAGGGCGCTTGGACAGCGAAGCGTCGCCGGTCATGGTCACGTCGAACGGCTGGCCGGCCAGCAGGCCCGAAAGCAGGCGCATCGAGGTACCCGAGTTGCCCACATACAGCGGCCCGGGTGGTGGCTTGAGGCCGTGCAGGCCGACACCGTGAATGGTCACGCGACCGTGGTTCGGGCCTTCGATGACCACACCCATGTCACGGAATGCCTGCAGGGTCGCCAGCGCGTCCTCACCCTCGAGGAAGCCTTCGACCTCGGTGGTGCCTTCGGCCAGCGAGCCGAGCATGATCGAGCGGTGGGAAATCGACTTGTCGCCCGGTACGCGGATTCGCCCTGACAGGCGGCCACCCGGTTGGGCCAGGAAAATCAGATCGTTGGCGTTCATAGCGTCCACATAGGCCCGGCGGGCCAGGATTTTACTGAAATGCTCGCGGGCAACGCGTGCGCGGGTGAATACACCCAGCAGCTGGTGCCCGTCCCCTTCAGCGATCGCGTCGCGCAAGGCGTCGAGATCGCTGCGATATGTATCAAGCGTGCGCAGGACAGCGTCGCGGTTGGCGAGAAAGATGTCGTGCCACATGGTCGGGTCGCTGCCGGCGATTCTCGTGAAATCGCGGAAGCCTCCCGCAGCGTACCGGAAGATTTCGAGGTTTTCATTGCGCTTGGCCAGTGAATCGACCAGGCCGAAGGCCAGCAGATGCGGCAGGTGGCTGGTGGCGGCAAGCACTTCGTCGTGGCGTTCGACCGACATGTGCTCCACATCGGCGCCCAGCTCGCGCCACAGGCGGTCGACCAGGGCCAGGGCGGCCGGGTCGGTTTCGGCCAGCGGCGTGAGGATGACCTTGTGCCGACGGAACAGGGTGGCGTTGGAGGCCTCTACCCCGCTCTGCTCGGAGCCGGCGATGGGGTGGCCGGGGACGAAGCGCGGCAGGCGCCCCCCAAACACTTCCCGCGCGGCGCGCACTACGTTGCCCTTGGCGCTGCCGACGTCGGTGATGACAGCATCGCCAAGGTCGAGCTGGGCCAGGCGGGCCAGCAGTTTTTCCATGGCCAGGATCGGCACGGCCAGCTGGATGACATCGGCACCGACACAGGCTGCAGCGAGGTCTTCTTCGCAGCGGTCGACCACGCCCAGGGCCACGGCCTGCTTGCGCGAGGGCGCGTCCAGGTCGACACCGACCACTTCGCGGCACAGGCCGCTTTCACGCAGGCCCTTGGCGAACGAGCCACCGATCAGGCCGAGGCCGACCACGACCAGGCGGTTGATGATTGGTGCGGGTTTGGTTTTTGCTGCATTTACCACTGGTGCGAACCCTGTTCAGAAATCTAGACAGCCTGTGAGGGCCATTGGGGCTGCCTTGCAGCCCATCGCGACACAAGGCCGCTCCTACAGGGGCCAGTACAGTTTCGAGGCCTGCACAATACCTGTAGGAGCGGCCTTGTGTCGCGACGGGGCGCGAAGCGGCCCCAACCATCTCAAATCAAAGCACCGCCTTCGGATACGAACCCAGCACCTTCAGCGCCACAGCCTCCTGGCTGATCTGCTCGAGCACCGCCTTGATCAGCGGGTCGCGGTGGTGGCCGACGAAGTCGATGAAGAACACGTAGGTCCACTTGCCGCTGCGCGATGGGCGGGTCTCGATGCGAGTCAGGTCGATGCCGTTCTGGTGGAACGGTACCAGCAGCTCGTGCAAGGCACCCGGCTTGTTGCTCATCGAAACGATGATCGAGGTCTTGTCGTCGCCGGTCGGCGGCACTTCCTGGCTGCCGATCATCAGGAAGCGCGTGGAGTTGTCCGGGCGGTCTTCGATCTTTTCGGCCAGGCGGGTCAAACCGTACAGGTTGGCCGCCATGTCGCCGGCGATCGCCGCCGAGTTCCACTCGCCCTTGACCCGCTTGGCCGCCTCGGCATTGCTCGACACGGCCACGCGCTCCACGTTCGGGTAGTGCGCGTCCAGCCACTTGCGGCACTGGGCCAGCGACTGGGCGTGGGAGTAGATGCGGGTGATGCTGTCGGTCTTGGTGTTCTCGCCCACCAGCAGGTGGTGGTGGATGCGCAGCTCGACCTCGCCGCAAATCACCATGTCGTGCTCGAGGAAGCTGTCCAGGGTGTGGCTGACCGCGCCTTCGGTGGAGTTTTCCACCGGTACCACGCCGAAGTTGACGGCACCGGCCGCCACTTCGCGGAACACTTCGTCGATGGCCGCCATCGGCCGGCTGATCACCGCGTGGCCGAAGTGCTTCATGGCCGCGGCCTGGGTGAAGGTGCCTTCAGGGCCGAGGTAGGCGATTTTCAGCGGCTCTTCCAGGGCCAGGCACGACGACATGATTTCGCGGAACAGCCGCGCCATCTCTTCGTTGTCCAGCGGGCCCTTGTTGCGCTCCATCACGCGCTTGAGCACGGCTGCTTCACGCTCGGGGCGGTAGAACACCGGCTTTTCGCCTTCCGCCAACGAGGCGGTCTTGACCTTGGCCACTTCCTGGGCGCAACGGGCGCGCTCGCTGATCAGCTCGAGGATCTTCTCGTCGAGGCTGTCGATGCGAACGCGCAGCGCCTTCAGTTCGTGCTCGGACATCAGCCGTGCTCCTTCTCGAATTCGGTCATGTAGGCCACCAGGGCTTCGACTGCTTCAAGACCCAGGGCGTTGTAGATGGAGGCGCGCATGCCGCCTACCGAACGGTGGCCCTTGAGGTTGAGCAGGCCACGGGCATCGGCGCCGGCGAGGAAGGCCTTGTCCAGGCGCTCGTCAGCCAGGCGGAACGGCACGTTCATCCACGAACGGGCATTGTGGCTGATCGGGTTGGTGTAGAACTCGCTGCTGTCGATGAAACCGTACAGGCGGTCTTTCTTGGCACGGTTGCGCTGCTCCATGGCATCGACGCCACCCTGCTCTTTCAGCCATTCGAACACCAGGCCCGAGAGGTACCAGGAGTAGGTGGCCGGGGTGTTGTACATCGAGCCGTTGTCGGCCGAGACCTTGTAGTCGAGCATGGTCGGGCAGCTGCTGCGGGCGCGGCCCAGCAGGTCTTCGCGCACGATCACCACTACCAGGCCGCTCGGGCCGATGTTCTTCTGCGCGCCGGCGTAGATCAGGCCGTACTGCGACACGTCGATCGGGCGCGAGAGAATGTCGGACGACATGTCGACCACCAGCGGTACGTCACCGGTTTCCGGCACCCAGTCGAACTGCAGGCCACCGATGGTCTCGTTGGACGCATAGTGCACGTAGGCAGCGTTCTTGGTCAGCTTCCACTCGTTCTGGCCCGGGATGGCCAGGTAATCGTAGGGCTTGGCGCTGGCGGCGACGTTGACGTTGCCGAAGCGGCGCCCTTCCTCGATGGCCTTTTTCGACCAGATGCCGGTTTCGATGTAGTCGGCGGTGCCGTTTTCCGGCAGCAGGTTCAGCGGGATTTCGGCGAACTGCTGGCTGGCGCCGCCCTGCAGGAACAGCACCTTGTAGTTGGAGGGGACGGACAGCAGGTCACGCAGGTCCTGCTCGGCCTTTTCGGCGATGGCCACGTAATCGTCGCTGCGATGGCTCATTTCCATCACCGACAAGCCCTTGCCACGCCAATCCAGCATCTCGGCCTGGGCGCGCTGCAGAACAGCGTCAGGAAGCGCGGCAGGGCCTGCGCAGAAGTTAAAGGCTCGTTTGCTCACATCCACTCTCGCTCTGCCAAATGGTACAAAATCGTTTCTTGCAGGCCACTCACTGCTCTTTGTAGGAGCGGCCTTGTGTCGCGATAGGGCCGCAAAGCGGCCCCCAGCTTTTTGCAGCGCCGCTGAAATCCTGGGGCTGCTGTGCAGCCCTTTCGCGACACAAGGCCGCTCCTACAAAAAGCTCGCCCCACCAAAGGGAGGTTCAGTATTGCCTGCTGTAATCAGTCAAACGGGGCGACCTTGGTCGCCCCGTTCGGGTTTTACGCTTGCTTACTCCTGCGGGGCCTCTTCGGCACCAGCAGCTTCTTCGTTGTCTGGCGCTTCAGCCTCGACGCCCTCTTCGTCCGTCTCGATCACATCATCGAGTTCGTCCTCGGAAGGCTCCTGGATGCGCTCCAGGCCCACCAGTGTCTCGTCGGTAGCCAGCTTGATCAAGGTCACGCCCTGGGTGTTACGACCCAGGCTGGACACTTCGCCAACGCGGGTACGCACCAGCGTGCCCTGGTCGGAGATCAGCATGATCTCTTCGCCTTCCTGCACCTGGATGGCGCCGATCAGCAGGCCGTTGCGCCCCTTGGTGCCCATGGCGATCACGCCCTGGCCACCACGGCCGCGACGCGGGAACTTGGACAGCGGTGTGCGCTTGCCGAAGCCACGCTCGGAGGCGGTGAGGATCTGCGCGCCGGATTCCGGGATCAGCATGGAGATGATCTGCTGGCCCTTGCCCAGCTTCATGCCGCGCACGCCACGGGCGTTACGACCCATCTCGCGCACCACGCTTTCAGCGAAGCGGATCACCTTGCCGGCGTCGGAGAACATCATGACTTCCTTGGCACCGTCGGTGATGGCCGCGGCGATCAGGGTGTCACCTTCCTTCAGCTTCAGGGCGATCAGGCCGTTGGAGCGCGGACGGGCGAACTGCACCAGCGGGGTCTTCTTCACGGTACCCGAAGCGGTGGCCATGAAGATGTAGGCGCCGGTCGGCTCGGCCACCCACTCAGGGGTGTCGCCGTCTTCCTCGTCCACTTCCTCGGCCTCGACCACTTCGCCTTCGAGCACGGTGTCTTCCGCGTCCTCCAGATCTTCGTCGGCGTCAGCGTTCTGCTGCAGGGCCTCGAGGTCGATCTGCAGCATGGCGGTGATGCGCTCACCTTCCTCCAGCGGCAACAGGTTGACCAGCGGGCGGCCGCGGGCGGCGCGGGACGCTTCAGGGATGTCGTAGGTCTTCAGCCAGTACACCTTGCCCTTGCTGGAGAACAGCAGCAGGGTGGCATGGCTGTTGGCAACCAGCAGGTGCTCGACGTAGTCCTCGTCCTTCACCCCGGTAGCCGACTTGCCTTTGCCGCCACGGCGCTGGGCCTGGTAGGCGGACAGCGGCTGGGTCTTGGCGTAGCCGCCGTGGGAGATGGTCACCACGCGCTCTTCTTCCGGGATCATGTCGCCGTAGTTGAGGTCGTGGCGCGCATCGAGGATTTCGGTACGGCGGGCATCGCCATATTCGGCGCGGATGGCTTCCAGCTCTTCGCGGATCACTTCCATCAGGCGCTCGGCGCTGCTGAGGATGCGGATCAGCTCGCCGATCTGCTCGAGGATTTCCTGGTACTCGGCCAGCAGCTTCTCGTGCTCCAGGCCGGTCAGGCGGTGCAGGCGCAGGTCGAGAATGGCCTGGGCCTGTTCCGGCGACAGGTAGTACTTGCCTTCACGCAGGCCGTACTGCTCCGGCAGGTCCTCGGGGCGGCAGGAGTCGGCGCCGGCGCGCTCGACCATGACCTGCACGGCACTGGATTCCCAGGCAGTGGAGATCAGGGCTTCCTTGGCTTCGGACGGGGTCGGCGAGGCCTTGATCAGGGCGATGACCGGATCGATGTTGGACAGCGCGACCGCCTGGCCTTCGAGGATATGGCCGCGTTCGCGGGCCTTGCGCAGCTCGAACACGGTACGGCGGGTCACCACTTCACGGCGGTGACGCACGAACGCTTCGAGCAGGTCCTTGAGGTTGAGCAGGCGCGGACGGCCGTCGACCAGGGCCACCACGTTGATGCCGAATACGCTCTGCAGCTGGGTTTGCTGGTAGAGGTTGTTGAGCACCACCTCCGGCACCTCGCCGCGACGCAGCTCGATGACGATGCGCATGCCGTCCTTGTCGGATTCGTCGCGCAGCTCGGTGATGCCTTCGATCTTCTTCTCTTTGACCAGCTCGGCGATCTTCTCGATCAGGCGAGCCTTGTTCAGCTGGTACGGCAGCTCGGTAACCACGATCTGCTGGCGGCCACCGACCTTGTCGATGTCTTCGATCTCGGAGCGGGCACGCATGTAGATGCGACCACGACCGGTACGATAGGCCTCGATGATGCCCTGGCGGCCGTTGATCAGGCCGGCAGTCGGGAAGTCCGGGCCAGGGATGTGCTGCATCAGCTCATCGATGGTGACGTCGGGGTTGTCGATGAGTGCCAGGCAGCCATCGATGACCTCGCCGAGGTTGTGCGGCGGGATGTTGGTCGCCATGCCCACGGCGATACCGCTGGAGCCGTTGACCAGCAGGTTGGGAATACGGGTCGGCATGACTGCCGGGATCTGCTCGGTGCCGTCGTAGTTGGGCACCCAGTCGACGGTCTCCTTGTGCAGGTCGGCCAGCAGCTCGTGGGCCAGCTTGGCCATGCGCACTTCGGTGTATCGCATGGCTGCGGCGTTGTCGCCGTCCACCGAACCGAAGTTGCCCTGGCCGTCGACCAGCAGGTAGCGCAGCGAGAACGGCTGGGCCATACGCACGATGGTGTCGTAGACCGCAGTGTCGCCGTGCGGGTGGTACTTACCGATCACGTCACCGACCACACGGGCGGATTTCTTGTACGGCTTGTTCCAGTCGTTGCCCAGTTCGCTCATCGCATAGAGAACGCGACGATGCACGGGCTTCAAGCCGTCACGCGCATCGGGCAGCGCTCGCCCGACAATCACGCTCATCGCGTAGTCGAGGTAAGACTGTCTCAGTTCGTCTTCGATATTGACCGGGAGGATTTCTTTGGCCAGTTCGCCCATGAGAAGCCTGATTCCTTTTTCTGGTGAAACTTCGCAGCTCCATCAAGGGCCGAACGAAGCTCGCCGCCGCAGCGCATAAGGGTGCGACGACTTACGACAAATCAATGAGTTGTGCCATGGATCTGCGCAATGAAGGCCGCCGTGGTGGGCGGTCTTGGAAACTGCCGGATGTTATCACAAAGGCAGGGGCGGTGGGGAGATGTGGCAGGTGGCCTCACACGAGGTTGAATCTGGATTTTTTATAGCCTGTGCCGGCCTCTTCGCGGGTAAACCCGCTCCCACAGGTACACCACCGCCCTCAGGCCTTGTGCTATCCCTGTGGGAGCGGGTTTACCCGCGAAGAGGCCGGCATAGGCGCCACGAATATCAATGCAGGCGCTTGCGGCAGATCAATTGTGCCAGTTTGGCGGCATCCGGCCGCTCGACGATGCCGCGCTCGGTCACGATCACGTCGATCAAGTCGGCCGGGGTCACGTCGAACACCGGGTTGAACACCTCGACATCCGGCGCCACGCGGGTGCCGCCAATGTCCAGCAACTCGTCGGCAGCGCGCTCTTCCAGCGGGATGTCCTCGCCCGTGGCCAGGTTCAGGTCGATGCTGGTGCTCGGCGCCACCACCATGAAACGTACGCCGTGGTGCATGGCGCTGACCGCCAGCTGGTAGGTGCCGATCTTGCTGGCCACGTCGCCGTTGGCGGCGATGCAGTCCGCACCCACCACCACCCAGGTGATGCCCTTGCTCTTCATCAGGTGGGCCAGCGCCGAGTCGGCGCACAGGGTCACTGGAATGCCCTCGTTGGCCAGCTCCCAGGCAGTCAGGCGCGAACCATGCAGCCAGGGGCGGGTCTCGCCGGCATACACCCGCTCGACCATGCCCTCCAGGTAACCAGCGCGGATCACCCCCAGCGCGGTGCCGAAACCTCCACAGGCCAGGGCGCCGGCATTGCCGTAGGTGAGCAGGGCCTGGGCGTTGCCCTGGTGGCGGCGGATCAGCTCGATACCGTGCTGGGCCATGGTCAGGTTGGCTTCGCGGTCGCTTTCGTGGATGGCCACCGCTTCGGCCTCCAGCGCCGCCAGCACGCCTTCGTCCGGACGCAGGCGCTGCAGGCGCTCACGCATGCGGTTCAGCGCCCAGAACAGGTTGGCGGCGGTAGGGCGCGCTTCAGCCAGGACAAGGAAGTCTTCTTCCAGGTCCATTTCCCAGTCGCCACCCTCGGCCAGTCGCTCTTCCAGGGCCAGCACCAGGCCATAGGCTGCGGCAATGCCGATGGCCGAGGCGCCGCGCACGGCCATGTCGCGGATCGCCGCCGCCACCTGCGCGACATTGTCGCAGGCCAGCCAGCGCTCTTCCGACGGCAGCAGGCGCTGGTCGAGCAGGTGCAAGACGCCGCCCTGCCAGCGGATCCCGGTCACCTTCTCCGCCGCCAAAAGTCGCTCGCGCATCGCCTCTCCCCGTCGTTCGGATATCAAAAGCCGGCGATTATAGCGACCCTCGGGGCCGAGCGCTCGGGTATACTCCGGCGCAATTTTGCGAAGTTTCAGAGGACTGTTCTAATGAGCAACGTCGACCGCGCCGAAATCGCCAAGTTCGAAGCGCTGGCCCACCGCTGGTGGGACCGCGAAAGCGAGTTCAAGCCGCTGCACGAAATCAACCCGCTGCGCGTCAACTGGATCGACGAGCGCGCCAGCCTCGCCGGCAAGAAAGTGCTGGACGTGGGTTGCGGCGGCGGCATCCTCAGCGAGGCGATGGCCCTGCGCGGCGCCACGGTCACCGGCATCGACATGGGCGAAGCGCCACTGGCCGTGGCCCAGCTGCACCAGCTGGAGTCGGGCGTGCAGGTGGAATACCGGCAGATCACCGCCGAAGCCCTGGCCGAGGAGATGCCTGAACAGTTCGACGTGGTCACCTGCCTGGAAATGCTCGAGCACGTGCCCGACCCGTCTTCGGTCATCCGCGCCTGCTACCGCATGGTCAAGCCTGGCGGCCAGGTGTTCTTCTCCACCATCAACCGCAACCCCAAGGCCTACCTGCTGGCCATCGTCGGCGCCGAGTACATCCTGAAGATGCTGCCGCGCGGCACCCACGACTTCAAGAAGTTCATCCGCCCGTCCGAGCTGGGCGCCTGGAGCCGCGTTGCCGGCCTGCAGGTGAAGGACATCATCGGCCTGACCTACAACCCGCTGACCAAGCACTACAAGCTCAGTAGCGACGTCGACGTCAACTACATGATCCAGACCCTGCGCGAGGAATAAGCATGCGTTTGCAAGCAGTACTCTTCGACATGGACGGCACCTTGCTCGACACGGCGCCGGACTTCATCGCCATCTGCCAGGCCATGCTCGCCGAGCGCGGCCTGCCGGCCGTCGATGACAAGCTGATCCGCGACGTGATCTCGGGCGGCGCCCGGGCGATGGTCGCCGCGACCTTCGCCATGAGCCCGGATGCCGAAGGCTTCGAGGCCCTGCGCCTGGAGTTCCTCGAGCGCTACCAGCGCGACTGCGCGGTGCACAGCAAGCTGTTCGACGGCATGGCCGAGCTGCTGGCCGACATCGAGAAAGGCAACCTGCTGTGGGGCGTGGTCACCAACAAGCCGGTGCGCTTCGCCGAGCCGATCATGCAGCAACTGGGCCTGGCCGAGCGTTCGGCGCTGCTGATCTGCCCGGACCATGTCAAGAACAGCAAGCCCGACCCCGAGCCGCTGATCCTCGCCTGCAAGACCCTCGGCCTGGACCCGGCCAGCGTGCTGTTCGTCGGCGACGACCTGCGCGACATCGAGTCTGGCCGCGACGCCGGCACCCGCACGGCGGCGGTGCGCTACGGCTATATTCATCCAGAGGACAACCCCAACAACTGGGGCGCCGATGTGGTGGTGGACCACCCGCTGGAACTGCGCAAAGTGATCGACAGCGCGCTGTGCGGCTGCTGAACCCCGTCTAGACCGCAGCACAGCCCCTGTGGGAGCGGGTTCACCCGCGAATGCGCCAGCCCAGGCGACACCGGCGTCTGATAGTACGCATTCGCGGGTAAACCCGCTCCCACAGGGGACGGTGCCGCGCCAACGAACTCGAAGGACCTACCATGTTCGACTACACCGCCCGCCCCGACCTGCTGCAAGGCCGGGTCATCCTGGTTACCGGTGCCGGCCGCGGCATCGGCGCCGCTGCCGCCAAGGCCTACGCTGCGCTGGGCGCCACCGTGCTGCTGCTGGGCAAGACCGAGGCCAACCTGAACGAGGTCTACGACCAGATCGAAGCCGCCGGGCACCCGCAACCGGTGGTGATCCCGTTCAACCTGGAAACCGCCCTGCCCCACCAGTACGACGAACTGGCGGTGATGATCGAAGACCAGTTCGGTCGCCTCGACGGCCTGCTGAACAACGCTTCGATCATCGGCCCGCGCACGCCGCTGGAGCAGCTGTCGGGTGACAACTTCATGCGCGTGATGCACATCAACGTCGATGCAACCTTCATGCTCACCAGCACCCTGCTGCCGCTGCTGAAGCTGTCGGAAGACGCTTCGGTGGTGTTCACCAGCAGCAGCGTCGGGCGCAAGGGCCGGGCCTACTGGGGCGCCTATGGCGTGTCCAAGTTCGCCACCGAGGGCCTGATGCAAACCCTGGCCGATGAACTGGAAGGGGTGGCACCGGTGCGCTCCAACAGCATCAACCCGGGTGCCACGCGCACGGCGATGCGGGCACAGGCCTACCCCAGCGAGAACCCGCAGAACAACCCGCTGCCGGAAGAGATCATGCCGGTGTACCTGTACCTGATGGGGCCGGACAGCAAAGGGGTGAATGGGCAGGCGTTCAACGCCCAGTAAGGCTTTTGCCTGTACCGGCCCTTTCGCGGGTGAACCCGCTCCCACAGGGTTATTCACCGCCCATGAGGGCAGCGCAGTACTTGTGGGAGCGGGTTTACCCGCGAAGAGGCCGGGACAGGAGAGCGATCAGCCCGCTGCCAACACCGGGCGCATGCGCCCCTGCTGGCGCCCTTCCAGCTGCATGCACCGCTCCAGGAACAGGTACATGCAGTCATAACTCTTGCAAATCGCCTTGCGCAGTTCATTGCGCAGCCCCTGGGTCGGGTTCTCGCCGGCCAGGGTGCAGATGATCTCCAGCGCCTCCCACGGGTGCGCGTCGTCATACTGGGCATGCATCTTCAGCCACTTCATCGCCCGCTTGCGCTGATCCTCCGGGAAGCCCAGCGCATAGGTGTCGGTGGAGCACACCACCGCCGACCATTCACCGGTCGCACCTTCGATGGCGTAGTTGGTCGCCGCCATGGAAATGGCCAGGTTCTCGGTGGCGCACACGCGCCAGCACCAGTCATTCAGGCCGTTCAGCTCTGGCGGCACATCCTGGGCCTGCAGCTCGTGCAGGTGCACGCCATGCGCCTGGCACCAGTTCACCCAGTAGTCGGCGTGGTTGAGCTCGACACGGATGTTGCGCATCAGCCAGCGCCGCGCCATGTCTTCGCCCTGGTGACGGCCATAGCGGGTCTTGGTCAGGTTGTGAGCCATGTAGAGCGAAAACTGCTCCACCACCGGCCAGCCACCGATCAGGTACTGGCGAATGGTCGATTGCTTCAACTGGCCATCGCGCAGGCGCGCGTAGAACTCATGCTCGACTACCCGGCGCTTGCTCTCGCGGCAGTCTTCAATCAGTTGCTGGGCCCATTGGGGGTAGCTGGCGGGATCCATCAAAGGCCCGATACGAACGAATGCGTCAATCACTTTCAGCTCCTTGATCCTTGTGATTTCTAGCTAGCGAAACGTGCCAGGTGCCCGCTGCAACAGAGGCCGGGCGGCGATCCGTTGGCGCTGCAGACTGTCACAGGTGAACACCTGGGGGCGTTCGATGAGGTAGCCCTGGGCGTAATCCACGCCAATTTCCTGCAAGGCCTGCTCGATCAAGGGTGTTTCGACGAATTCGGCAATGGTGCGCTTGCCCATTACGTGACCGATGTGGTTGATGACCTCGACCATGGCCCGGTTGACCGGGTCGTCGAGCATGTCCTTGACGAAACTCCCGTCGATCTTCAGGTAATCCACGGGCAAATGCTTGAGATAGGCGAACGACGACATGCCAGCGCAGAAATCATCGAGCGAGAAGCGACAACCCAGCCCTTTCAACTCGTTGATGAAGCGGATGGCGCTGCCAAGGTTGGCTATGGCGCTGGTTTCGGTGATTTCGAAACAGATCATCCGCGGCGGAATGGCGTATTCGACGAACAGGCGTTGCAGGTATTCGAGGAACTTGTCATCGCCAATGCTCGACCCCGACAGGTTGATCGCACAGATCGACAGCGGCCCCTCGCGCCCTTCGTCCAGGCACTGGCGGATGACCAGGAACACATTGCGCACCACCCAGCGGTCCAGCGCGGTCATCAGGCCGTAGCGCTCGGCCGCCGGGATGAAGCTGCTGGGCAGGATGGTACGGCCGCTTTCGTCGTGCAGGCGTAGCAGGATCTCGATATGGCCGGGGCCTTCGAAGGTTTTCAGCGGGGCGATTTCCTGGGCGTACAGGCAGAAGCGGTTTTCTTCCAGGGCCACGTGCAAGCGCTGGATCCAGGCCATTTCGCCAAAGCGCATGGACAGCTCGCTGTCGTCGGCATGGTACACCTGCACACGGTTGCGGCCCTTTTCCTTGGCCATGTAGCAGGCCATGTCGGCGGCACGCAGCGAGGTTTCGAGGGTGCCGGGGGACTGGGCCATGTGCACCAGGCCGACACTGACGGTGGTGACGAACGGCCGCCCTTTCCACACGAAATGCAGGCTCTGCACCAGCTGGCGCAGCTGCTCGGCAATGCGCTCGGCCTGATCGGGCGGGCAGTTTTCCAGCAGCACGCCGAATTCGTCACCCCCCAGCCGGGCCAGGGTGTCGCCTTCGCGCAGGCCGGACTGCAGCACGGCGCAGATGTGCCGCAGCAGCTCGTCGCCAGCGGCATGCCCGCAGGTATCGTTGACCAGCTTGAACTGGTCGAGGTCGAGGAACATCAGCGAATGCCGCCCGGCCTGGCGCGCCAGGTCATTGAGCGCCTGCTCCAGGCGGTATTCGAACTCGCGGCGGTTGGCCAGGCCGGTCAGGGCATCGTGGGTCGCCTGCCAGGACAGGTTGGCGATGTACTGGCGCTCCTGGGTCATGTCGTGCAGCACCAGCACGATGCCGCTGACCTGGCCGTCATTGACGATCGGCGAACCGACCAGGTTGACCGACACGGTGCTACCGTCCAGGCGCTGGATCAGCCGGGCATGCTCGGCGCCACCCTTGAGGCTGCCGCTGAGCACCTGTTCGACCAGGCTGCGGCCGTCTTCCTCGGCCTGCTCGTCCACCAGGCTGAACAGCGCCGACAGCGGCAGGCCCTGGGCATGACCGGCCTGCCAGTGGGTCAGTTGCTCGGCGGCCGGGTTCATGTAGCCGATACTGCCCTCCACGTCAGCGGTAATCACCGCATCACCAATGGCCTGCAGGGTGATCTGCGCCCGCTCCTTTTCTTCCTGCAGGGCACTGGCAAAGGCCTGGCGCTGGGCCAACAGCTTGCTGGAGCGGCGCCAGGCAATGGCAATCAGGAACATCGCGGTCAGCAGGTTGGTGATCAGCAGCACCCGCAGCAGCATGCGCGAGCCCTCGCCCAAGGCATCGCTGAACGCCTTGGCGGCCGGGGTTACCCCTTCGTTTATGGTGACGATGCGCGCCTTCCAGTCGCTGACCGTGCGGGCATCCACCGGGCCAGCGGCGAAGCTGCTGCGCATTTCCATGGCCAGCATATCCAGCTTGCCCAGGTAGTCGTCGCCGATGTCCCAGTAGTCGATGGCCGTCTGCATGTAACTGACGTTGCGGAAGTTGCGGTAGAACCAGATGATCCGCTCGACATCGTCGGGGTGGTTGCCGCCTTGCAGCACGGCCTGGCGCGCGGCGTCCAGGTCGGGGCTGGGCTGGTCCAGCACTTCGCGCAGCTGGTGGTCGCCCTGGGGCACGGTGATAGCTTGGCGATAGCGATGGTAGGTGCTGTCGTCGCGGGTTTCGGCGTACAGGTTGAGGTAGTAGATGGCGTCTTTCTGCGCCTTGGACCAAAGGCTTTCGCCCGCGACATAGGCACGCACGGCCGAGAGCGTATAAAGGCTGAGGCTGCCCAAGGCTACCTGGAAGACCACAACGGCGATGAAGGGCCAGGTGATGCCGAGCAACTTTGGCGCTTCTAGAGTGCGATGTCCCTTCATGGAGTCCCTGTCACAGAGCAGATAAGGCGCAAATCAACCCAGACAAAGCACAGCGTAGGCCATTTGCCATCCCGGCGGTTGGGTTTTTTATGCCAGGCTCAACGCCATTTTCGATTATGTCGACGCGCTTTTTGTAGGAGCGCACAGCGCACTTGCTTGTGGGGATCAGCTCTGCTGCAGGTGCCCATACAACTTGGCATACAACCCACCCTCGGCAATCAGCTGCTGATGGTCGCCATCCTCGGCCACATGCCCGCCGTCGAACACCAGCACCCGGTCGGCCTGTTTCACCGCCGACAGGCGGTGGGCAATGATCAGCGTGGTGCGGCCGCTGAGGAAGCGCGCCAGGGCCTGGTGCAGGTTGTATTCGGTGGCGGCATCCAGGGCCGATGTGGCTTCGTCGAGGATCACCACCTTGGGTTCGGCCAGCACCATGCGGGCAATGGCCAGGCGCTGGCGCTGGCCACCGGACAAGCGCACTCCGGAGCGCCCCACCACACTGTCCAGGCCCTGCGGCAACGCGGCGATGGTGGCATCCAGCTGGGCAATACGCAGCGCCTGCCAGCAGGCCTCGTCGCTGCAGTCACGGCCCATGGTCAGGTTGGCGCGCACGGTGTCGTTGAACAACGACGGGTGCTGCAATACCACCGCGACGTTTTCACGCAGGGTTTCCAGGCCGATCTCCTGCAGGCTGGCACCGCCAAAGCGGATGGTGCCGGCCTGGGCGCTGTAGAGGCCCAGCAATAGCTGGACCAGGGTGCTCTTGCCACCACCGCTGGCGCCGACGATCGCCACCTTCTCGCCCGGGGCGATAGACAGGTCGAGGTGCTCGAGCACCGGCTCGTCGGCATAGGCAAAGCGCAGGTCGCGCACTTCGATGCCCACCGTCTCGCGGCCGGCGAACGGGTCGCTGGCAGCCGGGTACTGCGGCTCGTCGTCGCGGGCCAGCAGTTCGTTGAGGCGGCTCAGCGCACCACCGGCGGCGTAGTAGGCGTATTGCAGGTTGAGCAGCTGCTCCACCGGGCCGATCATGAACCACAGGTAGCTGAACACCGCCAGCATCTGGCCGATCGACAGGTCGGAGAACAGCACGGTGAGCATGGCCGCGGCGCGGAAGATATCGATACCGAACTGGAACAGCAGGCCACTGGCGCGGCCGCTGGCATCGCTCTTCCACTGCGAGTCCACTGCATAGTCCCGCACTTCGCGGGCGCGCAGGCCAAGGCGACCGAGGAAGTAGCCCTGGCGGTTGCCAGCGCGGATCTCCTGAATGGCGTCGAGGGTTTCCGCCAGCGCCTGGGTAAAGCGTGCGGTGCTGTCGTTCTCGAGCTTTTTCAGGTGCTTGACGCGCTTGCCCAGCTGCACGGTGAAGTAGATCACCAGCGGGTTGAACAGCAAGATCAGCAAGGCCAGCTGCCAGTGCATCCAGATCAGGATGGCCGCCGTGCCGGTCAGGGTCAGCATGGCCACCAGGAAGCGGCTCAGGGTTTCGCCGACGAACTTGTCGAGGGTGTCCAGGTCGGTTACCAGGTGGGTGGTCACCGTGCCGCTGCCCAGGCTTTCGTATTCCTTCAGCGAAATGCGCTTGAGCCGGTCGATCAGCCGAATGCGCAGGCGGTAGACGATGTCCTTGGCCAGGCCGGCGAACAGCTTGGCCTGGATCACGTTGAACGCCAGGGCGGCCAGGCGCAGGCACAGGGTCAGCAGCAACATCAGGCCGATGTAGCCCGCGGCCACCTGCCAGCTGGACGGCAGCAGGTGGTTCATCCACTTCAGCGCGGCATCGCCATGGCCCAGCAGCACTTCGTCCACCAGCAGCGGCAGCAGCAGCGGGATAGGCACGCTGCAGCAGGCCGCCAATACGGCGATGAGGTTGGCGGACCAGAGGTTTTTCTTGTGATGCAGGGCCAGGCGACGGATTTCCGCCCAGCTCAATCGATCGGCCACAGTGTGAGGTTTGCCCGGTACCGGGTCGGGTGACCCAGGCACATCAAGCACAGGCGGCCTGCTGCAGCCAGCGGCCGAGCAAGGGTTGCAGGCGCTCCAGCGGCTGGTAGCCGTTGGTCAGCAGGGCCAGTTGGCCATTGCGTTCGGCAAGCAAGGTCGGGAAACCGGCGATGCCCAGGTCCTGGGCCCAGCTGAAATCGGCTGCAGTGGCGGCGCGGGTGTCGGCACGGGCGAAGGCCTCGGCGAATACGGCACGGTCGAAGCCTGCCTGTTCGGCCAGGTCGACCAGATGCGGCGCAACGGTCACGTCCACGCCTTGCTCGTAGAACGAACGCTGGATCAGCGCCAGCAGCGGCCAGACGCGCTCTGCGTCCAGTTCGCGGGCGGTGACCAGGGCACGGCACGCCGGCTCGGTGTCGTAGACGAAGCCGTCGGGCATGGCCCCCTCGAAGCGGAACGGCTGGCCGGTGGCATCGGCCACCGCCTGCCAGTGTTCGAGGATGTACTTGCGGGTAGAGCTGTCCAGGGCACTGCCGCCGGTACGCAGCCCGCCCGGCACCAGGCGGGTGGGCACGCCTGCCTCACGCGCCTGGGCGATCAGGGCCGCGGCCACGGGTGCGAAACCCCAGCACCAGGAGCACATCGGGTCCATCACATAGATCAGGCGTGCAGACATGCATCAAGCCTCGGCTTTGTAGTTGTAACCGATCGGGTGCGGCAGGTTGCGGGCCTTGGCCAGCTCGATCTGCTTCTGCCGGTCGATGGCGCTACGCCGGGTCTTCTCGCTCAGGGTGTCCCAGCAATGCGGGCAGCTGACCCCTGGCGAATAGTGCTCGGACGCGCGCTCCTCTGCATTGATCGGGTGGCGGCAGGCGTGGCACTGGTCGTACTCGCCTTCGCTCAGGTCATGGCGCACCGTGACGCGGTTGTCGAAGACGAAGCAGTCGCCGTCCCACAGGCTTTCTTCCTGAGGCACTTCCTCGAAGTATTTCAGGATGCCGCCCTTAAGATGATAGACCGCCTCGAAGCCTTCACCGAGCATGTAGCTGGAGGCTTTTTCGCAACGGATACCGCCGGTGCAGAACATGGCAACCTTCTTGTGCTTGCTGGGGTCGAAGTTGGCCTTGATGTAGTCGGGGAACTCGCGGAAGGTTTCGGTCTTCGGGTCGATGGCGCCCTTGAAGGTACCGATGGCCACTTCGTAGTCGTTGCGGGTGTCGATCAGCAGCACTTCCGGGTCGCTGATCAGCGCGTTCCAGTCCTTGGGCTCGACGTAGGTGCCGACCGCCTGGTTCGGGTCCACGCCCGGCACGCCGAGGGTGACGATCTCTTTCTTGAGCTTGACCTTGGTGCGGTAGAACGGCTGTTCGTCGCAGTACGATTCCTTGTGGTCGACATCGACCAGGCGCGGGTCGTTGCGCAGCCAGGCCAGCAGGCCGTCGATGCCTTCGCGGGTGGCCGACACGGTGCCGTTGATGCCCTCGTGGGCCAGCAGCAGGGTGCCCTTGACGTTGTTGTCGAGCATGGTCTTGAGCAGCGGCTCGCGCAGCTCGACGTAGTCTTCCAGGGTGACGAACTTGTACAGCGCCGCGACGACGATGGGTTGGGACATGAAGCAGAATCTCCAGGTGGTTGCCCTCGTAAGGGGCGGACCGGGTTTGACAGGTGTAGAAAAAGCTTGGGGGCGCTTTGCGCCCCTTTCGCGACACAAGGCCGCTCCTACAAGGGAATGCACAACCCGATGGCTGTTGCGATCCCCTGTAGGAGCGGCCTTGTGTCGCGAAAGGGCCGCAAAGCGGCCCCCGGATTTTGCAGGATTCTACCAGAACAACAGCAAGGTTTCAGTGCCCGCCGCCCGCGCACACCGGCGAGGCCGGTGCAACGCCGACCTTGGCCCATTCTTCGGCGGTGTAGGTGTGGATGGCCAGGGCATGGATCTCGCCCATCAGCTCACCCATGGTGGCGTACACCTTCTGGTGGCGCTTGACGCTGTTCAACCCGGCAAACTGCTCGCTGACGATCACTGCCTTGTAGTGGGTCTCCTGACCACGACTGTGCATGTGGCTTTCGTTGAGCACTTGCAGGTGTTGCGGCGCCAGGGCGGCCAGCTGCTGTTCGATACGCTGTTGCATGGTCATCGCGGCGTACTCACTTCTTCGCCGGGGCGGCGGCCTTGCCAGCGTTCGGGTCCAGCTCCTTGGTCATGTCGTCCAGCAGCTTGTTCACCACCGGTACCGCTGGCTCCAGGCTCTGCTGGGTCAGCTGGGCCGACTGCTGGGTGACCTTGGGCATTTCGCGCAGCACTTTCTTGCCCAGCGGCGATTCGTAGAACTTGACCAGGTCCTTGAGCTCCTGCTCGGTGAAGGTCTGGGTGTACAGGTCGACCATCTTCGGCTTCAGCTTGTTCCAGCCGATGGCGTTGTCCAGCGCGGCGTTGGCCTTGGCCTGGTAGCTTTCCAGCACCGCCTGCTTGGTGGTCGGGGCCTTGGTCTGGGCGAAACGCTGGGCGAACATCTGCTGGACCTGCATGTACACCGGGGTGCCCAGCTTGTCGGCGTTGGCCAGGGTCAGGAATTTCTCGGCAGCAGCGTTGTGGCTGGCGGTGGCAGCGAGTACCTGGCCGCTGGCGCAAGCCAGGGCAACGGCGGCACAAAGGACACGGAGACGGGTCATTGCATTTCCTTCAGAAGAGAGGGAGGCGGGTACCTCAGAGTAGAGCATTCTGCGCCGTGGTGGCGATGTGCTCAAGTGGCACGACGAGCGACGGAACCGCTCGGTCGAATCAGGGCCTAAACTGCGATTTCGAACTACACAGGAGTGAGTACAGAATGAGCCGTATCGAGACAGACAGCCTGGGCCCGGTCGAAGTTCCTGAGGACGCCTACTGGGGTGCGCAGACCCAGCGTTCGCTGATCAACTTCGCCATTGGCAAGGAACGCATGCCCATCGCGGTGCTGCACGCCCTGGCGCTGATCAAGAAGGCCGCGGCCCGCGTCAACGACCGTAACGGCGACTTGCCAGCCGACATCGCCCGGCTGATTGAGCAGGCCGCCGACGAAGTGCTGGGCGGCCAGCATGACGACCAGTTCCCGCTGGTGGTCTGGCAGACCGGCAGCGGCACCCAGAGCAACATGAACGTCAACGAAGTGATCGCCGGGCGGGCCAACGAACTGGCCGGCAAGGGCCGTGGCGGCAAGGCACCCGTGCACCCCAACGACCACGTCAACCGCTCGCAGAGTTCCAACGACTGCTTCCCCACCGCCATGCACATCGCTGCGGCGCACGCGGTGCACGACAAGCTGCTGCCGGCCATCGCAGAGCTGTCCTCGGGGCTGGCCGAGCTGTCGGCACGCCACCACAAGCTGGTGAAGACCGGCCGCACGCACATGATGGACGCCACGCCGATCACCTTCGGCCAGGAAGTGTCGGCCTTCGTCGCCCAGCTCGACTACGCCCAGCGCGCCATCCGCGCCACCCTGCCGGCGGTGTGCGAACTGGCCCAGGGCGGCACTGCCGTGGGTACCGGGCTCAACGCCCCGCATGGTTTTGCCGAGGCCATCGCCGCCGAGCTGGCGGCGCTGTCCGGCCTGCCGTTCGTCACTGCGCCGAACAAGTTCGCTGCCCTCGCCGGCCACGAGCCGCTGACCAGCCTGGCCGGCGCCCTGAAGACCCTGGCCGTGGCCCTGATGAAGATCGCCAACGACCTGCGCCTGCTGGGTTCCGGCCCGCGCGCCGGGCTGGCCGAGGTACGCCTGCCGGCCAACGAGCCGGGCAGCTCGATCATGCCAGGCAAGGTCAACCCGACCCAGTGCGAAGCGCTGTCGATGCTGGCCTGCCAGGTGCTGGGCAACGACGCGGCGATCGGCTTTGCCGCCAGCCAGGGGCATTTGCAGCTGAACGTGTTCAAGCCGGTGATCATCCACAACCTGCTGCAGTCGATCGAATTGCTGGCTGACGGCTGCCGCAACTTCCAGCAGCACTGCGTGGCGGGCATCGAGCCGGATGCCGAGCAGATGGCGGCGCACCTGGAACGGGGGTTGATGCTGGTGACGGCACTGAACCCGCATATTGGCTATGACAAGGCGGCGGAAATTGCCAAGAAGGCCTATGGCGAAGGCAAGACCTTGCGCGAGGCGGCACTGGAGTTGAAGTACCTGACCAATGAGCAGTTCGACCAGTGGGTGAGGCCGGAGAACATGCTGGCTCCGGGGGGCAAGGGCTGACAGCTCAGAGACCGCGCTCCCCTGTAGGAGTGGCCTTGTGTCGCGATGGGCTGCGCAGCAGCCCCCAAAAATCTATGTCGCTGCCGAGATTTCTGGGGCTGCTGCGCAGCCCATCGCGACACAAGGCCGCTCCTACACAGAGCGCGCAACCCTCTTGAACTTGCGGGCGCGCCACCCGGCCACCAGCGAAGGCCCCAGCGCCACCAGCGCAGAGCCCAGCACCACCGTCACTGCCCCCACATAGCCCAGGGCATTGATGTCCTCGGCGTGCACATACTCAGGCCACACCAACGCCGCCAACGCCACCGCGACAAAGGTCACCAGCGGGGTCAGCGCCAGCGTGGCACTCACCCGCGACGCCTCCCAGTGCGCCAGCGCCTCGGCGAACGCGCCATAGGCCACCAGGGTATTCAGGCAACAGGCCAGCAACAGCCAGCCTTGCACCGGGGTCAGCTGCAACGCCTCCAACGGGTGGACCCAGGGCGTCAGCAGCGCGGCGCAGCTGAGGTAGATCACCATCATTACCTGCTGCGAATGCCACACAGTCAGCAGCTGCTTCTGGCTAAGCGCATAGAACACCCAGATGCTGGTGGCCAGCAGGATGGTCAGCACGCCGGTGGTATAGGTGCCGAGCGAGGTCAGCAGCTCTTCCAAACGCTGGTTGAAAAACAGCCCGAACCCCGCCAGCAGGATCAGCAGGCCCACGCCCTGCCCCAGGCTGAAACGCTCGCGGAACACGAACACGCTTGCCACCAGCAACAGCACCGGGCCGATCTGCACAACCAGTTGCGCGGTGCCCGGGCTGAGCAGGTTGAGGCCGATCAGGTACAACACGTAGTTGCCCATCAGGCCAAGCACGGCCACTACCACAAGGCCTTTGCCCTTGGGCGCCAGTTTGCGCAAGGAGGGCAACCTGCGCTTGGCGGCCAGCCAGGCGAACAGCAGGCCACCGGAGACCAGCAGGCGGTACCAGGTGACGGTGACCGGGTCGACCACTTGCAGCACCTGCTTGAGCTTGATCGGCAGGATGCCCCAGAGCAATGCGGTCAGAAGTGCCAGGAACAGGCCATAGCCCCAGCGGCCGGTAATGGTGTGCATAAAATCCTCGATCAAGCCCGTGGTGGGGGTAGTTGAATTCTACGGGCTTGGAGGGCGGGGACGGTGGCGGATGCCGGGAAAAGAATTCATCAGGTCATTCTTCTGCGGCATGGCTTGGCAGTTGTGCTGCCTGTTCTGGCCTCTTCGCGGGTAAACCCGCTCCCACAAGGATCCCACAAGATTCAGCCCTGTGGTATTCCTGTGGGAGCGGGTTCACCCGCGAAGAGGCCGGCACAGGCAAACAGGAACTTCGATTATTTCTTGTCCCTGGCAAACGCCGCCTCAAGCGCCTGGTTGATGGTGCGCAACACCTTCACCCGCGCCCAGCGCTTGTCGTTGGCCTCCACCAGCGTCCACGGCGCGATCTCGGTGCTGGTGCGGTCGACCATGTCTCCCACCGCCTGAACATAGTCGTCCCACTTGTCGCGATTGCGCCAGTCATCCTCGGTGATCTTGTAGCGCTTGAACGGGATCTGCTCGCGCTCTTCGAAGCGCTCCAGCTGGGTCTGCTGGTCGATCGCCAGCCAGAACTTGACCACCACCGTGCCGGCATTCACCAGCTGTTCCTCGAAATCGTTGATCTCGCTGTAGGCACGCATCCAGTCGGCCGGGCTGCAGAAGCCTTCCACCCGCTCCACCAGCACCCGGCCATACCAGGAACGGTCGAAGATGGTGAACTTGCCACGCGCCGGAATGTGCCGCCAGAACCGCCACAGGTAAGGCTGCGCGCGTTCTTCTTCAGTGGGCGCGGCAATCGGCACGATGCGGTACTGGCGCGGGTCCAGCGCGGCGGCCACGCGGCGGATGGCGCCGCCCTTGCCGGCAGCGTCGTTGCCTTCGAACACCGCCACCAAGGCATGCCGGCGCATGTGCTTGTGGCGCAGCAGGCCGGCCAGGCGGGCCTGCTCGGTGACCAGTTGCTCCTGGTAGTCGGACTTGTCCAGGCGCAGGGTCATGTCCAGCGCGCCAAGCAGGCTGCGCTGGTCGATACTGCGGCCCAGCGGAGCAACGTTGCCCCGGTGCTTGCCTTTGGGGTTGTTGTCCAGTGCCGCCTGCAGGCTTTCCAGCAGGATGCGCCCTACCGCCAGGCTGCGGTAGTTCGGGTCGACGCCCTCGATGACATGCCACGGCGCGTAATCGCGGCTGGTGCGGCGCAGCACGCGCTCACCAAAGCGCACGAAACGGTCGTAGGTCTCCGACTGCTGCCAGTCCAGCGGGCTGATCTTCCAGCTGTGCAGCGGGTCGTCCTTGAGCGATTTCAGCCGCGCCTTCATCTGTTTCTTGGACAGGTGGAACCAGAACTTGATGATCAGCGCACCTTCGTCGCACAGCATTTCCTCCAGCCGTTCGGCGCCGGTGATGGCCTGGTCGAGCACGGCGTCCTTGAACACCCCGTGCACCCGCCCCTGCAGCATCTGGCTGTACCAGTTGCCGAAGAACACGCCCATCCGCCCCTTCGGTGGCAGGGCCCGCCAGTAGCGCCAGGCCGGCGGGCGCGCCAGCTCTTCGTCGGTCTGCTGGTCGAAGGTGAGCACATCGATCATGCGCGGGTCCATCCACTCGTTGAGCAGTTTGACCGTCTCGCCCTTGCCGGCGCCTTCGATACCGTTGATAAGCACGATTACCGGGAAACGCGCCTGCTGCTTGAGTTCGTACTGGGCTTCGAGCAGGGCCTCGCGCAAAGCGGGTACCTCGGCGTCGTAAGCCTCCTTGTCGATGCTGTGGCCGATTTCGGCGGATTCGAACATGCACTGGCTCCTTCAATGGATAAGCAAGACTAGCGGATTTGAAGGCTTGTGCAGTACCTGTGGGAGCGGGCGTGCCCGCGAAGAGGCCGGCACAGCCTGCGCAAACCTCCCGGATGGCATAAAATCCGCCCATCCGCTGCAACCGAGCCAACCATGTCCACCCTCCTCCAGCACGCCCAGATCGACTGGGACGACCAGGGCCGCCCCCATTCGCGGCAATACGACGACGTCTATTTCGCAGTCAACGAAGGCATCGAAGAAACCAAGCACGTGTTTCTTGGGCAAACCCGCCTGGCCGAGCGCTTTGCCAACCTCGCCCCGCACGCCTGCCTGGTGATCGGCGAAACCGGGTTCGGCACCGGCATGAACTTCTACTGCGCCTGGCAACTGTTCGAGCAGCACGCCCATGCCGAGGCCCGCCTGCATTTCGTCAGCGTCGAAAAATACCCCCTCGGTCGCGACGACCTGGCCCGCGCCATACGCCTGTGGCCGGAACTGGCGGCCTACAGCCAGCCCCTGCTGGAGCAGTACGTGGCAGTGCACCCTGGTTTCCAGCAGTTCACCTTCGACAACGGCCGGGTCACCCTCACCTTGTTGATAGGCGACGTACTGGAACAGCTGCCGCAACTCGATGCGCAGATCGATGTGTGGTTCCTCGACGGCTTCGCCCCGGCCAAGAACCCCGACATGTGGACCCCGGAGCTGTTCGCGCAACTGGCACGGCTGTCACACCCAGGCACGGTGCTAGGCACCTTCACCACCACCGGTTGGGTACGCCGCAGCCTGGTTGACGCCGGCTTCGCCATGAAGAAGGTGCCGGGCATCGGCAAGAAATGGGAAGTGATGAGCGGCGCCTACGTCGGCCCTGTGCCCAGCCCCGGCGCGCCATGGTACGCGCGCCCGGCTGCCGCAGCGGGGCCGCGTGAAGCGCTGGTGATAGGCGCCGGGCTCGCCGGTAGCACAACCGCCGCCAGCCTGGCCCGGCGTGGCTGGCAGGTTACCGTGCTGGAACGCCACGACACCCCGGCACGGGAGGCTTCGGGTAACCCGCAAGGGGTGCTGTACCTCAAGCTGTCCGCCCACGGCACGGCGTTGTCGCAGATGATCCTGGCCGGTTTCGGTTACACCCGGCGCCAGCTGCAGCGCCTGCAACGTGGCCGCGACTGGGATGCCTGCGGCGTGCTGCAACTGGCCTTCGACAGCAAGGAAGCCGAACGCCAGGGCAAGCTGGCTGGCGCCTTCGAACATGGCCTGTTGCGCTCGCTGGAACGTGCAGAGGCCGAAGCCATCGCCGGGGTGGCCTTGCCGGCTGGTGGGCTGTTCTATCCCGAAGGTGGCTGGGTGCACCCGCCGGCGCTGTGCCAGCAGCAGTTGCAGCACCCGGGTATTCGCCTGCTGACGCACCAGGAGGTGCTCGAACTGCGCAAGGTCGACGGGCAGTGGCAAGCCTGGGCTGGCGAACGTTTGCTGGCCAGCGCGCCGGTGGTGGTCCTGGCCGGTGCCGCCGACGTACTGCGCTTCGAGCCATGCGCGCAGCTGCCGCTCAAGCGCATCCGCGGGCAGATCACCCGCCTGCCGGCCACCGCCAGCAGCCGCGCGCTGCGCACCGTGGTGTGTGCGGAAGGCTATGTGGCGCCGCCGCGCGGGGATGAACACACCTTGGGCGCGAGCTTCGACTTCCACAGCACAGACCTGGCACCGACGGTGGCCGAGCACCAGGGCAACCTGACGTTGCTCGACGAGATTTCGGTCGACCTGGCCCAGCGCCTGGGTACGGCCGAGCTGGACCCCGGGCAATTGCAGGGGCGTGCGGCGTTCCGTTGCACCAGCCCGGATTACCTGCCGATCGTCGGGCCGGTGGCGGATGCGCAGGCGTTCGCCCAGGCCTATGCAGTGCTGGGTCGGGATGCACGGCAGGTGCCGGATGTGGCCTGCCCCTGGCTGGATGGGTTGTATGTGAACAGCGGGCATGGCTCGCGCGGATTGATCACGGCGCCGTTGAGCGGCGAACTGGTGGCGGCGTGGGTATGCGGGGAACCGCTGCCGTTGCCACGGGCGGTGGCGGAGGCGTGCCACCCGAACCGGTTTGCCTTGCGCAGGTTGATTCGCGGGAAATAGGGAAATGGGGCTGCTGCGCAGCCCATCGCGACACAAGGCCGCTCCTACAGGAGATCGTATTCACTTGTAGGAGCGGCCTTGTGTCGCGAAAGGGGCGCAACGCGCCCCCATAGCTTTGCGCCATATAACAGATCGATCTAAAACTCTCACAAACCACATGGGTCAGTTCCTTAAGGTGCCCTAATCCGGGGCACCCCCTCCCCAACGGAAAAACCGGTAAGGACCTATGTGCGGATTAGCAGGAGAGTTGCGTTTCACCCCCATCGACCAAGCCCCTCGCCCAGCCGACCTGGCTGCGGTAGAGCGCATAACCCACCACCTGGCGCCCCGCGGCCCGGATGCCTGGGGCTTCCATAGCCAAGGCCCGATCGCCCTCGGCCACCGGCGCCTGAAAATCATGGACCTGTCCGACGGCTCTGCCCAGCCGATGGTCGACAACACCCTGGGCCTTTCGTTGGCCTTCAACGGCGCCATCTACAACTTCCCCGAACTGCGCCAGGAGCTGCAGGCCCTGGGCTACAGCTTCTGGTCCGACGGCGACACCGAGGTGCTGCTCAAGGGCTACCACGCCTGGGGCGCGGCTTTGCTGCCCAAGCTCAATGGCATGTTCGCCCTGGCCATCTGGGAGCGCGACAACCAGCGCCTGTTCCTCGCCCGCGACCGCCTGGGCGTCAAACCCTTGTACCTGTCGCGCAACGGCGAGCGCCTGCGCTTCGCCTCGACCCTGCCGGCGCTGCTCAAGGGTGGTGACATCGACCCGATGCTCGACCCGGTGGCACTCAACCACTACCTGAATTTCCACGCCGTGGTGCCGGCGCCGCGAACCCTGCTGGCCAACGTGCAAAAGCTGGAACCCGGTACCTGGATGCGCATCGACCGCCATGGCGAAGTGGAACGCCAGACCTGGTGGCAGCTGCACTATGGCGCCAACCCCGATGAACGTGAGCTGGACCTGGAAGGCTGGACCACCCGCGTGCTCGACGCCACCCGCGACGCCGTGGCCATTCGCCAACGGGCAGCGGTGGACGTGGGTGTGCTGCTGTCCGGTGGGGTCGATTCCAGCCTGCTGGTCGGCCTGCTGCGCGAAGTGGGCGTGGACGACCTGTCGACCTTCTCCATCGGTTTCGAGGATGCCGGCGGCGAACGCGGCGACGAGTTCCAGTATTCCGACCTGATCGCCAAGCACTACGGCACCCGTCACCACCAGCTGCGCATCGCCGAGCACGAGATCATCGAGCAGTTGCCAGCCGCCTTCCGCGCCATGAGCGAGCCGATGGTCAGCCACGACTGCATCGCCTTTTACCTGCTGTCGCGGGAAGTGGCCCGGCACTGCAAGGGCGTGCAAAGCGGCCAGGGCGCCGACGAGCTGTTCGCCGGCTACCACTGGTACCCGCAGGTGGACGGCGCCGAAGATGCCTTTACCGCCTACCGCGAGGCCTTCTTCGATCGCAGCCACGCCGAGTACCGCGACACCGTGCAGGCACCCTGGCTGCTGGAAACCGACGCGGCCGGCGACTTCGTCCGTGAACACTTCGCCCGCCCCGGCGCCCCCGATGCGGTAGACAAGGCGCTGCGCCTGGACAGCACGGTGATGCTGGTCGACGACCCGGTCAAACGGGTCGACAACATGACCATGGCCTGGGGCCTGGAGGCGCGCACACCGTTCCTCGACTACCGCCTGGTGGAGCTTTCGGCACGCATTCCGGCACGCTTCAAGCTGCCCGACGGCGGCAAGCAGGTGCTCAAGCAGGCGGCGCGGCGGGTGATCCCGCACGAGGTGATCGACCGCAAGAAGGGCTACTTCCCGGTGCCGGGCCTGAAGCATCTGGAAGGCGCCACCCTCGGCTGGGTACGTGAACTGCTGACCGACCCCAGCCAGAACCGCGGGCTGTTCAACCCGGCCATGCTCGACCGCCTGCTGAGCAACCCGCACGGCCAGCTGACGCCGCTACGTGGCTCCAAGCTGTGGCAGCTGGCGGCGCTGAACCTGTGGCTGAGCGAACAAGGAATCTGACCGATGAAAGCCCACGAAATCGCTTACGGTCAGCGCCTGCTGCGCGGCCAGGCGCCGTCCTACGAGCGCCTGCAGGCGCGCCTGGCCGGCGATGGCAGCCAGCCCCACGACCAGCCGCGCGCCGTGCATTGCGGCTGGGGCCGGCTGCTGATCGGCCACACCTACCCCAACCCGGCCGACCTGGCCGCCGACCTGCTGGAAGAACGCCCCGGCGAGCGCGACATCGCCCTGTACGTGGCCGCGCCCCAGCAGCTGCTGGCCCAGGCCCCGCAGCAACTGTTCCTCGACCCGTCCGACACCCTGCGCCTGTGGTTCACCGACTACCGCCCGGCGCAGCGGGTGTTCCGCGGCTTCCGCGTGCGCCGGGCGCAGAACCCGGGCGACTGGCAGGCGATCAACACCCTGTACCAGGCGCGCGGCATGTTGCCGGTCGACGCCGAGCTGCTCACCCCTCTGCACCTGGGCGGCCCGGTGTACTGGCTGGCCGAGGACGAAGACAGTGGCGCGGTGATCGGCAGCGTCATGGGCCTGAACCACGCCAAGGCATTCGACGACCCCGAGCACGGCAGCAGCTTGTGGTGCCTGGCGGTAGACCCGCACTGCACCCGCCCCGGCGTGGGTGAAGTGCTGGTGCGCCACCTGATCGAACACTTCATGAGCCGTGGGCTGGCCTACCTGGACCTGTCGGTGCTGCACGACAACCGCCAGGCCAAGCGCCTGTACCAGAAACTGGGTTTTCGCAACCTGCCGACCTTCGCGGTCAAGCGCAAGAACGGCATCAACGAGCAACTGTTTCTGGGGCCGGGGCCTCAAGCCGACCTCAACCCGTACGCACGTATCATCGTCGACGAGGCGCTGCGCCGGGGCATCGAGGTACAAGTGGACGATGCCGCTGGCGGCCTGTTCACCCTCAGCCTGGGCGGGCGCCGCATTCGCTGCCGTGAGTCGCTCAGCGACCTGACCAGCGCCGTGACCATGACCCTGTGCCAGGACAAGCGCCTGACCCAGCATGCCCTGCACAATGCCGGGCTGCAGGTGCCGGCGCAGCAACTGGCCGGCAATGCCGACGACAACCTGGCGTTTCTCGACGAGCATGGCGCGGTGGTGGTCAAGCCGGTCGATGGCGAGCAAGGCCAGGGCGTGGCGGTGAACCTCACCTGCATCGACGACATCACCCACGCCGTGGCGCAGGCTCGCCAGTTCGACAGCCGCGTGTTGCTGGAAAGCTTCCATGCCGGGCATGACCTGCGCATCGTGGTGATCGGCTACGAAGTGGTCGCCGCAGCCATCCGTCACCCGGCGCAGGTGTTGGGCGATGGCAAACACAGCATCCGCCAGCTGATCGATGCCCAGAGCCGCCGGCGCCAGGCTACAACCGGTGGCGAAAGCCGCATTCCGCTGGACGACGAAACCGAGCGCACCCTGCGCGCGGCGGGCTTTGGCTACGACGATGTGTTGCCCGCCGGCCAGCGCCTGGCCGTGCGACGCACCGCCAACCTGCACACCGGCGGCACCCTGGAAGACGTGACCGAACGCCTGCACCCGGTGCTGGCCGACGCCGCAGTGCGCGCTGCACGGGCGCTGGAGATCCCGGTGGTGGGGCTGGACTTCATGGTGCGTGATGCCGGGCAACCGGAGTACGTGATCATCGAGGCAAACGAGCGTGCCGGGTTGGCCAACCATGAACCGCAACCGACCGCCGAGCGCTTTATCGACCTGCTGTTTCCGCATAGCCGGCCTTTGGCGTAACCGCTGCTGGCCTCTTCGCGGGTAAACCCGCTCCCACAGGGACCCCACAAGTATCGAGGGGTGTGGTGGACCTGTGGGAGCGGGCGTGCCCGCGAAGAGGCCGGCACAGGAGTAAAGGAGTCCCCAACCATGTCCGACCGACATCCCGAACCCGATCTCGACTACCTCAAGCGCGTGCTGCTGGAAATGCTCGCCATCCCCAGCCCCACCGGTTTCACCGACACCATCGTGCGCTATGTGGCCGAGCGCCTGGACGAGCTGGGCATCCCATTCGAGCTGACCCGCCGCGGCACCATCCGCGCCACCCTCAAGGGCCGCCAGACCTCACCTGACCGCGCCGTGTCCGCTCACCTGGACACCATCGGCGCCAGCGTGCGCCAGTTGCAGGACAACGGCCGCCTGGCCCTGGCGCCGGTCGGTTGCTGGTCCAGCCGCTTCGCCGAAGGCAGCCGGGTCAGCGTGTTCACCGACACTGGCGTATACAGGGGCAGCGTGCTGCCGCTGATGGCCAGCGGGCATGCCTTCAACACCGCCATCGACCAGATGCCGATCAGCTGGGAGCACGTTGAGGTGCGCCTGGACGCCTACTGCGCCACCCGCGCCGACTGCGAGGCGCTGGGTGTAAGCATCGGTGATTTCGTTGCCTTCGACCCGCTGCCCGAATTCACCGAAAGCGGCCACATCAGCGCCCGCCACCTGGACGACAAGGCCGGTGTGGCAGCACTACTGGCGGCGCTGAAAGCCGTGGTGGAAAGCGGCCGCCAACCGTTGATCGACTGCCACCCGCTGTTCACCATCACCGAAGAGACCGGCTCGGGAGCGGCTGGCGCCCTGCCCTGGGATGTCAGCGAGTTCGTCGGCATCGACATTGCCCCGGTGGCGCCCGGGCAGGCCTCCAGCGAGCATGCGGTGAGCGTGGCCATGCAGGACTCGTCGGGGCCTTACGACTACCACCTGTCCCGGCACCTGCTGAAACTGGCCGGCGACTACGACCTGCCGGTGCGGCGCGATCTGTTCCGCTATTACTTCAGTGATGCACATTCGGCAGTGACGGCGGGGCACGATATTCGTACCGCGCTGGTGGCCTTTGGTTGCGATGCCACCCATGGCTACGAGCGAACACACATCGACAGCCTGGCGGCGTTGAGCCGCTTGTTGTCGGCGTACCTGCTGAGCCCGCCGGTGTTTGCCAGTGATTCGCAGCCGGCCAATGCGTCGTTGGAGCGCTTCAGCCATCAGCTGGAACATGATGCGCAGATGGAAAGCGATACGCGGGTGCCGGCGGTGGATAGCCTGGTTGGCAACAAAGGCTGAGGGCCCTGGGGGCTGCTTTGCAGCCCATCGCGACACAAGGCCGCTCCTACAGACGATACGCGTTCCCCTGTAGGAGCGGCCTTGTGTCGCGATGGGCCGCAACGCGGCCCCAAAATCCCGAATGTTTCGCGTAGCATGCCCCTACCAACAGCTAGGCAACGCCCACCATGCTGATCCCCTACGACCAACTGCAAGCCGAAACCCTGACCCGCCTGATCGAGGACTTCGTCACCCGTGACGGTACCGACAACGGCGACGACACCCCGCTGGAAACCCGCGTGCTGCGGGTGCGCCAGGCATTGGCCAAGGGCCAGGCGTTCATCCTGTTCGACCTGGAAAGCCAGCAGTGCCAGTTGCTGGCCAAGCATGATGTGCCCCGCGAGCTGCTCGACTAGCAGGCCTGGCCTCTTCGCGGGCTCGCCCGCTCCCACAGGAACTTCACAAGTCTTGAGAGCGGTGCAGTACCTGTGGGAGCGGGCGTGCCCGCGAAGAGGCCGGCACAGGCAACATCAGATTCCCCGGGCTTTATCTTTCTGCCCTTCCTTGATGCGCTTGTACACCTCGGCCCGATGCACCGGCACCTGCCGTGGTGCATCCACGCCAAAGCGCACCACCCCGTCCCGCGTCTCCACGACCATGATCCGAATGTCATCACCAATCACGATGATCTCTCCCACTTCGCGCCCTATTACCAGCATGCTCCGATCCTCCAGCGAAAGGGAAAACCGGAGCCTGCCTTGACGGCATAGGGCTACTCAATAGTTCTACCGTGTTTCAGAAGCGCCCTACATTCCCAGGTAATTTTCCTTACAGACGAATCATCGCGACTGAGCCCTGGCCCGCATTTTCACCGCCATTTCGGCCATCTCGTCGTACAGCCGCTCAGGGGCCTGGCGCTTCAGTTGCCAGGCCTGGCGCCCGGCCTCATGGGGCAGGATCAGGAACTCGCCAGCGGCAACCTGCCGGTGGATGTACTCGGCGATGTCCGCCGCATTGATCGGCGAGCCTTCCAGCAGCTTGCCAACCTGGGCTTTCATCGCCGGGTTCGGCCCGCGGAACGAGTCCAGCAGGTTGGTCTGGAAGAACGACGGGCACACCACATGCACCGCCACCTCCAATTGGCGTAGCTCGACCAGCAGGCTTTCCGACAGGGCCAGCACGCCGGCCTTGGCCACGTTGTAGTTGCTCATGCCCGGGCCCTGCATCAGCGCGGCCATCGAGGCGATGTTGATGATCCGCCCCTTGCTGCGCTCCAGCAGCGGCAGGAAGGCCTTGCAGCCCTTGACCACTCCCATCAGGTTGACCGCGATCTGCCAGTCCCAGTCCTCCAGCGACAGTTCGGCGAAGAACCCGCCCGAAGCGACGCCGGCGTTGTTGACGATCACGTCGATACCACCGAACTGTTCGGTGCAAGCCTGGGCCAGGGCGGTGAGCTGGCTGTAGTCGCGCACATCGCAACGCTGGACAAAGCCTTCGCCGCCAGCTGCGCGGGCCAGCTCCAGGGTTTCGCGCAGGCCGGCTTCGTTGACATCGGCCAGCGCCAGGCGCCAGCCCTCACGCGCCCAGCGCAGGGCGATCTCGCGACCGAGGCCGGATCCGGCGCCGGTGATCATGATGCGGTTTTGCATGGTGGCTGGCCTTGTTCTGATGGGTTGTGCAACCAGTCTAATCAAGGCCTGGGGGGCAGGCAGGGTTCATCAAGGTAGTGAATGGAGGGGCATGACTGTGTGGTCAGTACCCGCGAAGAGGCCGGCACTGGCAACCATTCAAATGGAATCTTTAACACTCACCACCAGTCCTTATTTACAAGAGGCCAGCAGTCCGAGGCCCTTGACCCTCAACCACGCAAGGACTCCGTCATGACCACGATTCTCATCATCATCCTGATCCTTCTGCTGATTGGTGGCTTACCGGTCTTCCCGCACTCGCGCAGCTGGGGCTATGGCCCGTCCGGCATCATCGGCGTGGTGCTGGTAGTTCTGCTGGTTTTGTTGCTACTAGGCATGATCTAGCGGCGAAAACACAAAAAAACCGCGCCGAAGCGCGGTTTTTTTATTGCCGGAAGGGATCAGTGCGAAACAGCACCCGAAGCGCCCAGGCCAGTCTGCGAACGCACGAACTGCGGGAAGAACAGCGCACGTTCGTCTTCGGCAGCCTTGGACTTGTCGGTGACCGAGAAGAACCAGATACCGACGAAGGCGATCAGCATCGAGAACAGCGCCGGGTACTCGTACGGGTAGATCGGCTTCTCGTGGCCGAGGATCTGCACCCAGATGGTCGGGCCGAGGATCATCAGTGTCACCGCACTCACCAGGCCCAGCCAGCCGCCAATCATGGCACCGCGGGTGGTCAGCTTCTTCCAGTACATCGAGAGCAGCAGTACCGGGAAGTTGCAGCTGGCCGCGATGGAGAACGCCAGGCCGACCATGAAGGCGATGTTCTGCTTCTCGAACAGGATGCCCAGGCCGATCGCCAGTACGCCCAGGGCGACGGTGGTGATCTTCGACACGCGGATCTCGTCCTTGTCGTTGGCCTTGCCCTTGCGCCATACACTGGCGTACAGGTCGTGGGACACCGCCGAGGCACCGGCCAGGGTCAGGCCGGCGACCACCGCCAGGATGGTGGCGAAGGCAACAGCCGAGATGAAGCCGAGGAACACGCTGCCACCCACGGCATTGGCCAGGTGCACCGCTGCCATGTTGTTGCCACCCAGCAGGGCGCCAGCGGCGTCCTTGAAGTCCGGGTTGGTGCTGACCAGCAGGATGGCGCCAAAGCCGATGATGAAGGTGAGGATGTAGAAGTAGCCGATGAAGCCGGTGGCGTACAGCACGCTCTTGCGCGCTTCCTTGGCGTCACTGACGGTGAAGAAGCGCATCAGGATGTGCGGCAGGCCGGCGGTACCGAACATCAGCGCCAGGCCCAGCGAGAACGCCGAGATCGGGTCCTTGACCAGGCCGCCCGGGCTCATGATCGCCTCGCCCTTGGCGTGCACCTTGATCGCTTCGGAGAACAGGGTGTTGAAGTCGAAGCCCACGTGCTTCATCACCATCAGCGCCATGAAGCTGGCACCGGACAGCAGCAACACGGCCTTGATGATCTGTACCCAGGTGGTGGCCAGCATGCCGCCGAACAGGACGTACAGGCACATCAGGATACCCACCAGGATCACCGCCACGTGGTAGTCCAGGCCGAACAGCAGCTCGATCAGCTTGCCGGCACCGACCATCTGCGCGATCAGGTAGAACGCCACCACCACCAGCGAACCGGAGGCCGACAGGGTGCGGATCTCCTTCTGCCCGAGGCGGTACGAGGCCACGTCGGCGAAGGTGTACTTGCCCAGGTTGCGCAGGCGTTCGGCGATCAGGAAGAGGATGATCGGCCAGCCGACCAGGAAGCCGATCGAGTAGATCAGGCCGTCGTAGCCAGAGGTGAACACGAGTGCGGAAATACCCAGGAACGAGGCGGCCGACATGTAGTCGCCGGCAATCGCCAGGCCGTTCTGGAAGCCGGTGATCTTGCCACCGGCGGCGTAGTAGTCCGACGCCGACTTGTTGCGCTTGGAGGCCCAGTAGGTGATGCCGAGGGTGAAGGCGACGAAGGCCACGAACATGGCGATCGCGGAGACGTTCAGCGGTTGCTTCTGCACCTCGCCGGTCAGGGCATCGGCGGCCCACACGGCGGGTGCGAAGGCTCCGCAGGCCAGTACGGCCAGGGCTTTGGCGTGGCGAATCATTGTTGCGCCTCCTTCAGGATGGCCTTGTTCAGCTCATCGAATTCGCCGTTGGCGCGGCGTACGTAGATGGCGGTCAGGACGAATGCCGAGACGATCAGGCCGACGCCCAGGGGAATACCCCAGGTAATCGACGACTCAGGGCTGAGCTTGGTGCCCAGAATCTGAGGACCGTAGGCGATCAGGAGGATGAAGGCGCAGTACAGGCCGAGCATGATCGCCGAGAGAATCCAGGCGAACCGTTCGCGTTTGGTGACCAGCTCCTTGAAGCGGGGGCTGTTTTGTATCGAGAGGTAAATGCTGTCGTTCATTGTTTTTGTCCTAGCAGCACAGATAGGGGTGGAACCCACGACCCTTACTTTATGCGGCTATCGGACGCCAACCAGACGACCTTAGTCTTAGATGCAACGGTGTTTTACCGGTTGCGTAACAAAGTGATGGCCCATTCGCGGCGGTTCGACGCCTCGATGAACCCGCTCCCACAGGGGTATCACCAGCCCGGAAGGCAGTGATATCCCTGTAGGAGCGGGTTCACCCGCGAAGCAGCAAAACTGGCCCTGACGGGTTGTTACTTGCCAGTCCACTCCTTCACGCGCTCAGGGTGCTTGGCCACCCAGTCCTTGGCCGCCGCTTCAGGCTTGGCGCCTTCCTGGATAGCCAGCATCACTTCGCCAATCTCGTCCTTCGACTGCCAGTTGAACTTCTTCAGGAACTCTGCCACTTCCGGGGCCTTGGTGGCCAGTTCCTTGCTGCCGATGCTGTTCACGGTTTCCGAGGCGCCATACACGCCTTTCGGGTCTTCGAGGAACTTCAGTTTCCACTTGGCGAACATCCAGTGCGGTACCCAGCCGGTCACCGCAATCGACTGCTGCTTGGCATAGGCACGGCCCAGTTCCGCAGTCATCGCCGCGCCAGAGCTGGCCTGCAGCTTGTAACCGGTCAGGTCGTAGTCCTTGATGGCCTGGTCGGTCTTGAGCATTACGCCGGAGCCGGCGTCGATGCCGACGATCTTCTGCTTGAAGGTGTCGTCGGTCTTGAGGTCGGCAATGCTCACCGCCTTGACGTACTCAGGGACGATCAGGCCGATCTTGGCGTCCTTGAAGTTCGGGCCGTAGTCGACCACGTTGTCCTTGTTCTTGGCCCAGTACTCGCCATGGGTCACCGGCAACCAGGCCGACAACATGGCATCGAGCTTGCCGGTTGCCACGCCCTGCCACATGATCCCGGTGGCCACGGCCTGCAACTTCACGTCGTAGCCGAGTTTCTGCTTGATCACTTCGGCGGCCACGTTGGTGGTCGCCACGCTGTCAGCCCAACCATCCACGTAACCAATGCTGACTTCTTTGGCCATTGCCTGTGCCGCACTCATGGCCAGTACCATGGCGGTGCCCACACCCAGGAAACGTCGCATTCTTGTAATAGCAGCCATCAAAGCATCCCCTCGTCAGGTCTCGGAATTTGCATCATCGTCCTGCAACAATAGTCGACCTGCTCCAGCTACGACCTGTAGCCGCCCCATATGCGACAGCACTATGCCATTAGCGCCATCGGCCTGCGCCGACCTGCGCGATCCTTGCATGCCAAAGGTTTGGCGCCGGGCTACTATCTACCCTTTTGCGCCTGACGATGGACCGCCCGATGCCCAGTTCTACCCGCCTGCTGCTGCCGTTGTACCTGCTTGCCTGCCTGCTCGCCCTACTCGGGCTCGGAGGCCTCTGGTACGGGCTTGGCAAGCCGGTGCAACTGCCCGACGCGGCCAGCCCGACGCACAAGCTGCAATGCGCCTCGTACACCCCGTTCGACAAGGACCAGTCACCCTACGACCGGCCGTTGCGCCTGCGCCCGGCGCGCATGGATGCCGACCTGGCGTTGCTGGCCGAGCGTTTTCAGTGCATCCGTACCTATTCCCAGACCGGTCTTGAGGCAATCCCGGCGCTGGCACGCAAGCATGGCCTGAAGGTGATGCTGGGTGCCTGGGTCAACGCCCACCCGGCCGACACCGAGAAAGAAATCGAGCTGCTGATCGCCGCCGCCAATGCCAACCCCGACGTGGTCAGCGCGGTGATCGTCGGCAACGAGACGCTGCTGCGCAAGGAAGTGACCGGCGCGCACCTGGCCACGCTGATCGCCCGTGTGAAAAGCCAGGTCAAGGTGCCGGTGACCTACGCCGATGTGTGGGAGTTCTGGTTGCAGCACCCGCAGGTGGCGCCTGCGGTGGACTTCCTGACTATCCACCTGCTGCCTTACTGGGAAGACGACCCGCGTGGCATCGACGAAGCCCTGGCCCACGTTGCCGAAGTACGCCGGGTGTTCGGCACGCGCTTCGCGCCGAAGGACGTCCTGATCGGCGAAACCGGCTGGCCCAGCGAAGGCCGCCAGCGCGAAACCGCGGAGCCCAGCCGTGTCAACGAGGCGCGCTTCATTCGCGGGTTCGTGGCCATGGCCGAAAGCAACGGCTGGCACTACAACCTGATCGAGGCGTTCGACCAGCCATGGAAGCGCGCCAATGAGGGGGCGGTCGGCGGCTACTGGGGGCTTTACGATGCGGACCGGCAGGACAAAGGCGTACTCGAAGGGCCGGTGAGCAACCTGCCTTACTGGCCGCAGTGGTTGCTGGCCAGTGCCGTATTGATGGTACTGATGCTGATGCTTGCCGGGCGCCCGGCCACCCCGGCGGCGGCCATGCTGCTGCCGTTGCTGGCAGCTTTTGGGGCAGGCTGCCTGGGGCTTTGGGGCGAGCTGATGCGTACCCATGCGCGCTTTGCCGGGGAGTGGCTGTGGGCGGTGCTGCTGGCAGGGCTGAACCTGCTGGTGCTGGCCCATGCCGTGCTGGCCCTGGCGCGGCGCACGGGCTGGCGCGAGCGCCTGTACGCCTGGCTGCAGGCGCGGGCCGGCTGGCTGTTGCTGGCAGCGGGTTTTGCCGCGGCGGTGAGCATGCTGGCGATGGTGTTCGACCCACGCTATCGCAGCTTCCCCAGCGCAGCGTTGGCATTGCCGGCGCTGGTGTTTGCACTGTGGCCGGTGCCGGCGCGGCGGGCGGAGGTGGCGTTGCTGGCGTTCATCGTCGGTGCCGGTGTGGCGCCGCAGTTGTTTGTGGAAGGGTTGGAGAACCAACAGGCCTGGGGGTGGGCCGGGGTGAGTGTGCTGATGACGGCGGCTTTGTGGCGGAGCTTGCGCCTTGCTCGCACGGCCTGAAAATACACATCCCTGTAGGAGCGGCCTTGTGTCGCGATGGGCCGCAAAGCGGCCCCAGTATTAGCGCAATGGCATAGATTGCCGGGGCCGCTCTGCGGCCCATCGCGACACAAGGCCGCTCCTACAAAATCCGCGTAGCACCAGCGTCCCGCACCAGCCGCAACCCCGCCAGCACCAGCGCGAACACGGCAATGCTGGCGGTATACAGCACCAGTGCCGGCACCGCGAACACCAACGCCACCACTGCCAGCCACCAGCCGCCACGCCCTGCAACCAACTGAGCCAGCAGCGCCAGCCCCAGCCCACCCCAGGCCATCACCTGATGATGAATGCCCAGCCCCAGCAACGACCGTACCTCACACTGCCAGTACCCCGCCGGCGCCGTGCACAGTCCCACCCACTGCCCGTCCTCCATCAGCCCGTAGCGCACGCCATAACTGGCAGCAAGCCAAAGCCCCAGAAACAGCACAAGCAGCGCAGCCGGCAGCGAACGAGACATCCAGTTCTCCAATAGCGGAAATCGAAAGCATCCATGATCGCTTATGCCCAGTTGTAAGGCAAAATCACATCCCTGCAGCTATGTTGCAGATAACAAGCACACCAAAGACCACCGCGCCTGGCAACTTTGCCCGCCCCGTTGTGGTCCTAGCCTGCACACTGCTCGACCTTGCGTTCTTTTGGGGGATTACATGCTTCGATCTTTGCGCCTCGCTGCCTTGCTCGGCGGCCTGCTCATGGCTGTGGCCGCTTCGGCGCGGGATATCGACGCCGCAAGCTATGGCTACCCCTTGACCAACCCGTTCGAGGCAACCATCGCCACCACGCCGCCGGACCAGCGCCCCACCCTGCCCGGCGACGACGAAATCAGCCAGTCCGACTACAGCCTCAACCTGCGCCCGGACCGTGAGTTCACCCTGCCCGACAACTTCTGGGCAGTGAAGAAGCTCAAGTACCGCCTGGCCCGGCAGGACCACGAGGCGCCGCTGATCTTCATCATCGCCGGCACCGGTGCGCCCTACACCAGCAGCATCAACGAATACCTGAAAAAGCTGTTCTACCAGGCCGGCTTCCACGTGGTGCAGCTGTCCTCGCCCACCAGCTACGACTTCATGAGCGCAGCCTCGCGCTTCGCCACCCCAGGCGTCAGCCAGGATGATGCCGAAGACATGTACCGGGTGATGCAGGCCGTGCGCGCCCAGCACCCGCGCCTGCCGATCAGCGAGTTCTACCTCACCGGCTACAGCCTGGGCGCACTCGACGCTGCCTTTGTCAGCCACCTGGACGAAACCCGCCGCAGCTTCAACTTCAAGCGCGTGCTGCTGCTGAACCCGCCGGTCAACCTGTACACCTCGATCAACAACCTGGACAAGCTGGTGCAGACCCAGGTCAAGGGCATCGACCGCAGCACCACCTTCTACGAGCTGATGCTGGCCAAGCTGACCCGTTACTTCCAGGAAAAGGGCTATATCGACCTCAATGAAGCCCTGCTGTACGACTTCCAGCAGTCGCGCCAGCACCTGTCCAACGAGCAGATGGCCATGCTGATCGGCACCTCGTTCCGCTTCTCGGCAGCCGACATTGCCTTCACCTCCGACCTGATCAACCGCCGCGGCCTGATCATTCCGCCGAAGTTCCCGATCACCGAGGGCAGCAGCCTCACGCCGTTTTTCAAGCGTGCCCTGCAGTGCGACTTCGACTGCTACATGACCGAGCAGGTCATCCCCATGTGGCGGGCCCGCACCGACGGCAACAGCATCCTGCAACTGGTCAACCAGGTCAGCCTGTATGCGCTGGAAGACTACCTGAGCAGCAGCGACAAGATCGCCGTGATGCACAACGCCGACGACGTCATCCTCGGCCCTGGTGACATCGGCTTCCTGCGCAAGGTGTTCGGTGAGCGCCTGACCCTGTACCCCCATGGCGGCCATTGCGGCAACCTCAATTACCGCGTCAACAGTGACGCCATGCTGGAGTTCTTCCGTGGTTAACAAACTCCTCTTCGCCACTGCCCTGTTCGCCGCCGGCCAGGCCCTGGCCGCCGAAACCGCCCCCCGCGCCAGCGTGATCGAGGCCGACCCGCAAGTCACCGAAGCACCACTGGCGCCCGAGGCCGATGGTTTCGTCGACCCGCTGCGCGAGCTGAAATTCAACCCGGGGCTGGACCAGCGCGAGTTCGAGCGCTCCACCCTGCAAGCGCTGAACGTGTACGACCCGCTGGAGTCGATCAACCGGCGCGTCTATCACTTCAACTACCGCCTGGACCAATGGGTGCTGCTGCCGATGGTAAGCGGCTACCAGTACGTCACCCCACGCTTCGTGCGCACCGGGGTGACCAACTTCTTCAACAACCTGGGCGACGTGCCGAACCTGTTCAACAGCGTGTTGCAGTTGAAGGCCAAGCGCTCGGCGGAGATCACCGCGCGGCTGATGTTCAACACCATCATCGGCGTGGGTGGGCTGTGGGACCCGGCGACCAAGATGGGCCTGCCGCGGCAAAGTGAAGACTTTGGCCAGACCTTGGGCTTCTATGGCGTACCGGACGGGCCGTACCTGATGCTGCCGGTGCTGGGGCCGTCGAACCTGCGCGATACCACTGGGCTGGTGGTGGACTATGCAGGCGAACAGGCGATCAACTACCTGAACGTGGCCGAAGCCAGCAGCGACCACCCGGAAATCTCCGTGCTGCGCGTGGTGGACAAGCGCTACAGCACCAAATTCCGCTATGGCCAGCTCAACTCGCCGTTCGAGTACGAGAAGGTGCGGTATGTGTATACCCAGGCGCGCAAGTTGCAGATAGCCGAGTAGGCAGGCCAGGCCTTTTCGCGGGTAAACCCGCTCCCACAGGTATCGTGCGATCCCTGTGGGAGCGGGTTTACCCGCGAAGAGGCCGGCACAGGCAACATCAAATCCCCAGGAACTGGCAAAGCTCCCGCTTCTTGGCCAAGGCATCCTTTCGCCCCAGCTCTATCAGCTCGCTGCAGTAACTGGCCTCGAACAGCAAATAGCTCAACACCCCCGCCCCGCTGGTACGCGTCGCCCCCGGCCCGCGCAGGAACATGCGCAAGGCCGCCGGCAACTCGCGCCGATGCCGCGCGGCAATTTCGTCCAGCGGCTGGCTGGGCGCCACCACCAGCACGTCGATTGGCGCCAGGCCCAGGCGCCGGGCGCCCAGGTGCGCCGGCAACAGGTGGCTCAGGTGGTTGAGGCGCTGCAGCAGCTCGATGTCGTCTTCCAGGCTGTCAATGAACGTGCTGTTGAGCATGTGCCCGCCGATCTGCGCCAGGCTCGGCTGCTGGCCGCTGAACACCCGCTGGGTCGGCAATGGTGGCGCCGGCCGCTGCGGGTTGCCGCTGACCCCGACTACCAGTACCCGGCTGGCGCCCAGGTGCAGGGCCGGGCTGATCGGTGCCGACTGGCGTACCGCGCCATCACCGAAATATTCATCGCCCAACCGCACCGGGGCGAACAGTAGCGGGATGGCCGCGCTGGCCAGCAGGTGGTCGATGGTCAACGGCGTGGGCATGCCGATGCGGCGGTGGCGCAACCAGGCTTCGATGGTGCCGCGGCCCTGGTAGAAGGTCACCGCCTGGCCGGACTCGTAGCCAAAGGCGGTCACCGCGACGGCGCGCAGTTGCTCGGCGGCCAGGGAGTGGGCGATACCGTCCAGGTTCAGGTGCGCCTGCAGCAACCCACGCAATGGGCTGCTGTCCAGTAGTGCCACTGGCGCCGGGCCACCCACGCCCAGCAGGTTGTGGGCGACGAAGCGGCTGGCCTGGCGGACCACACCAGGCCAGTCGCTGCGGATGACCAGGTGGCTGCGGAAGTTCTGCCAGAAGGCGGTGAGCCGTTGTACGGCGTCGCTGAAATGGGTAGCGCCGCTGGCCAGGGTGACGGCGTTGATGGCGCCGGCGGAGGTGCCGACGATGACCGGGAACGGGTTGTGCGCGCCAGCGGGCAGCAGTTCGGCGATGCCGGCCAGCACGCCGACCTGGTAGGCAGCGCGGGCGCCGCCGCCAGAAAGGATAAGACCGGTTACCGGGGGTGGGGCCATAGGAGTCCTTCCTGGGGTTGGTGTGCTGTCAGTGCCGGCCTATTCGCGGGTAAACCCGCTCCCACAGGTATTGCACAGCCTTCAAGGCCTGTGGAGAACCTGTGGGAGCGGGTTCACCCGCGAATAGGCCGGCACAGGCAAAAGAAAATTCAGCGCTTCTTCTTGTCATACAGCCGCGGCTCCCCTTCGGGCCGCGACTTGAACCGGCGGTGCGCCCACAGGTACTGCTCGGGGCATTCGCGCAACACGCTTTCCACCCACTGGTTGATGCGCAGGCAGTCAGCCTCTTCGCTCTCCCCGGGGAAGTCCGCCAGCGGCGGGTGGATCACCAGGCGATAGCCGCTGCCATCCTCCAGGCGCTTCTGGGTGAACGGAATCACCTGTGCCTTGCCCAACCGGGCAAACTTGGTGGTGGCGGTTACCGTCGCCGCCGGGATGCCGAACAGTGGCACGAACAGGCTCTGCTTGGCGCCGTAGTCCTGATCCGGTGCGTACCAGATCGCCCGGCCCGAACGCAGCAGTTTGAGCATGCCGCGCACGTCCTCGCGCTCCACCGCCAGCGAGTCGAGGTTATGCCGCTCGCGGCCGCTGCGCTGGATGAAGTCGAACAGCGGGTTGCCGTGCTCGCGGTACATGCCGTCGATAGTGTGCTGCTGGCCCAGCAGCGCGGCGCCGATTTCCAGGGTGGTGAAGTGCACCGCCATCAGGATGGCCCCCTGCCCCGCCTGCTGGGCGGCCTGCAGGTGCTCCAGCCCCTCGACATGGGCCAGGCGCGCCAGCCGGGCCTTGGGCCACCACCAGCTCATGGCCATTTCGAAGAAGGCGATACCGGTGGAGGCGAAGTTGGCCTTGAGCAGGCGCCGCCGTTCGTCGACCGACAGCTCCGGGAAGCACAGCTCCAGGTTGCGCGCGGCAATGCGCCGCCGCTCACCGGCAAAGCGGTACATCACCGCTCCCAGCACGGCACCGACTTTCAACAGTACCCGGTACGGCAACTGGACCACCAGCCACAGCAGGCCCAGGCCCAGCCACAGACCCCAGAAACGTGGGTGAAGGAAATAGGGACGAAAACGCGGGCGTTCCATTGAAGCTTCCGGAAAGACAAAGGCCGCGCATTCTACAACGGATCAGCGCATGTTGCGGGCAACCGGTCTTATCGTTATAAGTCAGGGCACTTTTTTCGCAACAAGCCGTCTATGCAGACCATGAGCCCAAACCACACACCCGACACCGCCTCCGTGTTCCAGCTCAAGGGCAGCATGCTCGCCATTACAGTGCTGGAGCTGGCGCGCAATGACCTTGAAGCCCTCGACCGCCAACTGGCGGCCAAAGTCGCCCAGGCACCGAACTTCTTCAGCAACACGCCGCTGGTGCTGGCGCTGGACAAGCTGCCGGCCGACGAGGGGGCAATCGACCTGCCCGGCTTGATGCGGATCTGCCGCCACCACGGCCTGCGTACCCTGGCCATCCGTGCCAACCGCATCGAGGACATCGCCGCCGCCATTGCCATCGACCTGCCGGTGCTGCCGCCATCCGGCGCGCGCGAGCGGCCGCTGGAGCCCGAACCCGAGGTGAAGAAGCCAGAGCCAGCCCCTGTCCCGCCACCAATCCTCGAACCCGAGGTGCGCCCGACCCGCATCATCACTGCGCCAGTACGTGGCGGCCAGCAGATCTACGCCCAGGGCGGCGACCTGGTGGTGACCGCTTCGGTCAGCCCGGGGGCGGAACTTCTGGCCGATGGCAACATCCATGTGTACGGCGCCATGCGCGGCCGCGCCCTGGCCGGCATCAAAGGCAATACCAAGGCACGTATCTTCTGTCAGCAGATGACCGCCGAAATGGTCTCCATCGCCGGCCAGTACAAGGTCTGCGAGGACCTGCGCCGCGACCCGCTGTGGGGCACAGGCGTGCAAGTCAGCCTGTCTGGCGACGTGTTGAACATCACCCGTCTTTAACGGATACTTGCCAGCATTTTTAGTGCAACTTTTCTTACCGTTGCCATTTATTTGTATTTTTGCAGGGACGTGTGTCCCGATTATTTTAGGGGTGAAACACCTTGGCCAAGATTATCGTGGTTACTTCCGGCAAGGGGGGTGTGGGCAAGACCACCACCAGCGCCGCCATTGGTACCGGCCTCGCACTGCGTGGCCACAAGACCGTCATCGTCGACTTCGACGTGGGCCTGCGTAACCTCGACCTGATCATGGGCTGCGAACGCCGCGTGGTGTACGACTTCGTCAACGTGGTCAACGGCGAAGCCAACCTGCAACAGGCCCTGATCAAGGACAAGCGCCTCGAGAACCTGTACGTGCTGGCCGCCAGCCAGACCCGTGACAAGGACGCGCTGACCCAGGAAGGCGTGGAAAAGGTCCTGATGGAGCTGAAGAAAGACTTCGACTTCGTCATCTGCGACTCGCCGGCCGGTATCGAGAAAGGCGCACACCTGGCCATGTACTTTGCCGACGAAGCCGTCGTGGTCACCAACCCCGAGGTGTCCTCGGTACGTGACTCCGACCGCATGCTGGGCATCCTGTCGAGCAAGTCGCGCCGCTCCGAGAACGGCGAAGAGCCGATCAAGGAACACCTGCTGATCACCCGCTACCACCCGGAGCGCGTGGAAAAGGGCGAAATGCTGAGCATTGCCGACGTCGAAGAGATCCTGGCGATCAAGCTCAAGGGTGTGATCCCCGAGAGCCAGGCAGTGCTCAAGGCTTCCAACCAGGGTATCCCGGTCATCCTCGACGACCAGAGCGATGCCGGCCAGGCCTATAGCGATACCGTCGACCGTCTGCTGGGCAAAGAAAAGCCCCTGCGGTTCATCGAAGTGCCGAAGCAAGGATTCTTCGCGCGCCTGTTTGGAGGCAAGTAAACCATGAACCTTTTTGACTTCTTTCGTGGCAGACAGAAAACTACCAGCGCGTCGGTAGCGAAAGAGCGTCTACAGATCATCGTGGCGCACGAGCGCGGCCAACGCAGCGAACCGGACTACCTGCCAGCGCTGCAGAAAGAACTGCTGGAAGTGATCCGCAAATATGTGAACATCGGCAACGATGATGTGCATATCGAGCTGGAAAACCAGGGTAGCTGCTCGATTCTGGAACTGAACATCACCTTGCCGGATCGCTGATTTCGCGACCAGGCTTTGAGCATTGGGGCTGCTTTGCAGCCCATCGCGACACAAGGCCGCTCCTACAGGGGAATTGCATAACCCTTGTAGGAGCGGCCTTGTGTCGCGATGGGCCGCAAAGCGGCCCCAGTGTTTTCCCCGATATAACCGAGACCAAGCAATGCCGCTGTCCAACATCCAGATCCTGCACGAAGACGCCGCCATCCTGGTGATCAACAAACCGACCCTGCTGCTGTCGGTACCCGGCCGCGCCGAGGACAACAAGGACTGCCTGATCACTCGCCTGCAGGAAAACGGCTACCCCGACGCGCTGATCGTGCACCGCCTGGACTGGGAAACTTCCGGCATCATCCTGCTGGCCCGGGATGCCGACAGCCACCGTGAGCTGTCGCGCCAGTTCCACGACCGCGAAACCGAAAAGGCCTACACCGCGCTGTGCTGGGGCCAGCCGGCGCTGGACAGCGGCAGCATCGACCTGCCGTTGCGCTATGACCCGCCGACCAAGCCACGGCATGTGGTGGACCACGAACAGGGCAAGCATGCGCTGACCTTCTGGCGCATCGTCGAGCGCTGCGGTGATTACTGCCGGGTAGAGCTGACACCGATTACCGGGCGTTCGCACCAGTTGCGCGTGCACATGCTGTCGATCGGGCACCCGCTGCTGGGCGACCGGCTGTATGCCAACCCCGAGGCACTGGCTGCCCACGAGCGGCTGTGCCTGCATGCCTCGATGCTGAGCTTTACCCACCCGGTGTCCGGGGAGCGGTTGAAGTTCGAGTGCCCTGCGCCCTTCTGATTGTGTACAGCCTGTACTGGCCTCTTCGCGGCTAAAGCCGCTCCCACAGGGACCGCACCACTTTCGACGGTTGTGCAGTACCTGTGGGAGCGGCTTCAGCCGCGAAGAGGCAGACACAATTTGTCGACCTAATACGCTAAACTCGCGCCACTGCTGTCTGGAGTGAGCTATGCGCGACGTACTGAATTCTGGCCTTATCGACTTCCTCAAGGCCTCCCCCACGCCCTTCCACGCCACCGCCAGCCTGGCCCAGCGCCTGGAAGCTGCCGGCTACCAGCGCCTGGACGAGCGCGACAGCTGGGCCACAGTGCCTGGCGGCCGCTACTACGTCACCCGTAACGACTCGTCGATCATCGCCATCAAGCTGGGCAAGCAGGCACCGTTGCTGAACGGTATCCGCATGGTCGGCGCCCACACCGACAGCCCGTGCCTGCGGGTCAAGCCGCAGCCCGAGCTGCAGCGCCAGGGCTTCCTGCAACTGGGCGTCGAAGTGTATGGCGGCGCCCTGCTGGCGCCATGGTTCGACCGCGACCTGTCGCTGGCCGGCCGGGTCACCTACCGCCGTGACGGCAAGGTCGAAAGCCAGCTGATCGACTTCAAGCTGCCGATCGCGGTCATCCCCAACCTGGCAATCCATCTCAACCGCACCGCCAACGAAGGCTGGGCGATCAACCCGCAGAACGAGCTGCCGCCGATCCTGGCCCAGGTGGCGGGTGACGAACGCATCGACTTCCGCGCCCTGCTCACCGAGCAACTGGCTCGCGAGCACGAACTGATCGCCGATGTGGTGCTGGATTACGAGCTGAGCTTCTACGACACCCAGGACGCCGCGCTGGTCGGCCTGAACGGCGACTTCATCGCCGGTGCGCGCCTGGACAACCTGTTGTCGTGCTACGCCGGCCTGCAGGCCCTGCTGGCCGCCGACAGCGACGAAACCTGCGTACTGGTGTGCAACGACCATGAAGAAGTCGGCAGCTGCTCGGCCTGTGGCGCCGACGGGCCGATGCTGGAGCAGACCCTGCAGCGCCTGCTGCCGGATGGCGACGCCTACGTGCGCACCATCCAGCGCTCGCTGATGGTGTCGGCCGACAACGCCCACGGCGTGCACCCCAACTACGCCGACAAGCACGACGGCAACCATGGGCCCAAGCTCAACGCCGGGCCGGTAATCAAGGTGAACAACAACCAGCGCTACGCTACCAACAGCGAAACCGCCGGGTTCTTCCGCCACCTGTGCATGGCCGAGGAAGTGCCGGTGCAGAGCTTCGTGGTACGCAGCGACATGGGCTGTGGTTCGACCATCGGGCCGATTGCCGCCAGCCACCTGGGCGTGCGTACGGTGGATATCGGCTTGCCGACCTTTGCCATGCATTCGATTCGCGAGCTGTGCGGCAGCCATGACCTGGCGCACCTGGTGAAGGTGCTGAGTGCCTTCTACCGTTGCCGCGAGTTGCCCTGATGCCTTGATGCAAGCAGGCCTGGCCTCTTCGCGGGTGAACCCGCTCCCACAGGTACCGCACAGTTCCTGTGGGAGCGGGTTCACCCGCGAAGAGGCCAGGCCTGCTTGCACCTGCTCAAGGTCAATCCCGCTTCGCCCGCTACCCGCTATGCTTGTTACATGGCCCCACTGCAAAAGGATTGCTGTCCATGTCCCCGTTCCTGTCCCTGTTCGTGCCGGTATTTCTGTTCCTGATGCTGCTGACCATCGGTTTCAGCCTGCGCGAGCGCAACATCGGCGTGCTGATGATGTGGATCGGCACCCTGGGCATCTTCGGCCTCACCTGCTGGAAGATCCTCGAGAAACTGCCGTCATAAACCTCTACACTCGGTCAATCGTTTGACCTGAGGTAGTTTTGCCAGTGCCTGCCCTCCTGCGTTGCCTGTTCCTGCTGCTGTTCCTGTTTGTCACCCCGTTACAGGCTGCGGGCCTGCCAGGCCTGCTGGGTGGCAGCGCGCCCGCGCAGCCAGAGGCCAGCGAACCGCTGGGCAAGTCGCTGGACGAGGTGATCAAGAACCTGGAAAACGACCAGCAGCGGGCCAAACTCCTGGCCGACCTGAAAAAGCTGCGCGACGCCACCAGGCAATCGCAACCCACCGTCGAACAAGGCGTGCTCGGCCTGATCGGCGGCGCCCTGCATGACTTCGAAAAGCAGTTCAGCGGCGATGCCAGCCCGTTCCATCGCTGGGCCGCGGAAATCGAACAGGCCCAGGCCGAACTGACCGAGTTGATGGTGCCGGTGCACCAGTGGCCGGCCATCCTGTTCGGCTTTGCCGCCGTCATTGCCGTCTGGAGCGTGCTGGCCTACGCCTTCAACTGGGTCGGGCATCGGGTACGCCTGCGTTTTGGCCTGAGCGAGGAACTGCCGCAGCACCCGCGCACCTGGGACCTGGTGCGCTTTGCCCTGCGCAAGCTGGGCCCATGGCTGGTGGCGCTGGTGTTCACCGTGTACCTGAGCTTCGTGCTGCCGCCGTCGCTGGGCAAGTCGCTGGCCATGGTGCTGGCCTACGCACTGGTGGTCGGCACCTGTTTCTCGGCCATCTGCGTGATTGCCTTCTCGCTGCTCGACGGCCCCCACCGCCACCGCGCCCTTTACATCCTGCGCCACCAGGCCTTCCGCCCGCTGTGGCTGATCGGCAGTTTCGCCGCGTTTGGCGAAGCGATGAGCGACCCGCGCCTGATGGTCGCCCTCGGCACCCACCTGGCCCACGCCCTGGCCACCCTGGCCAACGTGATCGCGGCGCTGTGCACCGGGCTGTTCATTCTGCGCTTCCGCCGCCCGATCGCCCACCTGATCCGCAACCAGCCACTGTCACGGCGCCTGACCCGACGCACCCTCAGCGACACCATCGAGATCCTCGGCAGCTTCTGGTTCGTGCCAGCACTGATCCTGGTGGCGATTTCGCTGTTCGCTACCTTCATCTCGGCCGGCGACACCAGCACCGCCCTGCGCCAGTCGCTGATGTGCACGGTGCTGGTGGTGGTGTGCATGGTGCTCAACGGCCTGGTGCGCCGCCACGCAGCCAACCCCAAGCGCGCCAACAAGCGCCAGGCGGTGTACGCCGAGCGCCTGCGCAACTTCGGTTACCTGCTGGTACACCTGTTCATCTGGCTGGTGTTCATCGAGTTGGGGCTGCGCGTGTGGGGCCTGTCGATGATCAGCTTCGCCGAGGGCGACGGCCACGACATAAGCGTGCGCCTGCTGGGCCTGGCCGGCACGCTGATCGTCGCCTGGCTGGTGTGGATCCTTGCCGACACCGCCGTGCACCACGCCCTGGTGCGCTCGCGCCGAGGCCTGGCCAACGCCCGCGCGCAAACCATGATGCCGTTGATCCGCAACGTGATGTTCGTGGTCATCTTCATCATCGCGGTGATCGTCGCCCTGGCCAACATGGGCATGAACGTCACCCCGCTGCTGGCGGGTGCCGGTGTGATCGGTCTGGCCATCGGCTTTGGTGCGCAGTCGTTGGTCGCCGACCTGATCACCGGGCTGTTCATCATCATCGAGGACTCGCTGGCCATCGACGACTACGTCGATGTGGGTGGCCACCTGGGCACGGTGGAGGGGCTGACCATCCGTACCGTGCGCCTGCGTGACATCGACGGCATCGTGCATACCATCCCGTTCAGCGAGATCAAGAGCATCAAGAACTACTCGCGCGAGTTCGGCTACGCGATCTTCCGCGTGGCGATCCCGCACAGCATGAACATCGACCAGGCGATCACGCTGATTCGCGAAGTGGGGCAGAAGCTGCGCAACGACCCGCTGATGCGCCGCAACATCTGGTCGCCGCTGGAGCTGCAGGGGGTGGAGAGCTTCGAGTCGGGGTCGGCGATCTTGCGGGCGCGGTTCAAGACTGCGCCGATCAAGCAGTGGGAAGTGTCGCGGGCGTTCAACCTGGCGTTGAAGCGGCAGCTGGATGAGGCCGGGCTGGATTTGGCAACGCCAAGGTTGTCAGTGCAGGTAGTGACTGCCGGTTCTTCCAGTTAGGGCCTCTTCGCGGGTGAACCCGCTCCCACAAGTACTGTGCAAAGGCTGAAACCTGTGCGGTCCCTGTGGGAGCGGGTTTACCCGCGAAGAAGCCAACTTTTCATCCAGCCTGGGCGCGGATGCGGATGGCATCATGCCGCCAATACTCCAGGTCACAGTCGATCAGGTGCCCATGCTGGTCACTGTTGACCCGGGTGATATGCAACCCTGGGCTTCCCGCCGACACCTTCAAGGCACTGGCCGCCTCCACCGGCAACGCCGTCGGCAAGATCTCGAAGCACACCTGCCCATACTGGATGCCATACACCCGCCCATAAATCTCGGTCAGCGACTGGGCCAGGTCCTGTTCGAGAATCTCCGGGAAGTACCGGGGGTTGAGGTAGTGCTCGGCATACAGCACCGCCCGCCCATCGATCCGCCGTAACCGGCAGATACGCACCACACTGGACAACGCCGGCAGCTGCAAGCGCGCACAGATGGCCGCCGAGGCCGGCTGCAGCCGCGCCGACAACAGTTTGGTACTGGGCACCCGCCCCTGGTCGCGGACCATGGCATGGAAGTGGCTGCGCTCGATCAGGTCGTAGGTCAGCCGTTCGGGCGCGACGAACCAGCCGCGACGCTCTTCGCGGTAGATCAGCCCCTGGGCTTCGAGCTGCACCAGCGCCTCACGCAGGGTAATGCGCGTGGTATCGAACACCTCGCTGAGCTTGCGCTCGGCCGGCAGCTTGCCGCCCGGCGCCAGCAGGCCGTGCTCGATCTGCTCCTGCAGAGCGTGACAGATGGCTGTTACCGCACGCGGTGGCATCGACTGCATCAAAGGTTACCTATCTGGACTAGTCCAGCCCCAGAACAGGGCACTTGGAGAATAGTGCAAGCCTAGGCAGGGCTGATGAACATCCTGTGACAAAGCCTTTGGCCAGACACTGCCAGAAACGCGCCAACCCAGCAGAACCGGGGCGGCTGCGTGGTCTACGCTGTAGCTTCAGGGCCTTCACCGGCCCTTCCCTACATCAAACTGTCACGCAAGCAGCCTACCTTGGCTCAAGGTTTGCTGACCTAGACCAACGGTCACCAGACAACGGCTTCACTCATAACAACCATCGCTAAAGGCACCCACCCAAGGAGCTTCGGATGAAAAAGTTGTTCATGGCGTCACTGCTCGGTTCGGCCATCGCCCTGTGTACCACGGCCATGGCCGCCGATACCGACCTCAAGGCCCTGGAAGACGCCGCCCGCAAGGAGGGCAACGTCAACAGCGTGGGCATGCCCGATGCCTGGGCCAACTGGAAAGGCACCTGGGAAGATCTGGCCAGCAAGTACGGCCTCAAGCACAGCGACACCGACATGAGCTCGGCCCAGGAAATCGCCAAGTTCGAAGCCGAGAAGGACAACGCCAGCGCCGACATCGGCGACGTGGGTGCCGCCTTCGGCCCGATCGCCGTGAGCAAGGGCGTGAGCCAGGCGTACAAGCCGAGCACCTGGGACCAGGTGCCGACCTGGGCCAAGGACAAGGACGGCCACTGGGCGCTGGCCTATACCGGCACCATCGCCTTCATCATCAACAAGGACCTGGTAAAGGAAGGCGAGCGACCAACCTCTTGGCATGACCTGGAAAAAGGCAAGTACAAGGTCGCCATCGGTGATGTCGGCACCGCTGCCCAGGCCGCCAACGGCGTGCTGGCTGCGGCGATCGCCTACAAGGGTGACGAGACCAACCTGGCACCGGGCCTGCAGCTGTTCACCAAGCTGGCCCAGCAGAAGCGCCTGTCGCTGGCCAACCCGACCATCCAGACCCTGGAGAAGGGCGAGGTGGAAGTGGGCGTGGTGTGGGACTTCAACGGCCTGAGCTACCGTGAACAGATCGACCCCAAGCGTTTCGAAGTGCTGATCCCGTCGGATGGCTCGGTGATCTCCGGCTATACCACCATCATCAACAAGTACGCCAAGCACCCGAATGCGGCCAAGCTGACACGTGAATACATCTTCAGCGATGCCGGGCAGATCAACCTGGCCAAAGGGCATGCGCGGCCGATCCGTGCCGAGCACCTGAAGCTGCCGGACGATGTGCAGGCCAAGTTGCTGCCCAACGAACAGTACAAGGCCGCGCAGCCGATCAAGAATGCCGAGGCCTGGGAAGCGAGCTCGAAGAAACTGCCGCAGATGTGGCAGGAGCAGGTGATCATCGAGATGGAGTAAGGGGCTAGTTTCTCTAGCGCCTGGACGGGCCCTTTCGCGGGTAAACCCGCTCCCACAGGTACAGCGCACACCTCAAGGCCGGCGCATGACCCTGTAGGAGCGGGTTTACCCGCGAAGAAGCCAACGCGGTTTATGACTGGAGCCACCATGCAACACAACGTCATCCTGGTCCTGCTCGACGGCCTCAACTACCAGGTCGCGCATCACGCCATGGGCCACCTGCACGCCTACGTCGAGGCCGACCGTGCCGCGCTGTACCGCGTGGAATGCGAACTGCCGTCGCTGTCGCGGCCGCTGTACGAGTGCATCCTCACCGGTGTACCGCCGATCGACAGCGGCATCGTGCACAACAACGTCAACCGTCTGTCCAACCAGCGCAGCGTGTTCCACTACGCCCGCGAGGCCAACCTGGGTACTGCGGCTGCGGCCTATCACTGGATGAGCGAGCTGTACAACCGCTCGCCCTTCGACCCGCAGCGCGACCGCCATACCCACGCACCGAAACTGCCGATCCAGCACGGGCTGTTCTACTGGGACGACCGTTACCCCGATTCGCACCTGCTGGCCGATGGCGAATACCTGCGCCGCCGCCACGCCCCCAACTTCCTGCTGGTGCACCCGATGAGCATCGACGATGTCGGCCATCATCACGGCCTGGACAGCAGCCAGTACCGCAACGCCGCGCGCAGCGCCGACATCCTGCTGGCCGACTACCTGCCAGGCTGGCTCGAAGAGGGCTACCAGGTACTGGTCACCGCCGACCACGGCATGAACAACGACCGCTCGCACAATGGCCTGCTGACCGAGGAGCGCGAAGTGCCACTGTTCGTCTTCGGCGATGCCTTCAGCCTCGACCCTGCGGCCAAACCGCTGCAGACCGAACTGTGCGGGACCATCTGCGAGCTGCTCGGCGCACCGCATGACAAGAGCGTCTGCCGGGAGCTGCTGAAGTGACCACACCCAAGAGCAGCAGCGCCCGTGGCCGCTACCTGGCCCTGCTCTGCCTGCTACCGTTCGCCGTGTTCTTCGTCATCTTCCAGATCGCCCCGCTGGCCTGGGTGGCGATCAACAGCCTGCAATCGGAAGCAGGTTGGGGCGTGGACAACTTCAGCAAGGTATTCGCCTCGAAGTTCTACCTGCAGGCCCTGCAACGCAGCCTGGAGATCAGCTTCTGGTCGAGCCTTTTCGGCATCGTCATCGCCACTCTCGGCGCCTATTCGCTGCGCCAGGTGGACTCGAAGCTGCGCGACTTCGTCAGCGCCTTCGCCAACATGACCAGCAACTTCGCCGGGGTGCCGCTGGCCTTCGCCTTCATCATCCTGCTCGGTTTTAACGGCGCGCTGACCCTGCTACTGAAGCAGGTCGGCCTGCTGGAGGACTTCAGCATCTATTCCAAGAGCGGGCTGATCCTGGTGTACACCTACTTCCAGATCCCGCTTGGCGTGTTGTTGCTGTCCCCCGCGTTCGACGCCCTGCGTGAAGACTGGCGCGAGTCGGCCGCGCTGCTGGGCGCCAACCACTGGCAATTCTGGCGGCACATCGGCCTGCCGGTGCTGACCCCGGCACTGTTGGGCACCTTCGTCATCCTGTTGGCCAACGCGCTCGGTGCCTATGCCACCGTGTACGCGCTGACCACCGGCAACTTCAACGTACTGCCGATCCGCATCGCCGGCCTGGTGGCCGGTGACATCAGCCTCGATCCCAACCTGGCCAGCGCCCTGGCGATGGTTTTGGTGGGGCTGATGACGCTGGTCACGGTGGTGCATCAATGGCTGCTGAAAAGGAGCTACCATGCGCGCTGACGCCCGTTCCGGCGGCTGGTACCACCGCGCCGTGGTCTACCTGCTGTTCCTCATCCTGCTGCTGCCGCTGGCCGGCACCCTGCTCTACTCGCTGGCCACCAGTTGGTCGGCCAGCCTGCTGCCCAGCGGCCTGACCTTCAAGTGGTACATCGCGCTGTGGAGCGAGCCGCGATTCCTGGCTGCCTTCGGCCAGTCGCTGCTGGTGTGCGTGGGCGCGCTGCTGCTGTCGGTGGTGCTGATCCTGCCGCTGCTGTTCGTGGTGCACTACCACTTCCCCAGGCTCGACGCACTGATGAACATCCTCATCCTGCTGCCGTTCGCGGTGCCGCCGGTGGTGTCGTCGGTGGGGCTGCTGCAGCTGTATGGCAGCGGGCCCATGGCCATGGTCGGCACGCCGTGGATCCTGATCGGCTGCTACTTCACCATTGCCCTGCCGTTCATGTACCGGGCCATCACCAACAACCTGCAGGCGATCAACCTGCGCGACCTGATGGACGCCGCCCAGCTGCTGGGCGCCAGCACCTGGCAGGCGGCGCTGCTGGTAGTGCTGCCGAACCTGCGCAAGGGCCTGATGGTGGCTCTGCTGCTGTCGTTCTCGTTCCTGTTTGGCGAGTTCGTGTTCGCCAACCTGCTGGTCGGCACCCGCTACGAGACCCTCCAGGTGTACCTGAACAACATGCGCAACAGCAGCGGCCACTTCAACAGCGCGCTGGTGATCTCGTACTTCGCCTTCGTGCTGGTACTGACCTGGGTCGCCAACCGCCTGAACAAGGACAAGACCTGACATGAGCTTCGTCAGCGTACAGAAACTGCAAAAAAGCTACGCCGGCAGCCCGGTGTTCGAGAACATCGACTGCCGTATCGAACGCGGCGAGTTCGTTACCCTGCTTGGCCCGTCCGGTTGCGGCAAGTCCACGCTGCTGCGCTGCATCGCCGGGCTGACCCCGGTGGACAGCGGGCAGATCCTGCTCGACGGCCAGGACATCGTGCCGCTGAGCCCGCAAAAGCGTGGTATCGGCATGGTGTTCCAGAGCTATGCGCTGTTCCCCAACATGACCGTGGAGCAGAACGTCGCCTTCGGCCTGCGCATGCAGAAGGTCAAGGCCGACGAAAGCCAGGCCCGGGTACGCGAGGCGCTGGAGCTGGTGGAGCTGGGCAACTTCGCCGGGCGCTACCCGCACCAGTTGTCCGGCGGCCAGTGCCAGCGCGTGGCCCTGGCCCGTTCGCTGGTCACCCGCCCGCGCCTGCTGCTGCTCGACGAGCCGCTGTCGGCGCTGGATGCGCGCATCCGCAAGCACCTGCGCGAGCAGATCCGCGCCATCCAGCGCGAGCTGGGGCTGACCACCATCTTCGTCACCCACGACCAGGAAGAAGCGCTGACCATGTCCGACCGCATCTTCCTGATGAACCAGGGCCGCATCGTCCAGAGCGGCGATGCCGAAACCCTCTACACCGCGCCGGTGGACCTGTTTGCCGCCGGCTTCATCGGCAACTACAACCTGCTCGACGCCGACAGCGCCAGCCGCCTGCTGCAGCGCCCGGTGGCCAACCGCCTGGCGATCCGCCCCGAGTCGATCACCCTGGGCATCAACGGCGAACTGGACGCCGAAGTGCGCAGCCACAGCCTGCTGGGCAACGTGATCCGCTACCGGGTGCGGGTACGCGAGGTGGAACTGGTGGTCGACGTGCTCAACCGCTCACCGTCCGACCTGCACGCGGACGGGCAACGGGTAAGCTTGTCGATCGACCCCACGGCGCTACGAGAAGTGGCCTAAGGAGAATCAACACCATGGCACTGGCAATTTTCGATCTGGACGAAACCCTGATCCACGGCGACTGCGCGTCGCTGTGGAGCGAGCAGATGGCCCGGCTGGGCTGGGTCGACGGCAAGGACTTCCTGCGCCGCGACCATGAGTTGATGGAGGCCTATGGCAAGGGCCACCTGCAGATGGAGGACTACATGGCCTTCAGCCTGGAGCCGATTGCCGGGCGCACCCTGGAAGAGGTCGAGCACCTGGTGGCGCCGTGGGTCGAAGAGGTGATCGAGCCGATTATCTACGGCGACGCCTGCCGCTGCATTGCCGAGCACCGCAAGCGCGGGGATCGCATCCTGATCATTTCGGCGTCGGGTACGCACCTGGTCGGGCCGATTGCGGCGCGGCTGGGGGTGGACGAATACCTGGCGATCGAACTGGAGGCGGTGAACGGGGTTTATACCGGCAAGACCCATGGGGTGCTGACCTACCGCGAAGGGAAGATCACGCGGTTGCTGGAGTGGCTGGACCAGGAGCAGGAGAACCTGGAGGGGGCGAGTTTCTATTCCGACTCGCGGAACGATTTGCCGTTGTTGTTGAAGGTGGATCATCCGCATGTGGTGAACCCGGATGCGGTGTTGCGGGAGCATGCCGAGATCAACAAGTGGCCGATCCTGAGCTGGGCCTGAGGTAATCACATCGCCTGCACCGGCCCTTTCGCGGGTAAACCCGCTCCCACAGGGACCACACAGTTTTCAAGCCTGTGGTAATCCCTGTGGGAGCGGGTTCACCCGCGAAGGGGCCAGGCCTGCTTACACCAGGCTAGGGTCGATCACCATCACCAGCTTGCCCGACACCTGGTTGGTCTCAAGCTCGGCATACGCCGCCTGGGCAAACTCCACCGGGTAGGTATCCACCAGCTGCGGCGACAGGCGCCCTTCGGCAAACAGCGGCCAAACCTGCTGCTGCAAATCGCGCAGCAACTCGGCCTTGAAGCCGTCATCGCGGTTGCGCAGCGTGGAGCCGGTAATCTCCAGGCGCTTGCCCAGTACCTGTGCCAGGTCCAGTTCGAACTTGCGCCCGCCCATCAGGCCGATGATCACCCAGCGCCCGTCACGCGCCAGCAGCTTGAGGTTGAGGTCGCCGTAGCTGGCGCCCACCGGGTCGAGAATCACATCGAACGGGCCGAAACCTTCCAGCGCCTCCAGGTTCTCGTTGCGTACCACACCGCCGGCGGCGCCCAGCGCCTCGCAGTAGGCCAGGCGGTCCTGCGAACCGACGCTGACCCACACCGGGCTGCCGAATGCCTTGCACAGCTGGATGGCGGCCGAGCCAACGCCGCTGGCGCCAGCGTGCACCAGCACTTTCTCGCCAGCTTTCACGCCACCCAGCTGGAAGATGTTCAGCCAGGCAGTGGCATACACCTCCGGCAACGCCGCCGCCTCGTGCAGGCTCAGGCCTTCGGGCACAGGCAGCACGTGGCGGGCATCCACCACCACTTCCTCGGCCATGGCGCCGCTGGCCAGCAGCGCGCACACCCGGTCACCCACCCGCCAGTCGGCACCGGCACCCACTTCCTCGATCACCCCGGCGCACTCCAGGCCCATGTAGGGGCTGGCGCCTGGTGGTGGTGGATACAAACCTTTCATCTGCAGCAGATCGGCGCGGTTCAGCCCCGCTGCGGCCACGCGAATGCGCACTTGACCCGCGTCGCAGGCCGGGCGCTCAGCCTCGACCCAAGCCACATGTCCGTCAACGCCTTGCAATGCCTTCACAGTGCCTCCATAGTTGAATCATATGACCGAGCCTGGGAACGCCAAGTCCCCAGGCTTTTTGCAGTATGCATCCGGTTTTTTGCAACCGGTGAACAGAAAAGACGGCCTACTATGCGTGATCAATTGTCTCCACGTCGAATCAGCATGAAGCATTTCCTCCCAAGCACCGCCCTGGCGCTGATGATCGGCCTGGGCAGCCTCACGCTCGGCGGCAATGCGGCGGCCGCCAACAAATGGGACAGCCTGCAGCCGGACCGCGACGAGATCGTCGCCAGCCTCAACGTGGTGGAATTGCTCAAGCGCCACCACTACAGCAAGCCGCCGCTGGACGACGCCCGTTCGGTCATCATCTATGACAGCTACATCAAGCTGCTGGACCCGGCGCGCAGCTACTTCACCGCTGCCGACATCGCCGAATTCGACAAATGGAAAACGCAATTCGACGATTTCCTCAAGAGCGGTAACCTGGACCCGGGCTTCACCATCTACAAACGCTACCTGGACCGCGTCAAGCAACGCCTGGACTTCGCCCTGGCCGAGCTGAACAAGGGCGTGGACAAGATCGACTTCAACGCCAAGGAAACCTTGCTGATCGACCGCAAGGACGCCCCATGGATGAAGGACCAGGCCGAGCTCGACGATTTGTGGCGCAAACGCGTCAAGGACGAAGTGCTGCGCCAGAAGATCGCCGGCAAGGAACCCAAGCAAATCCAGGAAACCCTGACCAAGCGCTACAAGAACCAGCTGTCGCGCCTGGACCAGACCCGTGCCGAGGACATCTTCCAGGCCTACATCAATACCTTCGCCCAGTCCTACGACCCGCACACCAACTACCTGTCGCCGGACAACGCGGAAAACTTCGACATCAACATGAGCCTGTCGCTGGAAGGTATCGGCGCAGTGCTGCAAAGCGACAACGACCAGGTCAAGATCGTGCGCCTGGTGCCGGCTGGCCCGGCGGCCAAGACCAAGCAGGTGGCACCGGCCGACAAGATCATCGGCGTGGCCCAGGGCAACAAGGAAATGGTCGACGTGGTCGGCTGGCGCCTGGACGAAGTGGTCAAGCTGATCCGCGGCCCGAAAGGCTCGGTGGTGCGCCTGGAGATCATCCCGGCGAGCAACGCGCCTAGCGACCAGACCAGCAAGATCGTGTCGATCACCCGCGAGGCGGTGAAGCTCGAAGAGCAGGCAGCGAAGAAGTCGGTGCTCAAGCTCAAGCAGGACGGGCGTGACTACAAGCTGGGCATCATCGAGATCCCGGCCTTCTACCTCGACTTCAAGGCCTACCGCGCCGGTGACCCGGAGTACAAGAGCACCACGCGGGACGTGAAGAAGCTGCTCACCGAACTGCAGAAAGAAAAAGTCGACGGCGTGGTCATCGACCTGCGCAACAACGGCGGCGGCTCGCTGCAGGAAGCCACCGAGCTGACCAGCCTGTTCATCGAGAAAGGCCCGACCGTGCTGGTGCGCAACAGCGACGGCCGTGTCGACGTGCTGGAAGACGAAAACCCCGGTGCCTTCTACAAGGGCCCGCTGGCGTTGCTGGTCAACCGCCTGTCGGCCTCGGCTTCGGAGATTTTCGCCGGTGCCATGCAGGACTACCACCGTGCGCTGATCATCGGTGGCCAGACCTTCGGCAAGGGCACCGTGCAGACCATCCAGCCACTCAACCATGGCGAGCTGAAGCTGACCCTGGCCAAGTTCTACCGGGTTTCCGGGCAGAGCACCCAGCACCAGGGCGTGCTGCCGGACATCGACTACCCGTCGATCATCGACACCAAGGAAATCGGCGAGAGCGCCCTGCCCGAGGCCATGCCGTGGGACACCATTCGCCCGGTAGTCAAGCCGGCTGCCGACCCGTTCAAGCCGTTCCTGGCCCAGCTCAAGGCGCAGCATGAAGCGCGCAGCGACAAGGACGCGGAGTTCACCTACATCCGCGACCGCCTGGCCCTGACCCAGAAGCTGATGAACGAGAAGACCGTCAGCCTCAACGAGCAGGACCGCCGTGCACGCCACGACGAAATCGAGGCCAAGCAGCTGGCGCTGGAGAACATCCGCCGCAAGGCCAAGGGTGAAGAGCCGCTGAAGGAGCTGAAGAAAGAGGACGAGGACGCGCTGCCGACCGAGGATGAAAACACCAAGCCGGAAGACGATGCCTACCTGTCGGAAACCGGTCGCATCCTGATCGACTACCTGAGTGCGAGCACCAAGGTGGCCAAGAAGTAAGGCACTGCGGCAATGATGGCAAATTAGCTTCACTTGTCATCAAACAGTCATCGCGCTGTCGTGAAATAGAGAGGCCGGGCGTGGAAACGCCCGGCCCTTTCATTTTCAGGAATACGTCATGACCGTCGCCGAACAGCTCAGTGCCTTGAGTGCCATCCTGGCTCAACGCAGCATCCACAGTCTGTTCCAGCCGATCATGTGCCTGAGCGAGCAACGGGTTTTCGGCCATGAAGCATTGAGCCGAGGGCCGTCCAACAGCCCGCTGCACGCGCCGCTGAACCTGTTTACCATCGCCCGCCAGGCCGGCCGCCTGACCGAGCTGGAGGCTGCCTGCCGGGAAAGCGCCTGCCGGCGTTTCAGCGAACAGCAGCTGCAGGGCAAGCTGTTTCTCAACATCTCGCCGGAATCGCTGCTGGAGCCGCACTACCCCTCCGGGCAGACCCTGAAACTGCTCGAACAGGTTGGCCTGCCGCCCAGCCGGGTGGTGATCGAGCTGACCGAACATACCCCGACCGACGACTTCCAGCTGCTGTCCAATGCCCTGCACCACTACCGGGACATGGGCTTCTCGATTGCCATCGACGATCTGGGGGCGGGTTATTCGAGCCTGCGCCTGTGGTCGGAGCTGCGCCCCGAATACGTGAAGATCGACCGACATTTCATCGACGGCATCCACCGCGACCCGCTCAAGCGTGAATTCGTCGGTTCGATATTGCAGATTGCCCGGGCGTCGAAGGCGCAGGTAATTGCCGAAGGCATCGAGCTGGCGGAAGAGCTGGCGGTGCTGGTGGAGATGGGCGTGGACCTGGTGCAGGGCTACCTGCTGGGGCGGCCGCAGGAGCTGGGGGTGCGCGAAAGCCGGCCGCTACCAGCGCTGATGAACGTTCCGCAGGCCGGACAGCCGACGGTGCGGCTCAATGCGACGATTGGGCAGTTGCTGGAGTTGTTTGGCCGGCACCGGCACCTGGAGTCATTGGCGGTGGTAGATGCCGATGGCAGGGCTTGTGGGCTGATCCACAGAGATGCTTTGCCTGTTCCGGCCTCTTCGCGGGTAAACCCGCTCCCACAGGTTCACCACAGGTCTTGAGCCTTGTGTTGTACCTGTGGGAGCAGGTTTACCCGCGAAGAGGCCGGAACAGGCAACGAATCAGGCTGTTTCGGGGTAGCTGTACTCGAACACCCGAACGACCTCGGAGGCATGCCACGACGCCGCCTCCATGCCATCCACCGGCCCGGAGAAACGCCCCAGGCGCTCCACGCACTCAAAAAAACCGGTACGCGGCAAACGGCTGGCACCCTGGCTGATCACCAGCGAGCTGCGCAATGGCTGCTCGGCGCGGGCATCCAGCACCGCCAGGTACTCCAGCGCGGCTGTCAGCGTCTGCATGGCCGGGCTGGGCAACTGCAAGCGCTCGATGAGCGCTCGATACGTCAGCAAGTGACGTTGACGACGGGCCAGGTCAAGCTCGCCCAGCAGGTTATCCCAGTGCTGACGGCTGATCCTGACCTGGCTCATGATGGCTCGCTCCAGCCAGCCACCCCCAGATGCCAGGCCAGGGCTCGGCGGATGGCAGCATCCGGCTGGCGTTCGCCCGATTCGATCATGGCCAGGTAAGCCGGGCTTACCCCGACATTGCGCGCCAGTTGCTCAGGGGCAATGCCCTTGGCCTGGCGAATCTGTGCCACTTCGCTGAAGGCCGGCAATGGCGCACTGGCTGCATCGCCCTGCGCTTCACTGGCAAGCACCTCGGCAGGTGCCTGCCCTGCGGCCTTGAGCAGTGCCTGGTACTGTTCCCAGGGAACGACGGCGTACTCGGGTTGACCGTCCCGGCTGATGACCTGAATACCCATTACAAACCCCTTTAAAAAGGATTACAGCATGTAATCCGTAGGCATAACCCTTATGCCAATTATATTACCAACTCTGGGGTCTGTGCAGTTGCGCTGCGGTTGCGGCCAGTTTCACTGCGTGTTGCGTTCCAACCGCAGCGCTTCGGGGGTGGCCGGCAGGCGCTCGACCACGCGCAGCCGCTCGGGCGCCTGGCTGTCGCGCCAGGCCTTGAAGCGCGCCAGTTCGTCGGCCACGGTCTTCAGCACCCAACCCAGTACCGCGATGTCGTCTAGAAAACCCACGCCCAGCAGCCAGTCGGGGATTGCGTCGATGGGGCTGACGAAATACAGCAGCCCGGCGACGATGGTGACCAGCGCCTTGGGGCTGATGGCGCGGTACTCGCCGCGCCACCAGGCCAGGCACAGCGACTGCAGCAGCTTCACGTCTTCACGCAACTGGCCGATGCGCGGGCCTTTGCGGGCTACCGCAAACAGCAAGGCCGGCAACCGGCCACGGCTGAGCAGGCGCTCGGCCAAGGGCAGGAAACGGGCGAAATTCCAGGGTGCGCTCATGGAGCCTCCAAGAGGAAAAGGTTATCCACATTTATTGTGGATAACCTTGTGAACAGGGCGACGTTTCCGACCCCAGGTGCCTGCCAGGCAAGGGCCCCGGTCAGATCGGGCGTTTTTTACACAGTCGTTTCACACCTTGGGTGCGTACGCCGCAAACGGTTTGCGTCAGAAGCATTCTGCTTCTTCACGCTGCATTTCCTCGGACAGTATCAGCAGTTGCAGGTTCGTCCAACTACCCGGCACAAACGAAAACGCCCCGTCGGGACGGGGCGTTTTGCGTGGGCCAGCCAATGTTACTTGGCAGGCGCTTCGGCCGGGGCCTCGGCAGGAGCTTCCGCTTCCGGCTCGGCACCTTGCAGCTGGGCCGGATCCTTGATGGCGATCAGTTCCAGGTCGAATACCAGTACCGAGTTGGCCGGGATCAGCGGGCTTGGGCTCTGCGCACCGTAGGCCAGTTCAGCCGGGATGAACAGCTTGTACTTCTCGCCGACGTGCATCAGCTGCAGGCCTTCGACCCAACCCGGGATCACGCCGCTGACCGGCAGGTCGATCGGGCTGCCGCGCTCGACGGAGCTGTCGAACACCTTGCCATCGATCAGCTTGCCTTCGTAGTGGACGGTGACCACGTCGGTCGCCTTGGGCTGCGGGCCGTCGGCCTTCTTGACCACTTCGTACTGCAGGCCCGAGGCAGTGGTGACCACGCCTGGTTTCTTGGCGTTTTCCTCGAGGAACTTCTTGCCGGCGGAGGCGGCTTCTTCGCTGGCCTTGGCCAGGCGCTCTTCGGCACGCTTCTGCAGCGCGGTGAAGGCCTCTACCAGCTCTTCGTCCTTGATGCGCTGTTCCTTCTTGCCAACGGCGTCTTCGATGCCGAGGGCGACTGCTTTCGAATCAAGGTCTTCCATGCCTTCCTGAGCCAGGCTCTTGCCCATGTTCAGGCCGATACCGTAGGAGGCTTTCTGTGCCGGAGTCTTCAGCTCGGGGCTGCTGGTCTGTTGATCACAGCCAGCCAGTACCAGGCCTACCAGGGCAACCGCAGCCGCCAAACGATGCTGTTTCATGCTATTTCCTTGTTCATGCGCCAAAAGGGCAATCAGGGTAAAGCCGCGAGCTTAGCAGGCGGCCATGACCAATGGCTACCGGCATAGGAGCGGGTTTTGGTAAGGAAGTTCAGTAGTTAAACGCTTATTCATCAAAGGATGTGCAGCCACTGGCCAGTATTGACCTGAAAGCAGGTTTTTTCCTCCGCCACGTGCACGAGCCGCTTGAAGGACCTGTCATTTCTGCCAGTGGTGCCTCTCCACTGCACGGAGGCCTAATCGAACCCCGGGCGAGATATGCCCATACGTCAAAACCAGTGAGGTTCGATGGACATGAACAGTGAACTTAAAACCAGAATGCCAATGCCACGTTCAGCAGCACGTATCACCGATGCATTGCAGCCGGCGCCTGTGGATGTGAGTTATGGGGAAGGCGGCTACAGCCATGTAGAGAGCCATGAACCCCTGCACGGTTCGATTTGCTCCGACATTTGCGCAAGCCAGGTAAATTCGCGGCTTTACTATGCTGCCACTTATAGGTACCGGGCAGCTGACGATAACAATGGAAGCTTTATCCGCCGGCTGGACGAAAAAGGGATAGTCGAGCCCCCCTTGGTCAGCTTCGCGGACTACCTCTCCAATCAGACTTTCACGCCACTGCAATTGGTCGAGGACCCAGACAACAATAAGCTTCTTTGCCTTGGCAGGCTGTCCACCGGTAATAGCGTCACCATGCGCCTGTGGCGATTCGATGCTGATGGTAGCCTGGATCAGGGCTTTGCGAGCAAAGGCTACATTGACAGCGAAGAGTTGATGCTCGGTGCTGGCGCTATCTTGCAGTTGATCTCGCATGCGCGTGGATACAAGTTGATTGCCACGAAGGACGGCAGGCCTTTCCTCATCGCGCTCGATGATAAGGGGGAGTTGAAACGTGGTTTTGGTAGCGACGGCTTTGTCGATCTTGACGTAGCGTTGAAGTATCCGCTTTCAACGGGAGCCGGATTCGCACTGGCCGCATTTGGCCAAAACGTCCTTGTAACCATAGTCGCGGTCGATTCTGAACACGACTTTTCCCTGCTGGCCAGCTTCAACGATGTCGGGGCACTCGACACCGGGTTCGCAGATCAAGGCGTCTTCAAAGCCCAGGACGGGACGTATCACTACGGTCTGTCCATCCATGAGCCGGCGATGGTAATCACCCTGCCCGGTGGCCATACCGATGATTACGTAACCATGTACCCCGAGCTTCTGCGCCTGAGTGCCGATGGCAAGCCACTGGCCGAATTCAACGGCGGCAAACCTGTACGGTTCGACACGCCGGGTGGCTGGCATTACATGCACGAGGTCAACGGTCGTCTCATGGGGTACGGTAGTTTCTACAGCCACAACCGAGCGGTGTGCTACACCGTTGAAGGTAATCTGGATACCCGATTCGTCTCCCCGGATGGCTATGGAGAGCTGGGTGTAAACCCCTACATGGATGGTTTCCACCCGACTTACGAAGCCTCGGTTGCCTTCGTGCCCGATAGCCAACGGTTGTTGGTGGCCGGACAAATATCTCGAGACAACCAGAAACGTGCCAACGCTGTGATTGCAGCTATTTCCTACCAAGCCGGCATTGGTGAACGCCCTCAGGGATAACTCCCCTGCCGATACTGCTCCGCCACCTCACGCAACACCTCGCATACCCACTGACCGGGCAGGCTCTGCGGCAAGGCAGCATTGCGACAGATGCCGACCGAGCCGCCCGGCTCGCGCACACCCAGGTCGAGCTCGACCAGCTCGCCCCGGCGCAGGTCGAGCAGCACCGCATCGCGCGGCGCCACCCACACTGCATCGCTGCCCAGAAGGTAGCGCCGGCTCAGCGCCAGCGACAGGGTTTCCAGGCGCTGGGCGGGCATCTGGATGCCGCATTGCACGAACAGGCTATCGGCATGCTGGCGGATGGTGGTGCCGGCTGGCGGCAGCACCAGCGGGTAATGCCCAACCTCCCCCCGCTCTACTGGCTTGCTGGCCAGCAGCGGGTGGCCGGGCCGCACCACCAGGCTCATCGACTCGCTGTACAGGTGCTCGAACGACAAGCCCTGGATCTGCGGGCTGTCGGTCATGCGCCCGACCACCAGTTCCAGTTCGCCCAGGCGCAACTGGCCGAGCAGCTGCGCGCTGACCCCTGTGACCACACTGATCACCAGCGCCTCATGGCGCTGGTGCAGGCGGCACAGCACTTCGGGCATGAGCAGGCCTTCGACCGTGGACAACACACCGATGCGCACTTGCGACGGCGCCCGCGCTTCGCCACGCAGGCTGCTGACGCCATCGCGCAGGGCCTGCACGCTGGGCCCGGCATAGCGCATGAAACGCGTACCGGCCGGGGTCAGCTCGACGCCCTGGCGGCTGCGCGCGAACAGGCGCGTTTCCAGCAGGTCTTCGAGTTCCTTGAGGGTCTTGGAGATGGCTGGCTGGCTGATTGCCAGGATGTCGGCAGCCCTGGCCAGGCTGCCCTGCCGGGCAATCTCCAGGAAGCACAGCAGGTGTCGGTACTTGATGCGGGTGTCGAGGTTCATGGGCTCAAGCTTACCGCATGCAAATAACCTGTACCGGCCCTTTCGCGGGTGAACCCGCTCCCACAGGGATCTCCACAGTTCTCCAGACCTGTGCAGTACCTGTGGGAGCGGGTTCACCCGCGAAAGGGCCGGTGCAGGCAACTGATGAGCATCAGGCCACAGCCAACTCCACCGCCTCCCCGTTCAACCGCACCGGCCACACCCGCAGGCGCTGCCCGCCATCTTCCAGGCACTCTCCGCTCTCCAGGCTGAAGTGCTGCTTGTACAACGGCGCGGCCACCACCAGCTCGCCCTGCACACTGCCAACCAGCCCGCGGCCGATGATGTTGGCGCCGGACCGCGGGTCGCGGTTGTCCACCGCGTACAGCGGCTGCGCCTGCCCCGGCAGGTAGAACAGCGCGACCTGGGCCCCGTCGAGCCAGACCACCACCCCGGAATCGGCCACCAGGTCATCCGCCTGGCACACCGCCTGCCAGTTCTCGTGGGTTTTCACAGCAGCATTGGACAGGTTCATCAGACAGCCTCCTCGACGGTTGGGATCAGGTGCAGTGGCGCAGCAGGCCGGCGCTGTTCGCGTTCGCGCACGAAGTGCACGTCCGGGTCGGCGCGGCGGTCGTTGACGAAAGTACGGAAGCGCTTGAGCTTCTCGGGGTCGTTGAGGGCGTTGGCCCATTCGCATTCATACTGGTCGACCACATGCTGCATCTGCGCCTCCAGCTCGCTGGCCAGGCCCAGGCTGTCGTCGATGATCACCTGCTTCAGGTAGTCCAGCCCACCTTCCAGGTTCTCGCGCCACACCGAGGTGCGCTGCAGTTTGTCGGCGGTGCGGATGTAGAACATCAGCACGCGGTCGATCAGGCGCACCAGGGTTTCGTCGTCGAGGTCGGTGGCAAACAGTTCGGCATGCCGCGGGCGCATGCCGCCATTGCCGCACACGTACAGGTTCCAGCCCTTGTCGGTGGCGATCACGCCGATGTCCTTGCTCTGTGCCTCGGCGCATTCGCGAGTGCAGCCGGAAACCGCGAACTTGAGCTTGTGCGGGCTGCGCAGGCCTTTGTAGCGGTCTTCCAGGCGCAGGGCCATGCCGACGCTGTCCTGCACGCCGTAACGGCACCAGGTGCTGCCGACGCACGATTTCACCGTGCGGGTCGACTTGCCGTAGGCATGGCCGGTTTCGAAGCCGGCCTCGATCAGCTCGCCCCAGATCAGCGGCAGCTCGTGCAACTGGGCGCCGAACAGGTCGATGCGCTGGCCGCCGGTGATCTTGGTGTACAGGTCGTACTTTTTCGCCACCTGGCCGATCACGATGAGCTTGTCGGGGGTGATCTCACCACCGGGGATGCGCGGCACCACCGAGTACGTGCCGTTCTTCTGCATGTTGGCCATGAAGGTGTCGTTGGTGTCCTGCAGCGGCACCAGCGCCGGGTCCATGATCGGCTGGTTCCAGCACGAGGCGAGGATACTGCCCACCGCCGGCTTGCAGATGTCGCAGCCAACGTGGCCCTTGCCGTGGCGTTCGAGCAGTTCGTTGAAGGTGCGGATACCCTCTACCCGCACCAGCCCGTACAGCTCCTGACGGGTGTAGGCGAAGTGCTCGCACAGGCTCTTGTCCACCGCCACGCCACGGGCGGTCAGCTCGTGCTCGAACACCTGCTTGAGCAGTGCCGCGCAACCACCACAACCGGTGGCGGCCTTGGTGCAGCCCTTGACTGCGGCAAGGTCGCCGCAGCCACTGTCGATGGCGGCGCAGACCGCGCCCTTGCTGACGTTGTGGCACGAGCAGATGGTCGCGCTGTCGGGCAGCGCATCAGCACCCAGGGCCGGTGCGCCGCCGCCTTGCGGCAGGATCAGTGCCGCGGGGTCGGCTGGCAGGGCGATGCCGTTCTGGGCGTACTGCAGCAGGGTGTCGTAGTAGCTGTTGTCGCCCACCAGCACCGCACCGAGCACATGCTTGCCGCTGGCATCCACCACCAGCCGGCGGTAGGCGCTGTTGGCTTCGTCGATGAAGCGGTAGCTGCGTGCGCCCGGGGTGGCGCCATGGGCATCGCCGATGGAGCCGACATCCACGCCCAGCAACTTGAGCTTGGTCGACATGTCGGCACCGGTGAATTCGCCAGCGGCTTCACCCATCAGCAATGCCGCCAGGTTGCGCGCCATGCTGTAGCCCGGGGCGACCAGGCCGAACACGCTGCCGTTCCACGAGGCGCACTCGCCGATGGCAAAGATGCGTGGGTCGCTGCTGCGGCAGTGGTTGTCGATGACCACGCCGCCACGCGCGGCGATGTCCAGGCCACAGGCACGGCCCAGGGCATCCTGCGGGCGGATACCCGCGGAGAACACGATCAGGTCGGTTTCCAGGTGCTCGCCGCCATCGAAGTTCATGCGGTAGCGGTAGTCTTCACCCGCACTGATCGATTGGGTGGCGCGCGACAGATGCACGCCAACGCCCAGCGCTTCGATCTGTGCCTTGAGCGCGGCACCGCCCTCGCCGTCCAGCTGCACCGGCATCAGCCGTGGGGCGAATTCCACCACGTGGGCTTCCAGACCCAGCGACTTGAGGGCGTTGGCTGCTTCCAGGCCAAGCAGGCCACCGCCCACTACCACGCCACGGCGGGCACTGGCTGCGGCAGCGCGGATGCCGTCGAGGTCGTCGAGGGTGCGGTAGACCAGGCGGGCATTGCCGCTGGAACCTTCGATCGGCGGCACGAACGGGTAGGAACCTGTGGCCAGCACCAGCTGGTCGTAGCCATAGCGGCCCTCGGCGGTGACCACTTCGCCGCGCTCACGGTCGATTTCCAGCACCGCTTCGCCGAGGTGCAGGTGCACACCGTTGGTACCGTAGAAGTCCTGCTCGCACAGGGCCAGGGTTTCGGCACAGCTGCCGCCGAAGTACTCGGACAGGTGCACGCGGTCGTAGGCGCGTTGGCGCTCTTCGCCGAACACATGCACTTCGAAGCGCTGCAGGGCGCCGCGGCTGACCAGTTGTTCGACGCAATGGTGGCCGACCATGCCGTTGCCGACGATGACCAGTCGCTCTCGTTGCCCGCTGCTCGCTGTTGCCTTCATAAGCCGATCCTCGATCAAAAAAAAAAGCGCCTGGAGCCGAAGCTCCAGGCGCCTTTGCCTGTATTCATCACGGTAGGGGGCCCGGGTTGATCGCCGTTGATCATTGGGCTTTGTTGTAACCAGGGTAAAGCAGGGAGTGTGCCAACTGGGTTGCCTGTGTCGGCCTCTTCGCGGGTGAACCCGCTCCCACAGGGATCTCCACAATTTTCAGACCTGTGCTGTACCTGTGGGAGCGGGTTTACCCGCGAAGAGGCCGGTACAGGTCATGCACATTCACAGTGCACAACACCCCATCCCGGTGCACATCAATACACATCCCGCCGATACCGCTTGGCCCTGCCCAGCGCTTCGACATAAGCCGCAGCCGCCGCTGCATCCATGCCGCCATGCTCGGCGACGATCGCCCGCAACGCCGCATCCACATCCTTGGCCATGCGCTGTGCATCGCCACACACATAGAAGTACGCCCCCGCCTCCAGCCACTGCCACAACTGCGCGCCCTGTTCGAGCATGCGCTGCTGCACGTAGACCTTCTCGGCCTGGTCGCGCGAGAACGCTGTGTCCAGGCGCAAGTGCCCTGCATCCTGCCAGGCCTGCAGCTGCTCTTGGTAATAGAAATCGGTGGCCGCGTACTGCTCGCCGAAGAACAGCCAGTTGGCCCCTTCCGCCCCACGTGCCTCTCGCTCTTCGAGGAAGGCCCTGAACGGCGCAATGCCGGTGCCGGGGCCGACCATGATCACCGGCACGCTGTCGTCCTCGGGCAGGCGAAAGTGCTTCGACACTTGCGGGAAGATGGCCACCTTCAGCGCCTGCGCACGGTCGGCAAGGAAGCTTGAACACACCCCTTTGCGCGTGCCATAGCGCACCGTGGAAACGGTCAGGTGCACCTGCTGCGGGTGCGCCAGCGGGCTGGAGCTGATCGAATACAGGCGCGGCTGCAACGGCTTGAGCAGCTCCAGCCAGCTGGCCAGCGGCAGCTGCTGGGGGAAGGCGCGCAGCACATCGACCAGTTGCCGCCCCCACAACCAGTCCTGCAGCTCGGCCTTGCACTCGGGCTGCAGCAGGCGCTGCAGGTCCGGGGCATTGCCGGCGAAGGCCTGCAGCTGCTGCGTGGTGACCTTGGCGATCTCCAGGTGCGCTTGCAAGGCTTCGGCCAGCGGCATGGCGGGCTGGCCTTTCAGCTGAACCATGGTCTGGCCATCGAGCCGCATCAGCACCAGCAGCTCGTCGACCAGGGCCGGACAGTTGAGCGGCCACACGCCCAAGGCATCACCGGCGGCATAGGTGAAACCGCTGCCGCTCAGGTCGAACACCAGTTGACGGGTTTCCTTGCTGGCACCCGGGCCGTTGAGCAGGCGGTTTTCCAGCAAGGTGGCAGCCCAGGGTTGCTGCTTGCCATAGGCCGCCACGGGCGCAGGCTCGGTGACCGGTTGCGGTGCAGCGGCGTTGCCTAACGTGGGCAGCAGCGCATCCAGCCAGGCGGCGAAGGCGTCGTCGAAGTCCGGCTCGCAGTCCACCCGCTGCAGCAGGCGCCGCCCACCCAGCTCGGCCAGGCGTTGGTCGAGCTTGCGGCCAAAGCCACAGAACTGGTCGTAACTGGAGTCGCCCAGGGCCAGCACGGCAAAAGGCAGTTCGGCGCAGTGGGCGCCCTCCTCGCCTTGCAAGGCTTGCCAGAATGCCGCTGCGCTGTCGGGCGCGTCGCCATCCCCAAAGGTGCTGGCGATCAGCACCACGCTGGCGGCGCCCTGCAGCTGGCGCGGGCTGACCGCTTCCATGCAACTGAGCTGCACGTCGAGGCCGGCACCGCGCAGGCGCTCGGCACAGCGTTCGGCCAACAGCTCGCCGTTGCCGGTTTGCGAAGCCCACAGCACCTGGTGCCGTGGTGCTATCAACGCCGCATCGGGCAGCACCGCCGGCTGGGCGAACAGCCCGGCCAGCAGGCCATCGACGAACAACCGGCGGTTGGCGGCCAGCGGCGCACTGGCCGGCAGGCAGGGCACGCCCTCGGCGCGGGCCTGGTCCAGGCCCAGCAGGAAGCCTTGCAGGTAATGGCGCTCTTCCTCGGCCAGCACCGGGGCTGGCAGGGTGTCCAGGCCAAGCAGACGGGACAGGGTGGCGGTCGGCATGCGGGCAGGCTCCGGATTGGCAGTGTTCAGATCAAGGGCTTCGATGCGCTCACCGGCAACCCGCTCCAGGGTCACGGCACAATGCTTGAACGCCGGCTGCAGCGACAGCGGGTCGACCGCATCGCAGGTCACGGCGTTGATCGCCAGTTGCTCGCCGATCAGGTCATTCCAGTGGAACGGGGCAAAGCAGTTGCCAGGCATGACCCGGTCGCTGATTCGCGCGGGTAGCACGGCCTGCCCGCGGCGCGAGCGAATGGCCACCTGGTCCTTTTCGGCGATGCCCAGCCGGGCAGCATCGTCGCGGTGGATTTCCACGAAGGGGCCGGGCTCCAGCTTGTTCAGCGCCGGTACCTTGCCGGTCTTGGTCAGGGTGTGCCACTGGTGCTGCACGCGGCCGGTATTCAGCACCATGGGGTAATCGGCATCCGGCAGCTCCGCCGCCGGCAACCAAGGCCGGGCGAAGAAGCGGGCCTTGCCGCTGGCGGTCGGGAAGGCCAACACCGGGCACTCGCCCTGGGCATCGTGCAACAGCGTCTGGCTGCTACCGTCGTTGCGATAGCGCAGCGGGCTGCGCGGGTTGTCGCGGCCTGGGGCGCAGGGCCACTGGTGCGGCTGCTCGCGCAGTTCGGCATAGCCGATGCCCCGCAGGTCGTAGCCGGTGCTTGGGTTGTGAAAGCGGCGGATCTCCTCGTACACCGCCTCGGCATCGGGGTAGTCGAAGGCGTCGGCATAGCCCATGGCGCAGGCGACCCGGGCGATGATCTGCCAGTCTGACAGGCTCTGCCCGGGCGGTTCGACGGCACGTGGCATGAGGGTGAGGTTGCGCTCGCTGTTGATCATCACGCCCTCGCCTTCGGCCCACAGCGCAGCCGGTAGCAGGATGTCGGCGTAGCGGTTGGTCTCGGTGTCGAGGAAGGCATCCTGGGTAATCACCAGTTCGGCCTGGCGCAGGCCGTCGATCACCTGCTGGCGGTTGGCGACACTGGCCACCGGGTTGCTGCAGATGATCCAGCAGGCCTTTACCACGCCGCTTTTCATCTGCTCGAACAGCGCCACCGTGCCCTCGCCGCCTTCGCTGCGCAGGCTGCCCGGGGCCAGTTGCCACTGCTGCTCGACGAAGGCGCGGTCTTGCTCTACCAGCGCCGAGCGCTGGCCTGGCAGGCCGGGGCCCATGTAGCCCATCTCGCGGCCGCCCATGGCATTGGGTTGGCCGGTCAGCGAGAACGGCCCACTGCCGGGGCGGCAGATGGCGCCCGTGGCCAGGTGCAGGTTGCAGATCGCATTGGTGTGCCAGGTGCCATGGATGCTCTGGTTCAGGCCCATGGTCCAGCAGCTCATCCAGTTGCTGGCGCTGCCGATCCATTCGGCGGCCTTGATGATGTCGGCCTCGGCCAGCCCGGTGATGGCGGCCACCCGGTCAGGGGTGTAGTCATCGAGAAAGGCCGGCAGGTCGTCCCAGCCTTCGGTGTGGCGGGCGATGAAGCCAGGGTCGGTGTGGCCGTTACGCAGCAGCAGGTGCAGCAGGCCATTGAGCAAGGCCATGTCGCTGCCGGGGCGCACCTGCAGGAACAGGTCGGCCTTGTCGGCGGTGGCGCTGCGCCGTGGGTCGACGACGATCAGCTTGGCCCCCGCCTTGACCCGGTCGAGCAGGCGCAGGAACAGGATCGGGTGACAGTCGGCCATGTTGGCGCCGATCACCAGGAATACGTCGGCGTGCTCGAAGTCCTGGTAGCTGCCGGGCGGGCCATCGGCACCGAGCGACAGCTTGTAGCCGCTGCCGGCGCTGGCCATGCACAGGCGCGAGTTGGACTCGATGTGGCGGGTGCGGATAAAGCCCTTGGCCAGCTTGTTGGCCAGGTACTGGGCCTCCAGCGACATCTGCCCGGACACGTACAGCGCCACGGCGTCGGGGCCGTGCTGGTCGATGATGCCGCGCAAACGCCCGGCGGCGGCGGCGATGGCCTGGTCGATGCCGGTACGCGCTGGCTGCTGGCTGCGCTGCTGGCGCACATAGGCATCCTCCATGCGCCCGGCGGCGGTCAGCGGCAGGTGTGCGGTGAGGCCTTTGGTGCACAGGCGGCCGAAGTTGCTGGGGTGCTGCTTGTCGCCGCTGATCTTGCCGACCTTGCCATCGGCGACGCTCATGACGATGCCGCAACCGACGCCGCAGTAGGGGCAGACGCTGCGCACTTCGCTGTTGGCCATGGGCGGGCTCCTGTAGGTAACGCAAAAAGGCGCCGGCTGCCCCTGCTTGCTGGGCAAGCGGGGCAACACGGCGCCTTTGTCGTGAAGTTTTGTGGGCTGTCGACGTTGATAGCCCTGGATGGAGGTGAAACAGCAATTTATGGGCCAGCTGTGCCGACCCTTTCGCGGGCATGCCCGCTCCCACAGGGATATCGCAAGGCCTGAGGGCGGTGCTGCACCTGTGGGAACGGGCGTGCCCGCGAAGAGGCCGGTACAGGCTGTGCACCATGCGATGGCACCCCCACACCCCATGGCGCTATGCTGGGGCACATTCCAGCACGAGCCACTGCACTCCCCCCATGTCCCAGGTGATTATCAAGACCCCCGCCCAACTCGACCTGATGCGCCGCGCCGGCCAGCTGCTTGCCCAGGTGTTCGCCGACCTCGACAGCTTCATCCGCCCCGGCGTGACCACCATGCAGATCAACGACCGCGCCGAGGCGTTCATCGTCGGCACGCTCAAGGCCCGCCCGGCGAGCAAGGGCCAGTATGGCTTCCCCTATTCGCTCAACACCTCGGTGGACCATGTGGTGTGCCATGGCATGCCCAAGGTCGATGAAGTGCTGAAGGAAGGCTCGATCATCAACGTCGACATCACTCTGGAACAAGGCGGCTATATCGCCGACTCGTCAAAGATGTACAGCATCGGGCCGATCAGCGATGAGGCGCAGCGCCTGGTCGACACCACCTATGACGCGCTATGGAAAGGCATCGAACAGGTACGCCCCGGGGCTACGTTGGGTGATATTGGCCATGCCATCCAGACCCATGCCGAAGCGGCGGGCTACAGCGTCGTACGTGAGTATTGCGGGCATGGCATTGGCCAGCAGATGCATGAAGGGCCCGAGGTGCTGCACATTGGCCAGCGCGGGATGGGCCTGAAGTTGAAGCCGGGAATGGTGTTTACCATCGAACCGATGATCAACCAGGGCGGACGCGGGACGCGCACGCTGAAGGATGGCTGGACGGTGATTACCCGCGACCACAGCCTGTCGGCGCAGTGGGAGCATACCGTGGCGGTGACCGAGGATGGGTTTGAAGTGCTGACTTTGCGGGAAGAAGAGCGTCGTAGCTGAAATTGCCGGGGGCACTTTGCGCCCCTTTCGCGACACAAGGCCGCTCCTACAGGAGATCGCGTCACTCGCTGACTGCGCATACCCCTGTAGGAGCGGCCTTGTGTCGCGATGGGCCGCAAAGCTGCCCCAGGATTTCATGAACGATGAAATCGCTCAGGATGCAGAAACAAAAAAAGCGACCCTAAGGTCGCTTTCTCTGTTACTTCCGGGTGTTCAGTAGGCCCTGGAAGTGGAATATGGCGCAGCGGACGGGACTCGAACCCGCGACCCCCGGCGTGACAGGCCGGTATTCTAACCGACTGAACTACCGCTGCGCTAAACATCGAGTGGTGGGTGATGACGGGATCGAACCGCCGACCCTCTGCTTGTAAGGCAGATGCTCTCCCGGCTGAGCTAATCACCCATGTCTCTCGGTGTGGCGCGCATTCTACGGGCGACTTGGCGCTCTGGCAAGCACTTATCGAACTTTTTGCAAAATTCGCGAAAACACCAAATCGCAGGCACAAAAAAAGCGACCCTGAGGTCGCTTTCCTTGTTACTTCCGGGTGTTCAGTAGGCCCTGGAAGTGAAATATGGCGCAGCGGACGGGACTCGAACCCGCGACCCCCGGCGTGACAGGCCGGTATTCTAACCGACTGAACTACCGCTGCGCTAAACATCGAGTGGTGGGTGATGACGGGATCGAACCGCCGACCCTCTGCTTGTAAGGCAGATGCTCTCCCGGCTGAGCTAATCACCCTTCGTCTCGGTGTGGCGCGCATTCTACGGACGGCCCCGTACCCTGGCAAGCACTTTTTTAACTTTTTTCAAAAAAAACCTCAGGCCTTTCAAAGACCTAGCGTTGCCACGTGCATCTTTACATTCAGCTACAGCTACTGGCACTCCGACAGGGTTGGCCTGAGAGCACCGCTCGGAGAATAATGCCCGCCTTATGCATTAAGGAGAGATTGCCCCTCATGTGGTTCAAGAACCTGCTGACCTACCGCCTGACCCAGGAAGTCCCGTTCGAGCCTGAAGCGCTGGAAGCGGCCCTGGCCAGCAAGCCGGCCCGCCCCTGCGCCAGCCAGGAGCTGACCACCTATGGTTTCGTCGCGCCATTCGGCAAGGGCGAAGACGCTCCCCTGGTGCATGTCAGCGGCGAGTACCTGCTGATTGCCGCGCGCAAGGAAGAACGCATCCTGCCCAGCAGCGTGGTCAACGATGCGGTGAAGGAAAAGGTCGAAGAGATCGAGACCGAGCAGATGCGCAAGGTCTATAAAAAGGAACGCGACCAGATCAAGGACGAGATCATCCAGGCCTTCCTGCCGCGCGCGTTCATCCGCCGCTCGATGATCTTCGCGGCCATTGCCCCGCGCCTGGGCGTGATCCTGGTCAACTCGGCCAGCGCCAAGCGTGCCGAAGACCTGCTGTCGACCCTGCGTGAAGTGATGGGCTCGCTGCCGGTACGCCCGGCCACCGTGAAAATCGCACCGGTTGCCACCATGACCGAGTGGGTCAAGTCGCAGGAAGCTGCCGAAGGCTTCTATGTGCTGGACGAGTGCGAACTGCGCGACACCGCCGAAGATGGCGGTATCGTGCGCTGCAAGCGCCAGGACCTGACCGGCGAGGAAATCCAGCTGCACCTGAGCACTGGCAAGGTGGTTACCCAGCTGGCCCTGGCCTGGCAGGACAAGCTGTCGTTCATTCTGGATGACAAGATGGTGATCAAGCGCCTGAAGTTCGAAGAGCTTCTGCAGGAGCAGGCCGAACAGGATGGTGGCGATGAGGCTGCGCAGCAGTTCGATGCCAGCTTCCAGCTGATGATGATGACCTTTGCCGAATTCCTGCCGGTGCTGTTCGAGGCGCTGGGTGGGGAAGAGATTCCGCAAGGGGTCTGACTGGTTTTGAAATGCCGGTGCTGGCCTTGAAGTGATTTTTGGCAGTGCCGGCCCTTTCGCGGCGGTTCGACGCCTCGATGAACCCGCTCCCACAGGAACCGCACAGGCTTCGAATCTTGTGCAGTACCTGTGGGAGCGGGTTCACCCGCGAAAGGGCCAGTGAAATCAATAACGCTATAAGCAGAAAAGGACTTGCCCCATGCGTGCCCTCGCCACTCTCAGCCGCTTCGTCGGCAATACCTTCGCCCTGTGGGTGCTGGTGTTCGCCGTACTGGCCTTCCTGCAACCGCAATGGTTCATCGCCCTGAAGGTGGCCATCGTGCCGCTGCTGGGCCTGGTGATGTTCGGCATGGGCCTCACCCTCAAGCTCGATGACTTCGCCGCCCTCGCCCGCCAGCCCTGGCGGGTGATGCTGGGTGTGGTCGCGCACTTCGTGATCATGCCGGGCATGGCCTGGCTGCTGTGCCAGCTGTTCCACCTGCCGCCGGAAATCGCCGTGGGCGTGATCCTGGTTGGCTGCTGCCCGAGCGGCACGGCGTCGAACGTGATGGTCTGGCTGTCCCGTGGCGACCTGGCGCTGGCGGTGGCGATCGCTGCGGTGACCACCCTGCTCGCCCCGCTGCTGACCCCGGCGCTGATCTGGTTCCTGGCCTCGGCCTGGCTGCCGGTGTCCTTCATGGACATGTTCTGGTCGATCCTGCAGCTGGTGATGCTGCCGATCGTGCTCGGCGTACTGGCTCAGCGGCTGCTTGGCGCGCGGGTGCAGGCGGCGGTGCAGGTGCTGCCGCTGGTGTCGGTGGTGAGTATCGTGATGATCGTGTGCGCGGTGGTGGCGGCCAGCCAGGCGAAGATCGCCGAGTCGGGGCTGCTGATCATGGCGGTGGTGATATTGCACAACAGCTTCGGCTACTTGCTGGGGTACCTGACCGGCAGGCTGTGCAAGCTGCCACTGGCACAGCGCAAGTCGCTGGCGCTGGAGGTGGGCATGCAGAACTCCGGGCTGGGCGCGGCACTGGCAGCGGCGCATTTTTCGCCGCTGGCTGCGGTGCCGAGTGCGTTGTTCAGCGTTTGGCACAATATTTCCGGGGCGCTGCTGTCGACCTGGTTCCGGCGCATGGGGGAACCTGTGGCAGAAGCAGAAGGTGGGGAGCCGGCCAGGCATTGATGTTGCCTGCACTGGCCCTTTCGCGGGTAAACCCGCTCCCACAGGTACTGCACAGGTCTGAAAGTTGTGGAGATCCCTGTGGGAGCGGGTTTACCCGCGAAGAGGCCCGCTCAGGCTTGCCCAGAGGGCTGCATATGTGCACCATGGCACCCACTGTGAGGACGACCTCACGACGCACCGCGTGACCATTCCGGGGACGGCCCCATCATTCACAACGATGGAGACGCACCATGTCCTGGATCATCCTGTTCTTCGCCGGCCTGTTCGAGGTCGGCTGGGCCGTCGGCCTGAAATACACCGACGGCTTCAGCAAGCCTCTGCCCACCGTCCTCACCGTCGCCGCCATGGCCATCAGCCTGGGCCTGCTGGGCCTGGCCATGAAAGAGCTGCCGCTGGGTACCGCCTATGCCATCTGGACTGGCGTCGGCGCCGTCGGCACGGTGATCGCCGGCATCATCCTGTTCGGCGAGTCCATGGCCCTGGTACGCCTGGTCAGCGTGGCGCTGATCATTACCGGCCTGGTCGGCCTGAAAGTCAGCGCCAGCTGACGCCCTCCCCTAGCGCAGGTTGCCGCGCAGGCGGCTGACCTGCTCACGCAAGGCTTCTGGCTGCGCCGCCTCCACCGGGATGGCGGCGCCTGCCACGATGGTCACCCGCGACCACAGGCGCTTGAAAAAGCCCTTGGCCGGGTCACGGCTGAAGAAGCTGCCCCACAGCCCCTGCAAGGCCAACGGAATGACCGGCACCGGGGTTTCTTCGAGGATGCGGTTGACGCCACCCTTGAACACATCGATTTCGCCATCCCCGGTCAGCTTGCCTTCAGGGAAGATGCATACCAGCTCGCCATCGGCCAGGTACTCGGCAATGCGCGCGAAAGCACGTTCGTAGATAGCCAGGTCTTCGTTGCGCCCGGCAATCGGGATGGCGCCTGCGGTGCGGAACACGAAGTTGAGTACCGGCAGGTTGTAGATCTTGTAGTACATGACGAAGCGGATCGGCCGGCGGATTGCCCCGCCCAGCAGCAGCGCATCGACGAACGACACGTGGTTGCACACCAGCAGCGCTGCGCCTTCGTCGGGGATGCGCTCGAGGTCGCGGTGCTGCACGCGGTACATCGAATGGCTGAGCAGCCAGATCAGGAAGCGCATGGTGAACTCGGGCACGATCCTGAAGATATAGGCGTTGACCGCGATGTTGAGCAGCGACACCACCAGGAACAGCTGCGGGATGGTCAGCTCGGCCAGGCCCAGCAGGATGATGGTGAGCACTGCCGACACCACCATGAACAGGGCATTGAGGATGTTGTTGGCAGCGATCACCCGGGCGCGCTGGTCTTCGGCGGTGCGGGCCTGGATCAGCGCATACAGCGGTACGATGTAGAAGCCGCCGAACACCCCAAGGCCGACGATCGACAGCAGGATCCACCAGGCCTGGCCCATGCCCAACAGCGCCAGCCAGTCGTGCGGTGCCGCCGCAGCCGGTACATCGCCGGAGTGCCACCACCAAAGCAGGCCGAACAGGCTCAGGCCGAACGAGCCGAACGGCACCAGGCCGATTTCCACCTTGCGCCCGCTCAGCCGCTCGCACAGCAGCGAACCCAGGGCGATCCCCACCGAGAACAGGGTCAGCACCAGTGTCACCACCGTGCCATCACCGTGCAGCCAGTCCTTGGCGTAGGCCGGGATCTGCGTGAGGTATATGGCACCGACGAACCAGAACCACGAGTTGCCGACGATCGAGCGCGACACCGCCGGCGGCTGCCCCAGGCCCATGCGCAGGATCGCCCACGACTGCCTGAAGATGTTCCAGTCCAGCGGCATTTGCGGTGAAGCGGCAGCGGCCCGCGGGATCCAGCGGCTGGCCAGGTAACCGAGCACGGCGGTGCCGACCACGCCACCAGCCACCACGGTGGCATAGCTGTCGGCCGACATCATCACCCCGGCGCCGATCGTGCCGGCGAGGATGGCCAGGAAGGTACCGGTTTCCACCAGCCCGTTGCCGCCGACCAGTTCTTCCTCGCGCAGGGCCTGCGGCAGGATCGAGTACTTCACCGGGCCGAACAGCGCCGAGTGGGTTCCCATGCCGAACAGCGCCACCAGCATCAGCGCCAGGTGGTTGGTGATGAAACCGAGCGCGCCTACCGCCATGATCGCGATCTCGGCCAGCTTGATGGCCCGGATCAGCGCATCCTTGGCGAACTTCTCGCCAAACTGCCCGCCCAGCGCAGAGAACAGGAAGAACGGCAGGATGAACAGCAGGGCGCACAGGTTGACCCAGATCGAACGGTCACCGTCGCCCAGGCTGAGCTTGAACAGGATCGCCAGGATCAGCGACTGCTTGAACAGGTTGTCGTTGAAGGCACCCAGCGACTGGGTGATGAAAAACGGCAGGAAACGCCGCTTGCCGAGCAAGGTGAATTGCGAGGAGTGACTCATCGTCCTTGGTCCTGAGGGCTTTTCAATTGGAGGCGCGCCGGGCGCGACAAGCCACAAATCTGCATGGGAAATGCACTGACTGGCAAGCGCGGTGATTCTATAGCAAGCCTGTCCCGGCCTCATCGCCGGCTTGCCGGCGATGGGCTGCAGAGCAGCCCCCATTTGTCATATGCTCCGATTCGGCTATTCCACAACAAGGACGTGGCAATGCTCGCCGCCATCAAACGCTACCCGCACACTGTGCGCCTGCTGCTCACCACCACCTTCACCCTCACCGTCGCCCGTGCCCTTACCCTGCCCTACCTGGTGGTGTACCTGGCCGACAACTTCCACCTGCCGATCAGCCAGATCGGCCTGCTGATCGGTGGCGCGCTGATCATCGCCTCGCTGCTGAGCCTGTATGGCGGCCACCTGGTGGATACCTTGCGCAACCACACACTGGTCAGCGCCAGCACCCTGCTGTTTGCCCTGGCCTTCGTCGGCGCGGTCGCCAGCAACTCGGCGCTGCTGTTCTTTCTCTGCCTGGTAATGATCAACCTGGCCCTGGCAGTGGTCGACATCGCCGCCAAGGCGGGCTTCTGCGCGTTGCTGCCGGTGGAGGAACGGGCCGAAGTGTTCGCCATCAAGTACACCCTCAGCAACGTCGGCTACGCCGCCGGCCCGCTGCTGGGCGTGGCCATGCTGGAGCTGAACGACCATATGCCGTTCATCGCCTCTGCCCTGCTCGGCCTGGCCATGTGCCTGGCCTACTGGCGCCTGGGTGACCGCAGCCTGCAGGCCAGTGCGCCGGACAAGCCCGGGGCCGGCTTTGGCCAGGTGGCGCTGGGGCTGGCCCGTGACCGGCGGCTGGTATGCTTCACCTTGGGCGGGGTGCTGAGCGCGGTGGTGTTCGGCCAGTTCACCGCCTACCTGTCACAGTACCTGGTGGTGACCAGCAGCCCGGCCGAGGCGGCGCGCCTGATCGGTTACCTGGTGACCACCAACGCGGTGACGGTGATTGCCCTGCAGTACCTGATCGGCCGCCGCATCAGCCGCCAGCGCCTGATGCCCTGGCTGCTGGCCGGCATGGGCCTGTTCATCGCCGGGCTGCTGGGCTTTGCCCTGGCCGGTTCGGCGCTGGCGTGGTGCCTGGCGATGCTGGTGTTCACCCTGGGCGAGATCATCGTGATCCCGGCCGAGTACATGTTCATCGACCTGATCGCGCCGGAGCACTTGCGTGGGGTGTATTACGGTGCGCAGAACCTGTCCAACCTCGGAGCGGCGCTGGGGCCGGTGATGGTGGGGTTTGCCCTGGTGCATCTGTGGCCGGGGGCGATCTTCTATCTGCTGGTGTTGTCGGTGATACTGGCGGGGGTGTTTTATTGGCTGGGTACCCGCAAAGGATGATGTCTGCTCTGCTGGCCTCTTCGCGGGTGAACCCGCTCCCACAGGGGCAGCGCCGCTTTCGAAGCCTGTTCAGTACCTGTGGGAGCGGGTTCACCCGCGAAAGGGCCGGCACAGGTTAAAGAGAACCCTGCGACCACCTGCCACTGCGACCATCGTCTGCGCTGACGAAGCGGCACCTGCGTGCCAGACTGATTGATCGGGACCGCGTTATCTTTTTGCTTCGGAGTCTTCATGTCGTTGTCCAGCGGGCTGATCGCCGTGGTCGCCCTGGCCTATATGGCCATCATGTTCGCCATCGCCTTCTACGGCGACCGCCGCAGCACGCCATTGCCGCCGAAGCTGCGTGCCTGGGTGTACAGCCTGTCGCTGGCCGTGTACTGCACCAGCTGGACCTTCTTCGGCGCGGTCGGCCAGGCCGCCGAACAGCTCTGGGCATTCCTGCCGATCTACCTGGGCCCGGTGCTGCTGCTGATCTTCGCGCCCTGGGTGCTGCAGAAGATGGTGCTGATCAGCAAGCAACAGAACATCACCTCGATCGCCGACTTCATCGCCGCGCGCTACGGCAAGTCGCAGTCCCTGGCGGTGGTCGTGGCGCTGATCTGCCTGGTCGGCGTGCTGCCGTACATCGCCTTGCAGCTCAAGGGCATCGTGCTGGGCGTGAACCTTCTGATCGGCGCCAATGCCGACGCCACCGGCACCCGCGTGCAGGACACCGCGCTGGTGGTGTCGCTGGTACTGGCGCTGTTCGCCATCGTCTTCGGTACCCGCAGCCTGGACGTGACCGAACACCACCGTGGCATGGTCCTGGCGATTGCCTTCGAATCGCTGATCAAGCTGCTGGCCTTCCTCGCCGTGGGCATCTTCATCGTCTTCAACCTGTATGACGGCTTCGACGACCTGTTCAGCCAGGCCCGCCAGTCGATCCACCTGCAGGACTATTGGCAGGAAACCATCAACTGGCCGTCGATGGTGGTGCAGACCGCCGTGGCGATGATGGCGATCATCTGCCTGCCACGGCAGTTCCACGTCACCGTGGTGGAGAACATCGAACCCCAGGACATGCGCCTGGCGCGCTGGGTATTCCCGATGTACCTGGCGCTGGCCGCGCTGTTCGTGGTGCCGATCGCTTTGGCCGGGCAGATGCTGCTGCCGGGCACGGTGATCTCCGATTCGTTCGTCATCAGCCTGCCGCTGGCCGAGGCACACCCGAGCCTGGCCCTGCTGGCATTCATCGGTGGTGCCTCGGCGGCCACCGGCATGGTCATCGTCGAGGCCGTGGCGCTGTCGACCATGGTCTCCAACGACATGCTGCTGCCCTGGCTGCTGCGCCGTACCAACGCCGAGCGGCCGTTCGAGGCGTTCCGCCACTGGATGCTCTCGGTACGCCGGGTGACCATCGTGGTGATCCTGCTGCTGGCGTATGTCAGCTACCGCCTGCTGGGCTCCACCGCCAGCCTGGCGACCATCGGCCAGATCGCCTTCGCCGCCGTGACCCAGCTGACCCCTGCCATGCTCGGTGCGCTGTACTGGAAGCAGGCCAACCGCCGCGGCGTGTTCGCTGGCCTGGCCGCAGGTATTTTCCTGTGGTTCTACACCCTGGTGCTGCCGATTGCCGCGCACAGCGTGGGCTGGTCGCTGCAGCTGTTCCCAGGATTGGCGTGGCTGCACGGCAACCCGCTTAACCTGCCGATCAGCCCGCTGACCCAGGGCGTGGTGCTGTCGCTGGCGGGCAACTTCACCCTGTTCGCCTGGGTCTCGGTGCTGTCGCGCACGCGGGTTTCCGAGCATTGGCAAGCCGGCCGCTTCATCGGCCAGCAGACCAGCGCCAGGCCCAGCAGCAAGCCGCTGCTAGCGGTGCAGATCGACGACCTGCTGACCCTGGCCTCGCGCTTTGTCGGCGAAGAACGCGCCCGGCAGAGCTTCATCCGCTTCGCCTACCGCCAGGGCAAGGGCTTCAACCCCAACCAGAACGCCGACGGCGACTGGATCGAACACACCGAACGCCTGCTGGCCGGCGTGCTCGGCACCTCGTCGACCCGCGCCGTGGTCAAGGCCGCCATCGAAGGCCGCGACATGCAGCTGGAAGACGTGGTGCGTATCGCCGACGAAGCCAGCGAGGTGCTGCAGTTCAACCGCGCCCTGCTGCAAGGGGCCATCGAGAACATCAACCAGGGCATCAGCGTGGTCGACCAGAACCTGCACCTGGTGGCCTGGAACCGCCGTTACCTGGAACTGTTCAACTACCCCGACGGGCTGATCAGCGTGGGCCGGCCGATCGCCGACATCATCCGCTACAACGCCGAGCGTGGCCTGTGCGGCCCGGGCGAGGCGCAGGTGCACGTGGCGCGGCGCCTGCACTGGATGCGCCAGGGCCGTGCGCACTCCTCCGAGCGCTTGTTCCCCAATGGCCGGGTGATCGAACTGATCGGCAACCCGATGCCGGGCGGCGGTTTCGTCATGAGCTTCACCGACATCACCCCGTTCCGCGAGGCCGAGCAGGCCCTGCGCGATGCCAACGAAGGCTTGGAACAACGGGTGGCGGAACGCACCCAAGAGCTGTCGCAACTGAACCAGGCGTTGTCCGAAGCCAAGAGCCGTGCCGAAGCGGTGAGCCAGTCCAAGACCCGCTTCCTGGCTGCGGTCAGCCATGACCTGATGCAGCCGCTGAACGCCGCCCGGCTGTTCTCCGCCGCCTTGTCGCAGCAGGCCGAGGGCATGAATGAAGAGGCCCGGCAACTGGTGCAGCACATGGACAGCTCGCTGCGCTCGGCCGAAGAGCTGATCAGCGACCTGCTGGACATCTCGCGCCTGGAAAACGGCAAGATCACCCCGGATGCCAAGCCCTTTGCCCTCAACGAGCTGTTCGACACCTTGGGCGCCGAATTCAAGGTACTGGCCGCCGAGAAGGGCCTGGAGTTCCGCCTGCGCGGCAGCCGCCTGCGGGTGGACAGCGACATGAAGCTGCTGCGCCGGGTGCTGCAGAACTTCCTGACCAATGCCCTGCGCTATGGCAAGAGCCCGATCCTGCTGGGCGCACGGCGCCAGGGTGAACAGTTGTGGCTTGAGGTGTGGGACCGCGGCCCGGGCATCGCCGACGACAAGCTGCAGGTGATCTTCCAGGAGTTCAAGCGCCTGGACAGCCACCAGACCCGCGCCGAGAAGGGCCTGGGCTTGGGCCTGGCGATCGCCGACGGCCTGTGCCGGGTGCTGGGGCACAAGCTGGAAGTGCGCTCATGGCCGGGCAAGGGCACGGTGTTCCGCGTCAGCGTACCGATTGCCCGCCAGGCCGCCCCGGCGCCCACCGCCCCGGTGGAACAGGGTGGCCAGCCACTGGCCGGGCTGCAGGTACTGTGCGTGGACAACGAAGACAGCATCCTGATCGGCATGAACAGCCTGCTCAGCCGCTGGGGTTGCCAGGTGTGGACCGCGCGCAACCGCGCCGAATGCGAAGCCCTGCTGGCCAGGGGCATGCGCCCGCACCTGGCGCTGGTGGACTACCACCTGGACGACGGCGAGACTGGTACCGGGCTGATGGGCTGGCTACGCGCGCGCCTGGGCGAGCCGGTGCCGGGCGTGGTGATCAGCGCCGACGGCAGCAAGGAAACCATCGCCATGGTGCATGCCTCTGGCCTGGACTACCTGGCCAAGCCGGTCAAGCCGGCGGCCCTGCGCGCCATGCTCAATCGCCATCTGAGCCTGGTTCAGTAAGCGCTTCGTCCGGCAACGCCTCGTCGGACAGCGCCCGCTCCAGCAGGTCGGCCGGCAGACTCTTGCTGGCGCGGGCGCCCAGCAGCTTCAGCTGTTCGCTGCGGCTGACCAGGTTGCCGCGCCCTTCGCACAGCTTGTTGCGCGCGGCGGCATAGGCCTTGTCCACCTGCTGCAGGCGGCTGCCCAGCTCGTCCAGGTCCTGGATGAACAGCACGAACTTGTCGTACAGCCAGCCGGCGCGCTCGGCGATCTCGCGGGCGTTCTGGCCCTGGCGTTCCTGCTTCCACAGGCTGTCGATCACCCGCAAGGTGGCCAGCAAGGTGGTCGGGCTGACGATCACGATCTGCCGATCGAAGGCCTCCTGGAACAGGTTCGGCTCCGCCTGCAGGGCTGCCGAAAAGGCGGCCTCGATCGGCACGAACAGCAGCACGAAATCCAGGCTGTGCAGGCCTTCGAGGCGGTTGTAGTCCTTGCTCGACAGGCCTTTGACATGGCTGCGCAGCGACTGCACATGCTGCTTGAGCGCGGCCTCGTCGTTGCCGGCGACGAACTGCTGGTAGGCGGTGAGGCTGACCTTGGCATCCACCACTACCTGCTTGTCGCCGGGCAGCATGATCAGCACATCAGGCTGGAAGCGCTCGCCATCGGCGCTCTTGAGGCTGACCTGGGTCTGGTATTCGCGACCCTTTTCCAGGCCGGCATGCTCCAGTACCCGTTCGAGGATCAGCTCACCCCAGTTGCCCTGGGTTTTCTGGCCCTTCAGCGCCTGGGTCAGGTTGGTGGCTTCGTCGGACAGGCGCAGGTTCAGTTGCTGCAGGCGCTCCAGCTCCTTGCCCAGCGAGAAGCGCTCGCGGGCTTCCTGCTGGTAGCTTTCCTCCACACGTTTTTCGAAGGCCTGGATGCGCTCCTTGAGCGGGTCGAGCAACTGGCCGAGATGCTGCTGGCTGGTCTGGGCGAAGCGCTGCTCGCGCTCGTCGAAGATCTTGGTAGCCATGTCGGCGAACTGGGCGCGCAGGGTGTCGCGGGCTTCCTGCAGGTCTTCCAGGCGCTGCTGGTGGCTTTCCTGCTGCTCGCGCAGTTCGGCGTCCAGGCGTGCGGTCTGGGCCTCCAGGCGGCGCAGTTCGGCTTCGCGGTTGGCACGCTCGAGGTTCCAGGCGTGGGCGGCGTCACGGGCGTTGTCGCGGTCGATCTGCAGCAGTTCCAGCTCACGGCCCTGGGCGGCCAGCTGGGTCTGCTTGACGGTGTTGGCTTCGCTGAGGTCGCTGACCTCGTCGCGGCTGGCGTCCAGTTGCGCCTGCAGGCCGGCCAGGGCCAGCTGGGCAGCATTGAGGCGCTCTTCGAGCAAGGCCTGCTCGCCTTGCCGCGCGCCCTGGCGGCGCTGCACCTGCATGAGCCAACCCAGGCAAGGTAATGCACCTGCCACCAAGCCCAGCAGAATGCTGGCCAGATCCACTGTCATGCTTACCCCGAATGATCCTGGATGAATGCATCGCAGCTTATCAGCCTGAGCGGTGTGTTGCCTGTTCCGGCCTCTTCGCGGGTAAACCCGCTCCCACAGGGATTGCACAGTATCCGAGGTATAGCTATTCCTGTGGGAGCGGGTTTACCCGCGAAGAGGCCAGTGCTGGCAACACACCTCAGGCACGGAACCACTGCCTCAAAAGCCGCAGCGCTTCCTGCGACCCCTGCCCCGCCGCCAGCTCCAGCCAGTACCGCGCCTGCTCCGGCTCGCTGTGCTGGCACAGCCGCGCATACTCCAGCTGCGCCCGCCGATCACCGGCGCGGGCTGCCTGGCGCAGCAGTTCATGGCCAATACGACGGTCACGGGCATTGCCGCAATCGCGGCACAACATCTGCCCCAGGCGGCTTTGCGCCACGACCACGCCCTGGCGCGCCGGCTGTTTCAACAGGCGCCCGGCCAGGTGCTTGACCTGCGGCTTGTCACCCAGGCGCGGGTTGTCGAGCAGCCACAAGGCCACTTTGAGAGAGAAACGTTTGGGGGGAGGCGCAGGCGTCGATGCAGCGGGGCTGGCAAGGGGTTTACCGCGAAACTTCATGAGCAACAGGTTTGGCAACTCGAAAGGCGCGCCACTCTACCCTTTTTCTTGCGCCTTGGCCTTTCGATTTCCGGAGGATTGAAAAAAATTTTCAATGATCTTTTCTTGACGTTTTCAAGTGGATGACCAACAGGTCTCCCGGAGCATGTCGATTGTCGGACAGTTCAATGTATTGCTGGCACGCCCGTCCTAGAGCAAGCGCTCGGGACAATCCACAGTTCCTGTGGATAACTCGGTGGACAACCCCCTCCCATCCCCCGCAAACCCCCATGAATTGGGGCTTTCGCTCAAACTGACGATTTTTTCACCAGCTAAAAATAGTGTTTTTTTTCATTGACTTAACCGCCCAGTCAAGGCATTGGCGAGGCTGTCGTGGCGTGTTGCCAGGCAGTTGCAAGCGATGCTCCGAATGTGAACAAGTGCACCATAAACCTTCATTTGAGTGCACGAAATCGGTACATCAGCCCGGATGCGGGCCTTTTGCCCCCTCTTCCCAGCAGGGCAAATACGCGCCATACTGCTCGGCTCACCTGAACAAACATGAAATGCTTGCCAAGCGCCTGTATTTCCGCTAAGGTGCGCCTCGTTAGTACCAAGCTGAAAGTCAATTCTGGCCTCAAGCGTCCTTGCAGACCCGCTCCTCCCAAGGGTGGCGCTGCTGAAACCAGGACCGGCCCATTCGATGATTCACTCGCCAGCCACGCGCTGTTCAAGCACGAATCACGTGACAGATTGATCAGGATCCACACCGACGGCCTAGAACCTTGGCCCCGGCGTGCTGCCTGCCTTCTGAAGTACCTACCAGTCAGCCCATGCGCCCACATTTGATTGCGCTCCCTCTGGCTGCCCTGTTCCAGTCAGGTTCGTTCGTCCCTTAATAAAGGCGTCACTGGAACGTTTCTATCATGCACGGATCATAACCCCGTGTTTAAAGCAGGAACCTCCAACAATATGCAAACTCATCATCAGATTCAGGCTGCCATTGGCACCCTCTCCCAGGCCTTCTCGCCGTTGAAGTGCCTTATCGTTGCCCCTCGCAAGGGCAGCTTCAGCTTCACCCTGGTAGACGAACACGGCGTCGCCTGCCACACCGAGCGCCTGTACCCCGAACAGTACAGCCGCAGTGAACCGCTGCAGGCGGTCATCGCCCGAACCCGCCAGTCGCTCACCGCGTGAGCGGCGAATACTGCGGTATTCAAGCGCTGAATCATCCCATCGCAAGCCTGCCTGAACGTTCGCGGCGTAATTGCCTTAAGGCATATAGCCCGTTACGTCAGGCAGCAATCGATTTAAAAACAGCCCTTTACACCACGATTATCACACTACACTTCAACTCGAGCGGTGCTTGCCGCTTCCGGCGGGCCTGATCACTCACCAGCTGCCAAGCTCCAGCGCCCGTCCGGCCCTTAACTGCTCGAGGGCATCATGGGTATCGCGGCGAATGAATTGTGTCAGTATGTGATCCGACCCACCCTGGTCTACCTGAACCGTCACTGCGCCAGCGCCGAAGCCTTGTTGCTGGGCATCGCCGCCAGCCAGTCGGCCCTGGGGTCGGCCTTGCACGACCGTCGTGGGCATGGCCTTTACCGTATCGGCGAACACCGTCACCAGGCGATCTGGGACGACTACCTTGCCCGTGACCCCGACCTGGCCAGCCTGGTCCGCGGCCTGGCCAGCCAGCACGCCTTCCTCGGTGGCCCGCACCTGGAACTCACCGTCAACCTGCGCTATTCCACCGCCATTGCCTGGATGCTCGTCGAAGAGCAGGCCACGCCACTGCCTGCCGCCGATGACCTTCTCGCACTGGCGCGGATCTGGCGACAGATTTTCAACCCACAAGGTCGCCTGCGCGACTTCACCCACGCCTGGCATACCTGCATAGATCAGAGATTGCCGCAGGCATCTTAAGACGCGTCCTACAACGCACCCGGAAAAAAGGGAATTTTGGTCGGATTGTCCTACAAAACCGCTCTATCTCCTGCGATTGAGGCTATAGCGCGGCGCGTGATTTGTTGGTAGCTTTTCGCCCCGGAGATCCCAAGGAGTTTTCTAATAATGAAAAAAGTAATGCTCAAAACCTCCCTCGGCATTGCCGTTGCTCTTGCTTCCAGCCAACTGCTTGCTGCAGGTTTCGCGCTGAACGAGCAAAGCATCAGCGGCATGGGAACCGGTTTTGCGGGACGTTCGTCTTCTGCCGAAGATGCCAGCACTGTGTATGGCAACCCTGCAGGCATGTCGCGCCTGAAGCGCGAACAGGTCACCGTGGGTGGCGCAGCCGTCATTGCCAAGTCTGATATTTCGGGTCGTGGTAGCAATTTCGGGGGGGAAACCGATGGCGACATGGTCCCGGTCGTAGGCGTGCCCATGGGTTACTACGTCAAGCCGATCGATGATCATTGGAGCGTCGGTTTCGGTGTTTACGTGCCATACGGCCTGATCACCGACTACGGTAGCGATGACGCGGCACGCTACTGGGGCAAGAAGAGCAAGGTCGAGGTTGTCACCTTCCAGCCAACCATCAGCTATGCCTTCAACGACAAGGTGTCGATCGGTTTTGGCCCGACCATCAACCGTATCAAGGGTGAGCTGGGCTCGAACCTGGGCAGCAAGGCCCTGCTGGGCCCCAACGGCCCGGATGGCGAAGTCAAGATCAAGGGCGACGACACCGCGATCGGTTACAACATCGGCGTTCTCGTACAAGCCACAGACCGTACCCGTCTGGGCCTGACCTATCACTCGATGGTCGACTACAAGCTTGAAGGCGATACCCGTGTTTCCTACCCGATTGCGGCCCTCGGCCTGAACGGCAAGTTCGACGCCAGCCTGAAAATCAAGACGCCAGAGTCGGTGGACTTCTCGGTCACCCATGAACTGGATGACCACTGGACCCTGTATGCGGGCAGCACGTGGACTCGCTGGAGCCGCCTGGAGAGCATCGTTGTCAAGAACGAAGCACCGGCGGGCTACCCACTGCAGACCATCACCGAAGAGCAGAACTGGCATGACACCTGGGCACACGCCATTGGTGCTGCCTACAAGGTCAACAAGGAGTGGACCCTGCGTGCAGGCTTCTCCGTTGACCAGTCGCCCACCAACAACCACGATCGCTCGCCGCGCATTCCTACCGGCGACCGTAAAGCGGTCAGCTTTGGTGCCGGCTGGAGCCCGAACGATGACATGACCATCGATGTTGCCTACTCCTACCTGTGGGAAGAGGACACCAAGGTCAACAATCTGCCGAGCTCGCAGACAGAAGGCTTGTTGAAAGGCAGCTACCAGGCCAAGTACGAGAACAGCGCTCACGGTATCGGTGCGTCCCTTACCTACCGCTTCTGATAGCTTCAAGTAAGTCGGGGCCGCTTTGCGGCCCATCGCGACACAAGGCCGCTCCTGCAACGACCGCACAAAACCGATTCTACGGGTTCATGCGGACGCTGCAGGAGCGACCTTGTGTCGCGATGAGCTGCAAGCAGCCCCAATATCTTTTCAGGCCTGCACCTGCCAGCTGTCACCCAGGCATTCGCGCAAGTAGTCCATGAACACACGCACTTTTGCGGTCATGGCGAAGCGGTCGGCCAGGCACAGGTAGATATCCATCGGTTCGGTCTGGGCATAGGCCTGACCGCTATCGCTGTATTCGAACAACGATACCAGCGCCCCGGCGGCCAGATGCGGCCGGACGATGAACTCGGCCAGGCGGGTGATGCCGCCATCGTGCAGTGCCATCTGGGTCAGGGCATCGATGTCGTCGCTGATCAGGACACTGCCGAACTCTGGCTCGAACCGCAGCCCGTCGCGCATGAACCCCCAACGCAGGAAGCGCCCATCCACCGGGTAGCGGAACACCAGGCAGCGGTGGTCACGCAAGGCCTCTGGCGTGGCCGGCACGCCGGCGCTTTGCAGGTCTACAGCTGCTGCCGGATGCGTTGCTAACCTGCGCCTCTACTTACTTTTCAGGAGTTCGCATGAGCAACCTGTCCCAGGCACGCAGCCGACGCAAATTGCACCCGGGCGCCACGCCCTACGTTTTTGCCTTCTACATGTCGTCGATCATGGCGCTATTGATGTGTTTCGTGATCACGGCAGCGAATGGGGGGATTAACCCTGAATACCTTGGCAACGTGCTGAAGGCTTACCAGTTGGCGATGCCTGTGGCGTTCGTTTGTGTATTGATGGTCAGGCCGGTGGTTATGCGGTTGGTGGCGATTACTGTGCATGCAAAGTGAAGTAACCTGAAACCCAGCCAAGTCCCCGGCTCTTGCTCTTGCTCTTGCTCTTGCTCTTGCTCTTGCTCTTGCCCTGCTCTTGATCTTGATCTTGATCTTGATCTTGATCTTGATCTTGATCTTGATCTTGATCTTGATCTTGATCTTGATCTTGATCTTGATCTTCGCGACTTCAGGAGGCCGAGCAGAGGTCTTGCGGAGGGAGGTGACGGGCATGGATGCCCGTCAAGCGCTGAGGCCCCATGGATGGGGCCTGCAGCGCGTCCTCCCGGGAGCAAGACCGGCGCGAGGG
>NZ_NEIR01000046.1:0-562 GCF_002112825.1 Pseudomonas sp. B5(2017)
TGGGTTTTTAAGAAACCCTAAACTTGGCTCAGCAATCTCAAATGACTATGTGATTTCTCGCATGGCCACTTGTGATGCTGATAATCTTTGTGACTATCAATCCGTACTCACAAGCACCCACACGAATTGCTTGATTCGATTTGTTAAAGAGCGTTTGGTTAAGAGCTTTTCGTCTCAACCGAGGCGCGCATTCTACGCTTTCCTCAGGGCCTGTCAAGCGTTTATTTTGAAGTTTTTGCGAGAAACTCGTTTAACTTCAAACACTTAACTCGCTTCGATCTCTCGTCGCGGGAGGTGAATAATACAGCATTCGGAAACGCTGTCAACCACCTTTTTACCACCACCGGCTGGCCTTCAGCCTACCAGGAGAAGCGATAGCTTCTACTTAAAGACAAAACCCCTACCTGCATGCGCAGATAGGGGTTTTGCGAAATGAATCTTGACGATGACCTACTCTCACATGGGGAAACCCCACACTACCATCGGCGATGCATCGTTTCACTGCTGAGTTCGGGATGGGATCAGGTGGTTCCAATGCTCTATGGTCGTCAAGAAATTCTGT
>NZ_NEIR01000016.1:0-160947 GCF_002112825.1 Pseudomonas sp. B5(2017)
ACTCAGCAGTGAAACGATGCATCGCCGATGGTAGTGTGGGGTTTCCCCATGTGAGAGTAGGTCATCGTCAAGATTCATTTCGCAAAACCCCTATCTGCGTATGCAGGTAGGGGTTTTGTCTTTCTGGCAAAAAAAATCCCAGGCCTGCACAACCCGCCTCTGTGGGAGCGGGTTCACCCGCAAACACCGGCATAGCCGGTGCCATCCACCGCGTCGCCCGCTTCGCGGCTAAAGCCGCTCCCACAGGTATGGCGCGGGTCCAGGGTATGCTGTGGAAGTGGCCTTCACCCCGCCGGCAGCCCTTTTCCTATGCAAGCCAACAGCCCATAGCTATCATGCCTGCCTTATTCCAAGTCGAGACTGGCATGCTGAAGTTGTTGAATCTCCTCAAGGATGGTCGGTTCCATTCCGGAGAAGCTCTGGGGTCGGCCCTCGGGGTAAGTCGCAGCGCCGTTTGGAAGCAGCTGCAGCACCTGGAGAGCGAACTGAACCTCACCATTCACAAGGTTCGTGGTCGCGGCTATCAGTTGGCGGCGCCACTGGCTTTGCTCGATGCACAAGCGATTGCCGGGTTTGCCGAAGGCGAGCAGTGGCCCGTTTTCATCCACGAAACCATCGACTCGACAAATGCCGAAGGCCTGCGGCTCGCCGGGGAAGGGCAGAACGCTCCATTCCTGGTCCTGGCCGAGCGCCAGAGCGCCGGCCGTGGTCGTCGCGGTCGGCAGTGGGTCAGCCCGTTTGCCGAAAACCTCTATTACAGCCTGGTACTCCGTGTGGATGGCGGCATGCGCCAGCTCGAGGGCTTGAGCCTGGTGGTGGGGTTGGCGGTAATGCGTACCCTGCAGGCGTTTGGGGTTAAGGATGTGGGGCTCAAATGGCCCAACGATGTCCTCGTTCGCGGGCAGAAGATCACCGGTATCCTCCTGGAGTTGGTGGGTGACCCGGCAGATGTCTGTCATGTGGTGCTGGGTATCGGCATCAATGTGAACATGCAGGTCAACGATCAGGTCGACCAGGTGTGGACCTCGATGCGCCGCGAAGTAGGGGCGGCAGTCGACCGTAACCGGCTGGTAGCGTTGCTCAGTCAGCAATTGCAGCACGAATTGGCACGGCATCGTCGCTACGGGTTTGCCGCATTCCAGGAAGAATGGGAGCAGGCGCACCTCTGGCAGGGGCGCAATGTTTCTCTGGTTGCCGGTAGCACGCGTATTGATGGCGTGGTTCTTGGCGTCGACGGGCAGGGCGGCTTGCGCCTTGAGGTGGACGGGGTGGAAAAGAGCTTCAGTGGTGGTGAGCTCAGTTTGAGGTTGCGTGATGATTCTTGAGCTCGATTGCGGTAACAGCTTCATCAAGTGGCGGGTAATCCACGTCGCTGATGCAGCTATTGAAAGCGGCGGTATCGTCGACTCCGATCAGGCGCTGGTGGCCGAAGTGGCTGCACTGGCTTCGGTACGTCTGACCGGCTGCCGTATTGTCAGTGTGCGCAGTGAGGAAGAAACCGATGCGCTTTGCGCGGTGGTTGCCCAGGCATTTGCCGTGCAAGCGCGCGTGGCGCACCCGGCTCAGGAAATGGCGGGTGTGCGCAATGGCTATGACGACCACCAGCGCCTGGGCATGGACCGTTGGTTGGCGGCGCTGGGAGCATTTCACCTGGCCAAGGGCGCTTGCCTGGTCATTGACCTGGGCACCGCTGCCAAAGCGGATTTCGTTGCGGCGGACGGTGAGCACCTGGGTGGCTACATCTGCCCGGGTATGCCATTGATGCGTAGCCAGTTGCGTACTCACACCCGGCGTATCCGTTATGACGATGCCTCGGCCGAGCGTGCATTGGCCAGCCTGGCGCCAGGTCGCTCGACGGTCGAGGCGGTCGAGCGCGGTTGCGTGTTGATGCTCCAGGGTTTTGCGCGTACCCAGCTCGAGCAGGCGCGTGCGTTGTGGGGGGACGATTTCACGGTGTTCCTCACAGGTGGCGATGCGCCGCTGGTTAGGGAGGCCGTGCCCCAGGCGCGTGTCGTGCCTGACCTGGTTTTCGTAGGCCTGGCTATGGCCTGCCCATTGGATTGAGGTGCCTATGCGTTGGTTGTTTCTGCTGTTACTGGTGCTCAACGTCTTCTATTACGTGTGGCACCAGCAGGAAGCCCCGCTGAAGGTCAAGGAAGTCGCGCCCCTATCGCTGTACAAGGGGAATCAGCAAGAAATCCGCCTGTTGCGCGAAACGGGGATGTCGGCGCCACCCAAGCGCCGGGATGAGTGCCTGGTGGTCGGTGGCGTGATGGGGCAGGGCCAGCTCGATGCACTGCGTCAGCGCCTGTTGAGCCTGGATATTGCCACGCTGCCGGTGGTGGGGCAGCTGCCAGGGGCGGATGGTCGTTGGCTCAAGGTTGCCCCGGAAAGCGAGCGTTTGCTGGACCAAACCGTGCTCGCGACTCTTTCCAACGATTTCAAAGACTTAAAACACAAAATTATTTTCTGCCAGGGTATTGCAACTGGCGAATAGCTTGATAGAATGGCGCCCGCTTCACAGGGAACACCACTCAGGTGGCAGAACTGGAAGCGGTGTCAAAGCAGCTAAGTTTCAGATTTGATTGAAAAAATTTGAAAAAACGCTTGACACTAGGGCGGCAGACAAATAGAATGCCGGCCACATCTGGAGGGATTCCCGAGCGGTCAAAGGGGACGGACTGTAAATCCGTTGCGAGAGCTTCGAAGGTTCGAATCCTTCTCCCTCCACCAGTTTTAGCGAGAGCCGCAAGCTCCGCGGGTATAGTTTAGTGGTAGAACCTCAGCCTTCCAAGCTGATGATGCGGGTTCGATTCCCGCTACCCGCTCCAAGTTTGCTGGATTTTGCACAAAGTGTTTCGCTCTTGTAGCTCAGTTGGTAGAGCACACCCTTGGTAAGGGTGAGGTCAGCGGTTCAAGTCCGCTCAAGAGCTCCATATAAACAAGGCAGATATGAAAATATCTGCCTTTGTTTTATCAGCGCAAGACTATTTCTTCTGCGGAGGATTGTATCGATGGCTAAGGAAAAGTTTGATCGTTCCCTTCCCCACGTTAACGTCGGCACTATCGGCCACGTTGACCACGGTAAGACCACTCTGACCGCAGCTCTGACTCGCGTCTGCTCCGAAGTTTTCGGTTCGGCAGTCGTTGAGTTCGACAAGATCGACTCGGCTCCGGAAGAAAAAGCGCGCGGTATCACCATCAACACCGCTCACGTCGAGTACAACTCGAACATTCGTCACTACGCTCACGTTGACTGCCCAGGTCACGCTGACTACGTGAAGAACATGATCACCGGTGCTGCCCAGATGGACGGCGCGATCCTGGTTTGCTCGGCCGCCGATGGTCCGATGCCACAAACCCGTGAGCACATCCTGCTGTCCCGTCAGGTAGGCGTTCCTTACATTGTGGTCTTCCTGAACAAGGCTGACCTGGTAGACGACGCCGAGCTGCTGGAACTGGTCGAGATGGAAGTTCGCGACCTGCTGTCCACCTACGACTTCCCAGGCGACGACACCCCGATCATCATCGGTTCGGCTCGTATGGCCCTGGAAGGCAAAGACGACAACGAAATGGGTACTACCGCTGTCAAGAAGCTGGTAGAAACTCTGGATGCCTACATCCCTGAGCCAGTTCGTGCCGTTGACCAGCCGTTCCTGATGCCGATCGAAGACGTATTCTCGATCTCGGGTCGTGGTACCGTTGTTACCGGTCGTATCGAGCGTGGTATCGTCCGCGTTCAGGATCCGCTGGAAATCGTTGGTCTGCGTGACACCACCACCACCACCTGCACCGGTGTTGAGATGTTCCGCAAGCTGCTGGACGAAGGTCGTGCTGGCGAGAACTGCGGCGTTCTGCTGCGTGGTACCAAGCGTGACGACGTTGAGCGTGGCCAGGTTCTGGTCAAGCCAGGTTCGGTCAAGCCGCACACCAAGTTCACCGCAGAAGTCTACGTTCTGTCGAAGGAAGAAGGCGGTCGTCACACTCCGTTCTTCAAAGGCTACCGTCCTCAGTTCTACTTCCGTACCACTGACGTGACCGGTAACTGCGAACTGCCGGAAGGCGTTGAAATGGTAATGCCAGGTGACAACATTCAGATGACTGTTACCCTGATCAAGACCATCGCAATGGAAGACGGTCTGCGCTTCGCTATCCGTGAAGGCGGTCGTACCGTCGGCGCCGGCGTCGTAGCAAAAATTATTGAATAAGTAGTTGATTTACTTGATCAGGCCGGTATAATGGCCGGCCTGATACAGCGTTACAGGTCAGTAGCTCAATTGGCAGAGCGACGGTCTCCAAAACCGTAGGTTGGGGGTTCGATTCCCTCCTGACCTGCCATTTCACCTCGGTGTGATGGCTTTCTTCTCACAGGATCCTCCTCGATGACTCCCAAAACTGAAGCCCAAGAATCGCGTTTTGATCTGTTCAAGTGGCTGGCTGTAGTGGCTTTGGTGGTTGTCGGTGTAGTGGGTAACCAGTATTACTCCGCCTCCCCGATCCTGTATCGCGTCCTCGCACTTCTCGTCCTGGCTGCTGTCGCGGGCTTTGTAGCTCTGCAGACTGCGAAGGGCAAGTCGTTCTTTGCGCTGGCGAAGGAAGCTCGTACCGAGATTCGTAAAGTCGTGTGGCCGACCCGCCAGGAAACCACCCAGACCACGCTGATTGTCGTGGCTGTCGTGCTGGTTATGGCACTGCTGCTGTGGGGTCTTGATTCCCTGCTCGGCTGGGCGGTCTCCTTGATCGTTGGCTAAAGGTGTCCCGTGGCTAAGCGTTGGTATGTTGTGCATGCTTACTCGGGTTACGAGAAGCATGTAATGCGCTCCCTGATCGAGCGCGTCAAGCTGGCTGGCATGGAAGACGGTTTCGGCGAGATCCTGGTCCCGACCGAAGAAGTCGTCGAAATGCGCAACGGCCAAAAGCGCAAGAGTGAGCGTAAATTCTTCCCTGGCTATGTACTGGTCCAGATGGAGATGAACGAAGGGACTTGGCACTTGGTCAAGGACACCCCTCGTGTGATGGGCTTTATTGGTGGCACCGCAGACAAGCCTGCGCCGATCACCGATAAAGAAGCAGAGGCTATCCTGCGTCGCGTTGCCGACGGTAGCGACAAGCCGAAGCCGAAGACGCTGTTCGAGCCGGGTGAAGTGGTTCGAGTCATTGACGGTCCGTTCGCTGACTTCAATGGTAGTGTCGAAGAGGTTAACTACGAAAAGAGTCGCCTGCAGGTAGCGGTGCTCATTTTCGGTCGCTCTACTCCGGTGGAGCTCGAGTTCAGCCAGGTCGAAAAGGTCTAGGCGGACGAAGCATCCCATACCCCGCAGCCCTGTGTGCTGCGGGGTTTTGTCGTCACTGGGATAAAACGCAAGTCATCCGGGGAGCCAGCAGGCGTTCGTACCCGATTTTGGAGTAGCTCATGGCTAAGAAGATTCAGGCTTACATCAAGCTGCAAGTTAAGGCCGGCCAGGCCAACCCAAGCCCACCCGTTGGTCCAGCACTGGGTCAACACGGTGTGAACATCATGGAATTCTGCAAGGCCTTCAACGCCCGTACCCAGGGTCAAGAAGCCGGCCTGCCGACTCCTGTGATCATCACTGTCTACAGCGACCGTAGCTTCACCTTCGAGACCAAGAGCACCCCTGCCTCGGTTCTGCTGAAGAAAGCTGCTGGCCTGACCAGTGGTTCGGCTCGCCCGAACACCGTTAAAGTCGGTACCGTTACCCGTGCTCAGCTGGAAGACATCGCCAAAGCTAAACAGGCTGATCTGACTGCCGCTGACCTGGACGCTGCTGTACGCACCATCGCTGGCTCTGCCCGCAGCATGGGCCTGAACGTGGAGGGTGTGTAATGGCTAAGCTGACCAAACGCCAAAAGGCAATCGCCGAGAAAATCGAAGCAGGCAAGGCCTACAACTTCGAAGAAGCGGCCACTCTGCTGGCTTCGCTGCCGGCTGCCAAGTTCGTAGAATCCTACGACATCGCCGTTAACCTCGGTGTTGACCCGCGTAAATCCGACCAGGTCGTACGCAGCGCTACCGTGCTGCCGCACGGCACTGGCAAGACCGTTCGCGTTGCTGTCTTCACCCAGGGTCCAGCTGCTGAAGCCGCTCTGGCTGCCGGCGCTGACCGCGTAGGTATGGACGATCTGGCTGCCGAAATGAAAGGCGGCGACCTGAACTATGACGTCGTTATCGCATCGCCTGATGCCATGCGCGTTGTAGGTCAGCTGGGTCAGGTTCTGGGCCCTCGCGGTCTGATGCCTAACCCGAAAGTTGGTACCGTGACCCCAGACGTAGCCGGCGCCGTCAAGAACGCCAAGGCTGGTCAGGTTCGCTACCGTACCGACAAGAACGGTATCATCCACACCTCCGTTGGCAAGGTCGGCTTCGAAGCCGGCAAGCTGAAGGAAAACGTTGAAGCCCTGATCGCTGATCTGAAGCGTATCAAGCCAGCTTCCTCGAAAGGTATCTACGTCAAGCGCGTTACCCTGAGCACCACCATGGGCCCAGGTCTGGTCATCGATCAGAGCTCGCTGAACGTGTAAGAACATGGTGGCGCGACCTGTCGCGCCACCAGCAAAAATTGGGGTCCCTGCCTGGCGGGGGCTATCCAAGACCGTAGGCGGCGCAAGCCTTAAAACACCAGCCCACGCAGATGGTGCTCCCGATTCGTTACCGAATCAGACACCAAAACGACATCCGGCTCCGGCCAGATGAAACGGTAAAAACCAGGAGTAAACCCGTGGCAATTAAACTCGAAGACAAGAAGGCCATCGTCGCTGAAGTCAACGAGGCTGCCAAAGTCGCTCTGTCCGCTGTCGTGGCTGATGCCCGTGGTGTGACTGTAGGCGCAATGACCGGACTCCGTAAAGAGGCCCGCGAAGCTGGCGTTTACGTACGTGTCGTACGTAACACCCTGCTGAAGCGCGCTGTTGAAGGCACCGAATTCTCGATCCTCAACGACGCGTTCAAAGGCCCGACCCTGATTGCTTTCTCCAACGAACACCCGGGCGCTGCTGCTCGTCTGTTCAAAGAGTTCGCCAAGGGTCAGGACAAGTTCGAGATCAAGGCAGCTGCGTTTGACGGCAAGTTCCTTGCCGCTAACCAGATCGACGTGCTGGCAACCCTGCCAACTCGCGACGAGGCTATCGCACAGCTGATGAGCGTAATCCAAGGTGCAACCAGCAAGCTGGCTCGTACCCTGGCAGCTCTGCGCGACCAGAAAGAAGCTGCTGCTGCCTAAGGCACGCGCAACTCTTTCAAAATCATACGTTTAATTTGATGGCTGCGTAGGCTGTCACCCCAATACAGGATTGAAGTCATGTCTCTGACTAACGAGCAAATCATCGAAGCAATCGGCCAGAAAACTGTTCTGGAAATTGTTGAACTGATCAAAGCGATGGAAGAAACCTTCGGCGTTACCGCTGCTGCCGCTGTTGCCGCTGGCCCAGCCGCTGGCGCTGCTGCCGCTGTTGAAGAACAGACCGAGTTCAACGTCGTTCTGACCGAAGCTGGCGACAAGAAAGTAAACGTGATCAAGGCCGTTCGTGAACTGACCGGTCTGGGCCTGAAAGAAGCCAAAGAGAAAGTCGACGGCGCTCCTCAGGTTATCGCTGAAGGCGTTTCGAAAGAAGCCGCTGAAGACGCGAAGAAGAAGCTGGAAGAAGCTGGCGCTAAAGTCGAGCTGAAGTAATCTCGACCTTGCGACTCCAGTCCGAGCGTTGAGCGAAGGGCTGATGGCTGGTGGCTTATGCCACCGGCCTTTTTCCGTTATTGGTGGCCGGTCAGGCCGGCCCCGATAACAAGCTGCAAGACACCCATGTGGGTGGCGCAAACCAAGGGGTTTGCACGATTTTCTGGCTGCTCCCGCCGGGAGAAGCCAAACAAGCAGGTGACCAAGCTGGGGAACGCTGATGGCTTACTCATACACTGAGAAAAAACGTATCCGCAAGGACTTTAGCAAGTTGCCGGACGTCATGGATGTGCCTTACCTCCTGGCCATCCAGCTGGATTCGTATCGCGAATTCCTGCAAGCGGGAGCATCCAAGGATCAGTTCCGCGACGTCGGCCTGCACGCGGCCTTCAAATCGGTATTCCCGATCATCAGCTACTCCGGCAATGCTGCCCTGGAGTACGTAGGCTATCGCCTGGGCGAACCCGCCTTCGATGTGAAGGAATGTGTCCTGCGTGGCGTGACCTTCGCGGTCCCACTGCGGGTCAAAGTGCGCCTGATCATCTTCGACAAGGAATCGTCGAACAAAGCGATCAAGGACATCAAAGAGCAAGAAGTCTACATGGGTGAAATTCCCCTGATGACTGAGAACGGTACCTTCGTTATCAACGGTACCGAGCGTGTGATCGTTTCCCAGCTGCACCGTTCGCCTGGTGTGTTCTTCGACCACGACCGTGGCAAGACTCACAGCTCCGGCAAGCTGCTGTACTCCGCTCGCATCATCCCTTACCGCGGCTCCTGGCTGGACTTCGAGTTCGACCCGAAGGACTGCGTGTTCGTACGTATCGACCGTCGCCGCAAACTGCCGGCCTCGGTGCTGCTGCGTGCCCTGGGTTACAGCACTGAAGAAGTGCTGAACACCTTCTACACCACCAACGTGTTCCACATTTCCGGCGAGAAGCTCAGCCTGGAACTGGTACCTCAGCGTCTGCGTGGTGAGGTTGCAGTCATGGATATCCATGACGAAACCGGCAAAGTCATCGTCGAGCAGGGCCGCCGTATTACCGCGCGCCACATCAACCAGCTCGAGAAGGCCGGCGTCAAGCAGCTGGACGTTCCTATGGAATACGTCCTGGGCCGCACTACCGCCAAGGCCATCGTGCATCCGGCTACCGGCGAGATCCTGGCCGAATGCAACACCGAGATGACCACCGAACTGCTGATCAAGGTCGCCAAGGCACAGGTTGTCCGTATCGAGACCCTGTACACCAACGACATTGATTGCGGTCCGTTCATCTCCGATACCCTGAAGATCGACACCACCAGCAACCAGCTGGAAGCCCTGGTCGAGATCTACCGCATGATGCGTCCTGGCGAGCCGCCAACCAAGGATGCTGCCGAGACCCTGTTCAACAACCTGTTCTTCAGCGCCGAGCGTTACGACCTGTCCGCCGTTGGCCGCATGAAGTTCAACCGTCGTATCGGTCGTACCGAGATCGAAGGTTCGGGCGTGCTGAGCAAGGAAGATATCGTCGAGGTTCTGAAGACCCTGGTCGACATCCGTAACGGCAAAGGCATCGTCGACGACATCGACCACCTGGGTAACCGTCGCGTACGTTGCGTCGGCGAGATGGCCGAGAACCAGTTCCGCGTTGGCCTGGTGCGTGTCGAGCGCGCGGTCAAGGAACGCCTGTCGATGGCGGAAAGCGAAGGCCTGATGCCGCAAGACCTGATCAACGCCAAGCCGGTTGCGGCGGCGGTGAAAGAGTTCTTCGGCTCCAGCCAGCTGTCCCAGTTCATGGACCAGAACAACCCGCTCTCCGAGATTACCCACAAGCGCCGCGTCTCCGCACTCGGCCCAGGTGGTCTGACCCGTGAGCGTGCCGGCTTCGAAGTCCGTGACGTACACCCGACCCACTACGGCCGTGTGTGCCCGATCGAGACCCCTGAAGGTCCGAACATCGGTCTGATCAACTCCCTGGCTGCCTATGCCCGCACCAACCAGTACGGCTTCCTGGAAAGCCCGTACCGCGTGGTGAAGGAAGGCGTGGTCAGCGACGACATCGTGTTCCTGTCGGCCATTGAAGAGGCGGATCACGTCATCGCCCAGGCTTCGGCCGCGATGAACGAGAAGAAGCAGCTGATCGATGAGCTGGTAGCTGTTCGTCACCTGAACGAATTCACCGTCAAGGCGCCGGAAGACGTCACCCTGATGGACGTTTCGCCGAAGCAGGTTGTTTCCGTCGCTGCGTCGCTGATTCCGTTCCTCGAGCACGACGACGCCAACCGTGCATTGATGGGTTCGAACATGCAGCGTCAGGCTGTGCCGACCCTGCGCGCCGACAAGCCGCTGGTAGGTACCGGCATGGAGCGCAACGTTGCCCGTGACTCCGGTGTCTGCGTGGTTGCTCGCCGCGGTGGCGTGATCGACTCGGTCGACGCCAGCCGTATCGTTGTTCGCGTTGCTGACGACGAAGTTGAAACCGGCGAAGCAGGTGTGGATATCTACAACCTGACCAAGTACACCCGTTCGAACCAGAACACCTGCATCAACCAGCGTCCGCTGGTGAGCAAAGGTGACAAGGTTCAGCGTGGCGACATCATGGCCGACGGCCCGTCCACTGACATGGGTGAACTGGCACTGGGTCAGAACATGCGCATCGCGTTCATGGCGTGGAACGGCTTCAACTTCGAAGACTCCATCTGCCTGTCCGAGCGTGTGGTCCAGGAAGACCGCTTCACCACCATCCACATCCAGGAACTGACCTGTGTGGCGCGTGACACCAAGCTTGGCCCAGAGGAAATCACTGCGGACATCCCGAACGTGGGTGAAGCCGCACTGAACAAGCTGGACGAAGCCGGTATCGTCTACGTGGGTGCCGAAGTCGGCGCTGGCGACATCCTGGTCGGCAAGGTAACGCCAAAAGGCGAAACCCAGCTGACTCCGGAAGAAAAACTGCTGCGCGCAATCTTCGGTGAGAAGGCCAGCGACGTTAAGGACACCTCCCTGCGCGTGCCAACCGGCACCAAGGGTACCGTCATCGACGTACAGGTCTTCACCCGTGATGGCGTCGAGCGTGACAGCCGCGCCCTGGCCATCGAGAAGATGCAGCTGGACGAGATCCGCAAGGACCTCAACGAAGAGTTCCGCATCGTCGAAGGTGCAACCTTCGAGCGTCTGCGTTCTGCCCTGAACGGCCAGGTGGTCGACGGTGGCGCGGGCCTGAAGAAAGGTACCGTGATCACTGACGAAGTACTGGACGGTCTGGAGCACGGCCAGTGGTTCAAACTGCGCATGGCCGAAGATGCACTGAACGAGCAGCTGGAAAAGGCTCAGCAGTACATCGTCGATCGTCGCCGTCTGCTGGACGACAAGTTCGAAGACAAGAAGCGCAAGCTGCAGCAGGGTGATGACCTGGCACCGGGCGTACTGAAGATCGTCAAGGTTTACCTGGCAATCCGTCGTCGCATCCAGCCGGGTGACAAGATGGCCGGTCGTCACGGTAACAAGGGTGTCGTCTCGGTAATCATGCCGGTCGAAGACATGCCGCACGACGCCAACGGTACTCCGGTCGATGTCGTACTGAACCCGCTGGGTGTACCTTCGCGTATGAACGTCGGTCAGATCCTCGAAACCCACCTGGGCCTGGCGGCCAAGGGGCTGGGCGAGAAGATCGACCGCATGATCGAAGAGCAGCGCAAGGCCGCTGAGCTGCGCGTGTTCCTGACCGAGGTCTACAACGAGATCGGCGGTCGTCAGGAAAACCTGGACGAGTTCACCGACGAAGAGATCCTGGCCCTGGCCCACAACCTGAAGAAGGGCGTGCCAATGGCTACCCCGGTCTTCGACGGTGCCAAGGAGCGCGAGATCAAGGCCATGCTGAAGCTGGCCGACCTGCCAGAGAGCGGCCAGATGGTGCTGTTCGATGGCCGTACCGGCAACAAGTTCGAGCGTCCTGTGACCGTTGGTTACATGTACATGCTCAAGCTGAACCACTTGGTGGACGACAAGATGCACGCGCGTTCCACTGGTTCCTACAGCCTGGTTACCCAGCAGCCGCTGGGTGGTAAGGCGCAGTTCGGTGGTCAGCGTTTCGGGGAGATGGAAGTGTGGGCGCTGGAAGCATACGGCGCGGCATACACCCTGCAAGAAATGCTCACAGTGAAGTCGGACGACGTGAACGGCCGTACCAAGATGTACAAGAACATCGTGGATGGCGATCACCGTATGGAGCCGGGCATGCCCGAGTCCTTCAACGTGTTGATCAAAGAGATCCGTTCGCTCGGTATCGATATCGATCTGGAAACCGAATAACACGTGACGCGAAGGGGAGTGGGGCAGGTAATGCCCGCTCCCTGCTCCGCCAGGAGGAAAGGCCTTGAAAGACCTACTGAATTTGCTGAAAAACCAGGGTCAAGTCGAAGAGTTCGACGCCATCCGCATCGGTCTGGCGTCGCCTGAAATGATCCGTTCGTGGTCGTTCGGTGAAGTTAAGAAGCCGGAAACCATCAACTACCGTACGTTCAAGCCTGAGCGTGACGGCCTGTTCTGCGCCAAGATCTTTGGCCCAGTCAAGGACTACGAGTGCCTGTGCGGCAAGTACAAGCGCCTCAAGCACCGCGGCGTGATCTGCGAGAAGTGCGGCGTTGAAGTTGCCCTGGCAAAAGTTCGTCGTGAGCGCATGGCGCACATCGAACTGGCCTCGCCGGTTGCCCACATCTGGTTCCTGAAGTCGCTGCCGTCCCGTATCGGCCTGCTGATGGACATGACCCTGCGTGACATCGAGCGCGTGCTCTACTTCGAGAGCTACGTCGTTATCGACCCGGGCATGACCACCCTGGAAAAAGGCCAGCTGCTGAACGACGAGCAGTACTTCGAAGCGCTGGAAGAGTTCGGTGATGACTTCGACGCCCGCATGGGTGCCGAGGCTGTCCGCGAGCTGCTGCACGCTATCGACCTGGAGCACGAGATCGGTCGCCTGCGCGAAGAGATTCCGCAGACCAACTCGGAAACCAAGATCAAGAAGCTGTCCAAGCGCCTGAAGCTGATGGAAGCGTTCCAGGGTTCGGGCAACCTGCCTGAGTGGATGGTCCTGACCGTCCTGCCAGTGCTGCCGCCGGACCTGCGTCCGCTGGTACCGCTGGATGGCGGCCGCTTCGCGACCTCCGACCTGAACGACCTGTATCGTCGGGTGATCAACCGTAACAACCGTCTGAAGCGCCTGCTGGATCTGTCGGCGCCGGACATCATCGTGCGCAACGAAAAGCGCATGCTGCAGGAAGCGGTCGACGCCCTGCTGGACAACGGCCGTCGCGGTCGCGCCATCACTGGCTCGAACAAGCGTCCGCTGAAGTCCCTGGCCGACATGATCAAAGGTAAGCAAGGTCGCTTCCGTCAGAACCTGCTCGGTAAGCGTGTGGACTACTCTGGCCGTTCGGTAATTACCGTAGGCCCGACCCTGCGTCTGCACCAGTGCGGTCTGCCGAAGAAGATGGCCCTCGAGCTGTTCAAGCCGTTCATTTTCGGCAAGCTGGAAATGCGTGGTCTGGCGACCACCATCAAGGCTGCCAAGAAGATGGTCGAGCGCGAGCTGCCAGAGGTGTGGGACGTACTCGCCGAGGTGATCCGCGAACACCCCGTGCTGCTCAACCGTGCACCGACCCTGCACCGTCTGGGTATCCAGGCATTTGAACCGGTTCTGATCGAAGGTAAGGCTATCCAGCTGCACCCGCTGGTCTGCGCCGCGTACAACGCCGACTTCGACGGTGACCAGATGGCCGTTCACGTGCCGCTGACCCTGGAAGCACAGCTCGAAGCGCGCGCGCTGATGATGTCGACCAACAACATCCTGTCGCCAGCCAACGGTGAGCCAATCATCGTTCCGTCGCAGGACGTGGTACTGGGTCTGTACTACATGACCCGTGAGGCCATCAACGCCAAGGGCGAAGGTCGCGTGTTCGCCGACCTGCAGGAAGTCGACCGCGTATTCCGCGCCGGCGAGGCTGCCCTGCACGCGAAAATCAAGGTTCGTATCAACGAAACCGTGAAAGAGCGTGACGGTTCCGTGGTCAAGAACACCCGCATCGTCGACACCACCGTCGGCCGTGCGCTGCTGTTCCAGGTTGTACCGGCAGGCCTGCCGTACGACGTGGTCAACCAGCCGATGAAGAAGAAGGCGATCTCCAAGCTGATCAACCAGTGCTACCGCGTGGTTGGTCTGAAAGAGACCGTAATCTTCGCTGACCAGTTGATGTACACCGGTTTCGCGTACTCGACCATTTCCGGCGTTTCGATCGGTGTTAACGACTTCGTTATCCCGGACGAGAAAGCTCGCATCATCGGTACCGCTACCGACGAAGTGAAGGAAATCGAGAGCCAGTACGCCTCCGGCCTGGTAACCCAGGGCGAGAAGTACAACAAGGTCATCGACTTGTGGTCGAAGGCGAACGACGAAGTGTCCAAGGCGATGATGGCCAACCTCTCGAAAGAGAAGGTCATTGACCGCGAAGGCAAGGAAGTCGAGCAAGAGTCCTTCAACTCGATGTACATGATGGCTGACTCCGGTGCGCGGGGTTCCGCAGCCCAGATCCGTCAGCTGGCCGGTATGCGTGGCCTGATGGCCAAGCCGGACGGCTCCATCATCGAGACGCCGATCACGGCGAACTTCCGTGAAGGTCTGAGCGTTCTGCAGTACTTCATTTCGACCCACGGTGCTCGTAAGGGTCTGGCGGATACCGCACTGAAGACTGCGAACTCCGGTTACCTGACTCGTCGTCTGGTAGACGTTGCCCAGGATCTGGTGGTTACCGAGATCGACTGCGGTACCGACCAGGGTCTGCTGATGACTCCGCACATCGAAGGCGGCGACGTTGTAGAGCCGCTGGGTGAGCGTGTACTGGGTCGTGTCATCGCCCGTGACGTGTTCAAGCCAGGCACCGAGGACGTCATCGTTCCGGCCGGTACCCTGGTCGACGAGAAGTGGGTCGAGTTCATCGAGCTGAACAGCATCGACGAAGTGATCGTGCGTTCGCCGATCAACTGCGAAACCCGCTACGGCATTTGCGCCAAGTGCTACGGCCGTGACCTGGCTCGCGGTCACCAGGTGAACATCGGTGAAGCTGTCGGCGTTATCGCCGCCCAGTCGATCGGTGAGCCGGGTACCCAGCTGACCATGCGTACGTTCCACATCGGTGGTGCTGCAAGCCGTACTTCGGCTGCCGACAGCGTCCAGGTGAAGAACGGCGGTATGGTGCGTCTGCACAACCTCAAGCAGGTTGAGCGTGCCGATGGCAACCTGGTTGCCGTATCGCGTTCGGGTGAGTTGGCCATCGCCGACGAATTTGGCCGCGAGCGTGAGCGTTACAAGCTGCCTTACGGTGCGGTGATTTCGGTCAAGGAAGGTGACAAGGTCGAAGCTGGCGCCATCGTCGCCAAGTGGGACCCGCACACCCACCCGATCGTTACCGAGCTGAAAGGTACCGTGACCTTCGTGGGCATGGAAGAAAACATCACCATCAAGCGTCAGACCGATGAGCTGACCGGCTTGACCAACATTGAAGTACTGGACGTCAAGGATCGCCCTGCCGCAGGCAAGGAAATCCGTCCGGCAATCAAGATGGTCGACGCCGCTGGCAAGGACCTGTACCTGCCAGGTACCGACGTACCTGCCCAGTACTTCCTGCCGGCTAACGCCCTCGTCGGCGTGGCTGACGGTGCTCAGATCGGTGTTGGTGACGTTATCGCGCGTATCCCGCAAGAAACGTCTAAGACCCGTGACATCACCGGTGGTCTGCCGCGTGTTGCCGACCTGTTCGAAGCGCGCCGTCCGAAAGAGGCCTCGATTCTGGCTGAAGTCAGCGGCACCATCGCGTTCGGCAAGGAGACCAAAGGCAAGCGTCGTCTGGTCATCACCCCGACCGACGGTAGCGATCCGTACGAAGAGCTGATTCCGAAGTGGCGCCACCTGAACGTCTTCGAAGGCGAACAGGTAAACCGCGGCGAAGTTATCTCCGACGGCCCGAGCGATCCGCACGACATCCTGCGTCTGCTGGGTGTGAGCGCGCTGGCGAAGTACATCGTCAACGAGATCCAGGACGTTTATCGTCTGCAAGGCGTTAAGATCAACGACAAGCACATCGAGACCATCCTGCGTCAGATGCTGCGCAAGGTCGAGATCTCCGAGTCGGGCGATTCCAGCTTCATCAAGGGCGACCAGATGGAACTGACCCAGGTACTGGTAGAGAACGAGCGTCTCGCCGCCGAGGACAAGTTCATCTCCAAGTTCACCCGCGTGCTGCTGGGTATCACCAAGGCGTCGCTGTCGACCGAGTCGTTCATCTCCGCGGCTTCCTTCCAGGAAACCACCCGCGTACTGACCGAAGCGGCGGTAACCGGCAAGCGCGACTACCTGCGCGGCCTGAAAGAGAACGTGGTCGTGGGTCGTCTGATCCCGGCCGGTACTGGTCTGGCCTACCACAGCGAGCGCAAGCGTCGCCGTGATGCCGACAAGCCGCTGCGTGTGAGCGCCAGTGAGGTGGAAGCCGCACTGACCGAAGCGCTGAACTCCAGCGGTAACTAAGTACAGGGCAGGGCCCCGGCAAGCCCCGAGCGATCAGCGGCGACATGAAATGTTGCCGATGATCGGGCGGGGAGGGCCGGGGCCTCGTCTTGACTGGGTGCAAGATCCTCTTTAGACTTTTGTACCCTTAAATTTGGTGAGGCTCCGTCTCGCCAATTTTTGGCTTTCTTGCAAGACAATAGAGTCGCAAGACAATCAGTGGAGCTAGTAGATGGCAACTATCAACCAGCTGGTACGTCAGCCGCGTAAGCGTTCGGTCGAGAAGTCCGACGTTCCTGCGCTGCAGAACTGCCCGCAGCGTCGTGGCGTGTGCACCCGCGTGTACACCACCACGCCGAAAAAACCTAACTCGGCACTGCGTAAAGTATGCCGTGTGCGTCTGACCAACGGTTTCGAGGTTTCCTCGTACATCGGTGGTGAAGGCCACAACCTGCAAGAGCACAGCGTCGTCCTGATCCGTGGCGGCCGTGTAAAAGACTTGCCAGGTGTTCGTTACCACACCGTTCGCGGCTCTCTGGATACTTCGGGCGTTAAAGGCCGTAACCAGGGTCGTTCGAAGTACGGTACCAAGCGTCCGAAGTAATCGGTCGTTTGCAGACATCCATTTTTTTGAGTCGATAAGAGTAAGGTCGGGCGTAGGTCGAATGACCTGGTCCCGGGCTAACCTGAAGACCGTTTGAGGGCTTATCATGCCAAGACGTCGTGTAGCAGCAAAACGTGAGATCCTTGACGATCCGAAGTACGGATCCCAAATCCTCGCCAAGTTCATGAACCACGTGATGGAAAGCGGCAAGAAGGCCGTAGCCGAGCGCATCGTTTACGGTGCCCTGGATACCGTCAAAGCTCGCAAGAACAGCGACCCCCTGGAAATCTTCGAGAAAGCTCTCGACGCCATCGCTCCGCTGGTCGAAGTTAAGTCCCGCCGTGTCGGCGGTGCCACTTACCAGGTTCCGGTTGAAGTTCGTCCATCCCGTCGTAACGCTCTGGCAATGCGCTGGCTCGTAGACTACGCCCGCAAGCGCGGCGAGAAGTCGATGGCTCTGCGCCTGGCCGGCGAGCTGCTGGATGCTGCTGAAGGCAAGGGTGCTGCAGTCAAGAAGCGTGAAGACGTGCACCGTATGGCCGAGGCCAACAAAGCGTTCTCGCACTACCGCTTCTAATTCAAGCATCAATCATTTTGCGAGGGCTTTATGGCTCGTACTACAGCAATTAACCGCTACCGTAACATCGGTATCTGCGCCCACGTTGACGCGGGCAAGACTACCACTACCGAGCGGATCCTGTTCTACACAGGTCTGAGCCACAAGATGGGCGAGGTGCACGACGGCGCCGCGACCACCGACTGGATGGTGCAGGAGCAGGAGCGCGGTATCACCATTACCTCCGCTGCCGTTACCACCTTCTGGAAAGGTTCCCGTGGTCAGTACGACAACTACCGCGTAAACGTCATCGATACCCCCGGCCACGTTGACTTCACCATTGAAGTAGAGCGTTCGCTGCGTGTACTCGACGGCGCGGTCGTTGTGTTCTGCGGTACCTCCGGCGTTGAGCCGCAGTCCGAAACCGTATGGCGTCAGGCCAACAAGTACGGCGTTCCACGTGTTGTATACGTGAACAAGATGGACCGTGCTGGTGCCAACTTCCTGCGCGTTGTCGGTCAGATCAAGAACCGCCTGGGTCACACCCCGGTTCCGGTCCAGCTGGCTATCGGTGCAGAAGACGACTTCCAGGGTCAGGTCGACCTGATCAAGATGAAAGCCATCTACTGGAACGAAGACGACAAGGGCACCACCTACCGCGAGGAAGAAATTCCTGCGGATATGGTCGAGCTGGCTAACGAGTGGCGCAACAACATGGTTGAAGCCGCCGCCGAAGCCAACGAAGAGCTGATGAACAAGTACCTTGAAGAAGGTGAGCTGACCGTCGAGGAAATCAAGGCAGGCCTGCGCGCGCGCACCCTGGCCAGCGAGATCGTTCCGGCTGTCTGCGGTTCGTCGTTCAAGAACAAGGGCGTTCCCCTGGTTCTCGACGCCGTGATCGACTTCCTGCCTGCTCCGACCGAAATCCCGGCGATCAAGGGTATCCACCCTGACCTGATCGACGTGCCGAAGGACGAAGTCAAGCCAGAGCAGTTCGACGAGCGTCACGCTGACGACAACGAGCCGTTCTCGGCTCTGGCGTTCAAGATTGCCACCGACCCGTTCGTTGGTACTCTGACCTTCGTTCGCGTTTACTCGGGCTTCCTGACCTCCGGTGACTCCGTCATCAACTCGGTCAAGGGCAAGAAAGAGCGCGTTGGTCGTATGGTGCAGATGCACGCCAACCAGCGTGAAGAGATCAAAGAAGTACGTGCGGGCGACATCGCCGCTCTGATCGGCATGAAGGACGTCACCACTGGTGACACCCTGTGCAACGCCGACAAGCCGATCATCCTCGAGCGTATGGACTTCCCAGAGCCTGTGATTTCGCTCTCCGTAGAGCCGAAAACCAAGGCTGACCAGGAGAAGATGGGTATCGCACTGGGCAAGCTGGCCCAGGAAGACCCGTCGTTCCGCGTCAAGACCGACGAAGAAACTGGTCAGACCATCATCTCCGGTATGGGTGAGCTGCACCTGGACATCCTCGTTGACCGCATGAAGCGCGAGTTCAACGTCGAAGCCAACATCGGCAAGCCGCAGGTTTCGTACCGCGAGAAGATCACCAAGTCCAACGTCGAGATCGAAGGCAAGTTCGTTCGTCAGTCGGGCGGTCGTGGTCAGTTCGGTCACTGCTGGATCCGTTTCTCGGAGCCGGATCAGGACGACAAGGGCAACATCACCGAAGGTCTGGTGTTTGCCAACGAAGTCGTTGGTGGTGTGATTCCTAAGGAATACATCCCTGCGATCCAGAAGGGTATCGAAGAGCAGATGAAGAACGGCGTTGTTGCCGGCTATCCTCTGATCGGCCTGAAGGCCGCGGTATTCGACGGTTCGTACCACGACGTCGACTCCAACGAAATGGCGTTCAAGATCGCTGCTTCGATGGCAACCAAGCAACTGGCCCAGAAGGGCGGTGGCGTGGTTCTCGAGCCGATCATGAAGGTCGAAGTTGTAACCCCGGAAGACTACCTGGGTGACGTGATGGGTGACCTGAACCGTCGTCGTGGTCTGGTCCAGGGTATGGATGAGTCGGTCTCTGGCCGTGTCGTCCGCGCTGAAGTTCCGCTCGGAGAAATGTTCGGTTACGCAACCGACGTTCGTTCCATGTCTCAGGGTCGCGCAAGCTACTCCATGGAATTCTCCAAATACGCCGAAGCTCCGTCGAACATCGTCGAAGCACTCGTTAAAAAACAAGGCTAATCCCCTTTAGGCAAGAGGTTCACTGTCGTGGCTAAAGAAAAATTTGATCGTTCCCTTCCCCACGTTAACGTCGGCACCATCGGCCACGTTGACCACGGTAAGACCACTCTGACCGCAGCTCTGACTCGCGTCTGCTCCGAAGTTTTCGGTTCGGCAGTCGTTGAGTTCGACAAGATCGACTCGGCTCCGGAAGAAAAAGCGCGCGGTATCACCATCAACACCGCTCACGTCGAGTACAACTCGAACATTCGTCACTACGCTCACGTTGACTGCCCAGGTCACGCTGACTACGTGAAGAACATGATCACCGGTGCTGCCCAGATGGACGGCGCGATCCTGGTTTGCTCGGCCGCCGATGGTCCGATGCCACAAACCCGTGAGCACATCCTGCTGTCCCGTCAGGTAGGCGTTCCTTACATCGTGGTCTTCCTGAACAAGGCTGACCTGGTAGACGACGCCGAGCTGCTGGAACTGGTCGAGATGGAAGTTCGCGACCTGCTGTCCACCTACGACTTCCCAGGCGACGACACCCCGATCATCATCGGTTCGGCTCGTATGGCCCTGGAAGGCAAAGACGACAACGAAATGGGTACTACCGCTGTCAAGAAGCTGGTAGAAACTCTGGATGCCTACATCCCTGAGCCAGTTCGTGCCGTTGACCAGCCGTTCCTGATGCCGATCGAAGACGTATTCTCGATCTCGGGTCGTGGTACCGTTGTTACCGGTCGTATCGAGCGTGGTATCGTCCGCGTTCAGGATCCGCTGGAAATCGTTGGTCTGCGTGACACCACCACCACCACCTGCACCGGTGTTGAGATGTTCCGCAAGCTGCTGGACGAAGGTCGTGCTGGCGAGAACTGCGGCGTTCTGCTGCGTGGTACCAAGCGTGACGACGTTGAGCGTGGCCAGGTTCTGGTCAAGCCAGGTTCGGTCAAGCCGCACACCAAGTTCACCGCAGAAGTCTACGTTCTGTCGAAGGAAGAAGGCGGTCGTCACACTCCGTTCTTCAAAGGCTACCGTCCTCAGTTCTACTTCCGTACCACTGACGTGACCGGTAACTGCGAACTGCCGGAAGGCGTTGAAATGGTAATGCCAGGTGACAACATTCAGATGACTGTCACCCTGATCAAGACCATCGCAATGGAAGACGGTCTGCGCTTCGCTATCCGTGAAGGCGGTCGTACCGTCGGCGCCGGCGTCGTAGCCAAAATCATCGAGTAATCACTCGACCGATTGAAAAAACCCCCGCTCAGCGGGGGTTTTTTTTATTGGGTTGACACTAAATTGGGGCGTCTATAGAATCACGCCTCCTTTTAGCGGGCGTAGTGCGTCCGTTGGGAACAGCCTGGAGTCTGAAATCCAATGCAAAATCAGCAAATCCGTATCAGGTTGAAGGCTTTCGACCATCGCCTGATCGACCAATCCACCCAGGAAATCGTGGAAACCGCGAAACGTACTGGTGCACAAGTGCGTGGTCCAATTCCACTGCCTACCCGCAAAGAGCGTTTCACCGTTCTGGTCTCCCCGCACGTCAACAAAGACGCGCGTGACCAGTACGAGATTCGCACTCATAAGCGTGTTCTGGACATCGTCCAGCCAACGGATAAAACCGTTGACGCGCTGATGAAGCTTGATCTGGCGGCAGGTGTGGAAGTACAGATCAGCCTCGGCTAAGACTTCGGTCTGGTCGTGTAACGCTCTGAAATGGGCGGCCATAGCGGGTGAAAGCCCCGTACACTCATGAGGTTTACAACATGACTATTGGTGTAATCGGTCGCAAGTGCGGTATGACCCGCATTTTCACCGAAGAAGGTGTCTCCATTCCGGTCACGGTCATCGAGATCGAGCCGAATCGTGTCACCCAGTTCAAAACTGAAGAAACCGATGGCTACCGTGCAGTGCAAGTCACTGTCGGCGAGCGTCGTGCTTCGCGTGTGACTGCCGCTCAGGCAGGTCACTTCGCCAAGGCCAACGTTGCCGCTGGTCGCGGTGTCTGGGAGTTCCGTCTTGAAGAAGGCGATTTCCAGGCTGGCGATCTGATCAAAGCTGAACTCTTCACTGCAGGCCAGCTGGTAGACGTTACTGGTCAGTCCAAAGGTAAAGGCTTCGCCGGTACCATCAAGCGCTGGAACTTCCGTGGCCAGGACAACACCCACGGTAACTCCGTGTCGCACCGTGTCCCAGGTTCCATCGGCCAGTGCCAGACTCCTGGTCGTGTGTTCAAGGGCAAGAAAATGTCCGGTCACATGGGCGCCGAGCGCGTGACTGTTCAGTCCCTGGAAGTAGTTCGCGTAGACGCTGAGCGCAACCTGCTGCTGGTCAAGGGTGCCGTTCCAGGCGCTACTGGCGGCGACGTGGTTGTACGTCCAGCTGTCAAGGCTCGCGGTTAAGGGGAAACTGACATGCAACTCAATGTAAATGACGCTCAGGCGATCGAAGTTTCCGAACTGACTTTCGGTGGCGAATTCAACGAGACGCTGGTACACCAAGCAGTCGTGGCCTATATGGCCGGCGGCCGTCAGGGCACCAAGCAGCAGAAGACCCGTTCCGACGTGGCTGGTGGCGGTAAGCGCCCATGGCGTCAGAAGGGTACTGGCCGTGCTCGTGCTGGTACCACTCGTGGTCCGATCTGGCGTGGCGGTGGTGTAACCTTCGCAGCTCGCCCTCAAGATCACTCGCAGAAGCTCAACAAGAAGATGTATCGCGCAGCCCTGCGCTCCATCCTCGCTGAGCTGGTGCGTAGCGACCGTCTGGTCGTGGTTCAGGACTTCGCTGTTGAAGCACCGAAAACCAAAGATCTGCTGAACAAGCTGAACGGCATGGGTCTGAACGACGTACTGATCGTTTCCGACGCTGTTGATCAGAACCTGTACCTGGCTGCTCGCAACCTGCCGCACGTCGACGTACGTGACGTACAAGGTTCCGACCCGGTCAGTCTGATCGCATACGAGAAAGTGTTGATCACTGTCTCGGCCGTGAAGAAATTCGAGGAGCTGCTGGGATGAACCAGGAACGCGTATTCAAAGTCCTCCTTGGCCCGCACGTTTCCGAGAAGGCTACCGTTCTGGCTGAGAAAAAAGGCCAGTTCGTATTCAAGGTTGCTACCGATGCAACCAAGCTGGAAATCAAGAAAGCTGTCGAAGGCCTGTTCAACGTAAAAGTTGAAAACGTGTCGACTGTTAACGTTCTGGGTAAAACCAAGCGTACCGCACGTGGTCTGGGCAAGCGTAATGACTGGAAGAAGGCGATCGTCTCCCTTCAGCCAGGCCAAGATCTCGATTTCAGCAGCAGTGCTGAGTAAGGAAGGGGTGCATCATGGCAATCGTTAAATGCAAACCGACTTCCCCTGGCCGCCGTTTCGTGGTCAAGGTGGTCAACCAGGAGCTGCACAAAGGCGCTCCTCACGCACCGCTGATCGAGAAGAAATCGAAGTCTGGTGGTCGTAACAACAATGGCCGCATCACCACTCGTCACGTTGGTGGTGGTCATAAGCAGCATTACCGTCTGGTCGACTTCCGTCGCAACGACAAAGATGGCATCCCAGCCACTGTCGAGCGTATCGAATACGACCCGAACCGTACTGCTCACATCGCCCTGCTGTGCTACGCAGACGGTGAGCGTCGCTACATCATCGCCCCTAAAGGCGTGAGCGCTGGCGACCAGCTGATCGCAGGTGCCCTGGCCCCAATCAAGGCCGGTAACTCCCTGCAGCTGCGCAACATCCCAGTAGGTAGCACCATTCACGGCATCGAACTGAAGCCGGGTAAAGGTGCTCAGATCGCTCGTTCCGCTGGTGCTTCGGCTCAGCTGATCGCTCGTGAAGGCGTCTACGTGACTCTGCGTCTGCGTTCCGGTGAGATGCGTAAAGTACTGGCTGAGTGCCGTGCGACCCTGGGCGAAGTCTCGAACTCCGAGCACAGCCTGCGTTCGCTGGGTAAAGCTGGTGCCAAACGCTGGCGCGGCGTTCGCCCAACCGTTCGTGGTGTTGCCATGAACCCGGTTGACCACCCACATGGTGGTGGTGAAGGTCGTACCTCCGGTGGTCGTCATCCGGTATCGCCATGGGGCTTCCCAACCAAGGGTGCGAAGACCCGTGGTAATAAGCGTACCGACAACATGATCGTCCGTCGTCGCAAGTAACTAGAGGGATACGACAGTGCCACGTTCTCTGAAAAAAGGTCCTTTTATCGATCTTCACCTGCTGAAGAAGGTCGAAGTGGCGGTGGAGAAGAACGATCGCAAGCCAGTTAAAACCTGGTCGCGCCGTTCGATGATCCTGCCACAAATGGTCGGTCTGACCATCGCGGTACACAACGGTCGTCAACATGTCCCAGTTCTGGTGAACGAAGACATGGTCGGCCACAAACTGGGCGAGTTCGCCGGTACCCGCACCTATCGCGGGCACGTGGCTGACAAGAAAGCCAAGCGTTAAGGGGTAAGGAAATGGAAGTAGCCGCTAAGTTGTCGGGCGCTCGCATCTCCGCCCAGAAAGCCCGCTTGGTCGCCGACCAGATCCGCGGGAAGAAGGTGGGCGAAGCGCTCAACCTGTTGGCCTTCAGCAGCAAAAAAGCCGCTGAAATCATGAAGAAAGTCCTCGAGTCGGCCGTTGCCAACGCCGAACACAACGAAGGCGCAGACGTTGATGACCTGAAGGTCTCCACCGTCTTCGTCAACGAAGGGCGTTCGCTGAAGCGCATCATGCCACGTGCCAAAGGCCGTGCTGATCGCATCGTCAAGCGGTCTTGCCATATCACTGTCAAGGTTGCGGACAAGTAACGGAGTCGATCAGATGGGTCAGAAAGTACATCCCACTGGCATTCGCCTGGGAATCGTCAAGGAGCACACCTCCGTCTGGTACGCAGACGGTGCTACTTACGCAGATTACCTGTTGAAGGATCTGAAAACGCGTGAGTACCTCCAGGACAAACTAAAAAGCGCGTCCGTAAGCCGTATCGATATTCATCGTCCGGCTCAAACTGCACGCATCACCATCCACACCGCTCGTCCCGGTATCGTTATCGGTAAGAAAGGTGAAGATGTCGAGAAGCTGCGTCAGGACCTGACCAAGCAGATGGGTGTGCCTGTGCACATCAACATCGAAGAGATCCGCAAGCCGGAACTCGACGCTATGCTGGTTGCGCAGAGCGTAGCTCAGCAGCTGGAACGCCGCGTAATGTTCCGTCGCGCCATGAAGCGCGCCGTACAGAACGCCATGCGTATTGGTGCCAAGGGCATCAAGATCCAGGTGAGCGGTCGTCTCGGCGGTGCTGAGATTGCTCGTACCGAGTGGTATCGCGAAGGTCGTGTGCCTCTGCACACCCTGCGTGCCGATATCGACTACAACACCTACGAAGCTCACACCACTTACGGTGTGATCGGTGTGAAGGTTTGGATCTTCAAAGGCGAAGTTATTGGTGGTCGCCAAGAAGAACTGAAACCACAAGCACCAGCGCCTCGTAAAAAAGCTGCTAAGTAAGGGGTACGCCAAATGTTGCAACCAAAGCGTACAAAATTCCGCAAGCAGATGACTGGCCACAACCGTGGTCTGGCACTGCGCGGTAGCAAAGTCAGCTTCGGCGAATTCGCCCTGAAAGCTGTTGCTCGCGGTCGCCTCACCGCTCGCCAGATCGAGTCCGCACGTCGTGCGCTGACCCGTCACGTAAAACGTGGCGGTAAGATCTGGATCCGTGTGTTCCCGGACAAGCCGATCTCCAAGAAGCCTCTCGAGGTTCGTATGGGTAAAGGTAAGGGTTCCGTGGAATACTGGGTTGCCCAGATTCAGCCAGGCAAAGTCCTGTATGAAATCGAGGGTGTTTCTGAAGAGCTGGCGCGCGAAGCTTTCGCCCTGGCTGCTGCAAAGCTGCCTCTCGCCACCTCCTTTGTTAAGCGGACGGTGATGTGATGAAAGCGAATGAACTTCGTGAAAAATCGGCACAGCAACTGAATGAGCAACTGCTCGGCTTGCTGCGCGACCAGTTCAATCTGCGTATGCAGAAAGCAACTGGCCAGTTGGGGCAGTCGCACCTGCTCTCGCAAGTTAAGCGTGACATCGCTCGCGTGAAAACTGTGCTCAACCAGCAGGCAGGTAAGTGATCATGGCTGAAGCTGAAAAAACCGTCCGTACGCTGACTGGCCGTGTCGTCAGCGACAAAATGGACAAGACCATCACCGTTCTGATCGAGCGTCGCGTAAAGCACCCGATCTACGGTAAATACGTTAAGCGTTCGACTAAGCTGCACGCGCACGACGAAGCCAACCAGTGCAAGATCGGCGACAAGGTTTCCATCCGTGAAACCCGTCCGCTGGCCAAGACCAAGTCCTGGGCACTGGTTGAAGTCCTCGAACGCGCTGTTGAAGTCTAAGGGCTAGGGGTCGGAGAAATTTTATGATTCAGACTCAATCCATGCTCGATGTGGCCGATAACAGCGGCGCTCGTCGCGTCATGTGCATCAAGGTGCTCGGCGGTTCGCACCGCCGTTACGCCGGCATCGGTGACATCATCAAGGTAACCGTCAAGGAAGCAATTCCGCGCGGTAAGGTCAAGAAAGGCCAAGTGATGACCGCTGTTGTAGTGCGCACCCGTCACGGTGTTCGTCGCGCTGACGGTTCCATCATTCGTTTCGACGGCAACGCTGCTGTTCTGCTGAACAACAAGCAAGAGCCGATCGGCACTCGCATCTTCGGGCCAGTGACCCGTGAACTTCGTACTGAGAAGTTCATGAAGATCGTCTCGCTCGCCCCTGAAGTGCTGTAAGGAGATCCGACATGCAAAAGATTCGTCGTGACGACGAGATCATCGTGATCGCCGGCAAAGACAAAGGTAAGCGCGGTAAGGTGCTGAAGGTTCTGGCTGATGACCGTCTGGTCGTTGGTGGTGTGAACCTGGTCAAGCGTCATACCAAGCCTAACCCGATGGCGGGCGTACAGGGCGGTATCGTCGAAAAAGAAGCGCCTCTGCACGCTTCCAACGTTGCCATCTTCAACGGCGAAACCAACAAGGCTGACCGCGTTGGTTTCAAAGTAGAAGACGGTAAAAAAATTCGTGTCTTCAAGTCGACCCAAAAAGCGGTTGATGCTTGAACACTGCTAGGTAGAAGACCATGGCACGACTGAAAGAGATTTACCGGAACGAAATCGCTCCTAAGCTTAAGGAAGAACTTAAGCTGTCGAACGTGATGGAAGTTCCGCGCGTTACCAAGATCACCCTGAACATGGGTCTGGGCGAAGCGATCGGCGACAAGAAAGTCATCGAGCACGCTGTTGCCGACCTGGAAAAGATCACCGGTCAAAAGCCGGTCGTGACTTTCGCTCGTAAATCCATCGCGGGCTTCAAAGTCCGTGAAGGCTGGCCGATCGGTGTCAAGGTGACCCTGCGTCGCGACAAGATGTACGAATTCCTGGACCGCCTGCTGGCGATCTCCCTGCCTCGGGTTCGCGACTTCCGCGGCCTGAATGCCAAGTCCTTCGATGGCCGTGGCAACTACAGCATGGGCGTGAAAGAGCAGATCATCTTCCCGGAAATCGACTACGACAAGATCGATGCTCTGCGCGGTTTGGACATCACCCTGACCACCACTGCTCGTTCGGACGACGAAGGCCGCGCTCTGCTGCGTGCTTTCAAGTTCCCGTTCCGCAACTGATTGGAGTAGGAAAATGGCCAAGAAGAGCATGAAAAACCGCGAGCTGAAGCGTCAGCTCACGGTAGCCAAGTACGCCAAAAAGCGTGCCGAGCTGAAAGCGACCATCGTCAACCTGAACGCCTCTCCTGAAGAGCGTTTCGCTGCCGTTGTCGCCCTGCAGAAGCAGCCACGTGATGCCTCCGCTTCGCGTCTGCGCAACCGTTGCCGCCTGACCGGTCGTCCTCACGGTGTATACCGTAAGTTCGGCCTGGGCCGTAACATGCTGCGTCAAGCTGCAATGCGCGGTGACGTACCAGGTCTGGTCAAGGCCTCCTGGTAATCGCTGCAGGCTGGATCCCGGCGGAAGGGGAGCAATCTTCCGACCGCCGGTGACCTCGCCAACAAACAAGCCCCTATATGGGGCTTGTTTCGTTTCTACCTTGTGTCTAGAATGACCGGCTCACCTGAGCCTGGGTTTTTTGCCCTGTCCGCTCGGGTGGTTGTGATAGCCGCAAGGCTAATAATTCTTGTATCAGGAGCATCTAGCCCATGAGTATGCAGGACCCGTTAGCGGACATGCTAACTCGCATCCGTAATGCCCAGATGGCTGAAAAGTCCGTCGTAAGCATGCCTTCCTCCACCCTGAAGGTCGCGGTTGCCAAAGTTCTGAAAGACGAAGGTTACATCGCCGGCTACCAGGTAACTGGTGAGGCCAAGCCTTCCCTGTCGATCGAACTGAAGTACTTCGAAGGCCGTCCGGTCATCGAGGAACTGAAGCGCTCCAGCCGTCCAGGCCTGCGCCAGTACAAGTCCGTCGCAGAGCTGCCGAAAGTACGTGGCGGTCTGGGCGTGTCTATCGTCTCCACCAACAAAGGTGTGATGACTGATCGCGCTGCACGCGCTGCCGGTGTCGGCGGCGAAGTTCTGTGCACAGTGTTCTAAGGGGAGATAGGCATGTCTCGCGTCGCTAAGAACCCCGTTAAGCTGCCAGCAGGCGTCGAAGTCAAATTCGCCGGCCAGCAGCTTTCGGTGAAGGGTGCCAAAGGCACTCTCGAACTGAACGTTCACTCGTCTGTTGAAGTTACCGAAGAGTCTGGCGAGCTGCGTTTCGTCGCTCGCAACGGTGACCAGCAAGCTCGCGCCATGGCCGGTACCACCCGCGCTCTGGTGAACAACATGGTCCAGGGCGTAAGCCAAGGCTTCGAGCGCAAGCTCCAGCTGGTCGGTGTTGGTTACAAGGCACAGGCCAAGGGCACCGTCCTGAACCTGGCCCTGGGCTTCTCGCACCCAGTGGACTACGAACTGCCAGCCGGTATCACCGCTGAAACCCCAAGCCAGACCGACATCCTGATCAAGGGTATCGACAAGCAGCTGGTGGGTCAGGTGGCCGCTGAAATCCGCGACTTCCGTCCGCCAGAGCCTTACAAAGGCAAGGGTGTGCGTTACGCGGACGAAGTAGTCCGTCGTAAAGAAGCCAAGAAGAAGTAGGGCCTAGCAAATGACCGACAAAAAAGTTACTCGACTGCGTCGCGCTCGCAAAGCACGTCTCAAGATGCACGAACTCGAAGTCGTGCGCCTGTGCGTGTTCCGCTCCTCGCAGCACATCTACGCCCAGGTCATTTCGGCCGACGGCAGCAAGGTTCTGGCAAGCGCCTCGACCTTGGACAAAGAACTGCGTGATGGCGCCACTGGCAACATCGACGCGGCCACTAAGGTTGGCAAGCTGGTAGCTGAGCGTGCGAAAGCCGCCGGTGTATCTCAAGTTGCCTTTGACCGTTCCGGCTTCAAGTACCATGGCCGCGTCAAAGCGCTGGCTGATGCTGCTCGTGAAGGCGGGCTGGAGTTCTAAGTTATGGCAAATAACGATCAAAAGCGCGACGAAGGCTACATCGAGAAGCTGGTTCAAGTTAACCGCGTTGCCAAAACCGTAAAAGGCGGCCGTATCTTCACCTTCACCGCGCTGACCGTGGTAGGTGATGGTAAAGGTCGTGTTGGCTTCGGCCGTGGCAAGTCGCGCGAAGTACCTGCCGCGATCCAGAAAGCCATGGAAGCTGCTCGCCGCAACATGATCCAGGTTGACCTGAAGGGCACCACCCTGCAGTACGCCACCAAGGCTGCCCACGGCGCCTCGAAGGTTTACATGCAGCCTGCCTCGGAAGGTACCGGTATCATCGCCGGTGGCGCAATGCGTGCTGTCCTGGAAGTTGCTGGTGTTCAGAACGTTCTGGCCAAGTGCTACGGTTCGACCAACCCAGTGAACGTGGTTTACGCCACCTTCAAGGGTCTGAAAGCCATGCAATCTCCTGAATCCATTGCTGCCAAGCGCGGCAAGAGCGTCGAGGAGATCTTCTGATCATGGCAACCGTAAAAGTAACGCTGATCAAGAGCGTCTCGGGCCGTCTGCCTAACCACAAGCTGTGCGTTAAGGGCCTGGGTCTGCGTCGCATCGGTCACACTGTAGAAGTCCAGGATACTCCCGAAAACCGCGGGATGATCAACAAGGCTTACTACATGCTGAAGGTCGAGGGTTAATCGATGAAACTCAATGATCTGAGTCCAGCGCCGGGTTCCCGTCGCGAGAAGCATCGTCCAGGTCGTGGTATCGGTAGCGGTCTGGGTAAGACCGGCGGCCGTGGCCACAAAGGTCAGACTTCCCGTTCGGGTGGTTCGATCGCTCCTGGCTTCGAAGGCGGTCAACAGCCGCTGCACCGTCGTCTGCCGAAGTTCGGCTTCGTTTCCCTGAAAGCCATGGACCGCGCCGAAGTGCGTCTGTCCGAGCTGGCCAAGGTGGAAGGCGACGTGATCTCCGTGCAATCCCTGAAGGATGCCAATGTGATCGGCCAGAACGTACAGCGCGTGAAAATCATGCTGTCTGGCGAAGTCACTCGCGCAGTCACCATCAAGGGTATCGCAGCCACCAAGGGTGCGCGTGCGGCTATCGAAGCAGCTGGCGGCAAGTTCGAGGAATAAATGGCTAAGCAAGGTGCTCTCTCTTCGCTCGGTAAGGGCGGGATGTCGGAACTCTGGGCTCGTCTGCGCTTTCTGTTCATGGCGATCATCGTCTATCGGATAGGTGCGCATATCCCGGTTCCTGGCATCAATCCAGACCGTCTGGCGGATCTGTTTCGGCAGAATGAGGGGACCATTCTTAGCTTGTTCAACATGTTTTCCGGTGGCGCGCTCGAGCGCATGAGCATCTTTGCACTGGGGATCATGCCGTACATCTCGGCATCGATCATCATGCAGCTGATGACGGCGGTCAGCCCGCAACTGGAGCAGTTGAAGAAGGAAGGTGAAGCTGGCCGTCGCAAGATCAGCCAGTACACCCGCTACGGCACCGTTATCCTGGCACTGGTTCAAGCCATTGGCATGTCCATTGGCCTGGCCAACCAGGGCGTGGCGTTTTCTGTAGGCCTGGGCTTCCATGTCGTCGCCGTCTCCACCTTCGTGGCGGGCGCGATGTTCATGATGTGGCTGGGCGAGCAGATCACCGAGCGCGGTGTGGGCAACGGTATCTCGATGTTGATCTTCGCGGGTATCGTTGCCGGTCTTCCGAGAGCAATCGGGCAGTCTTTCGAGTCTGCACGCACAGGCGATATCAACATTTTCGCCCTGGTCGCTATCGGTTTGCTGGCAGTAGCGATTATCGGCTTCGTGGTGTTCATTGAGCGTGGTCAGCGTCGTATCGCCGTTCACTACGCCAAGCGTCAGCAGGGCCGCAAGGTCTTCGCTGCGCAGACCAGCCACTTGCCGCTGAAGGTGAACATGGCGGGGGTTATCCCGGCCATTTTCGCGAGCAGCATTCTGCTGTTCCCGGCTTCGCTGGGTGCCTGGTTCGGTCAGTCCGAAGGTATGGGCTGGCTGCAGGACATCTCGCAGTCGATCGCTCCTGGTCAGCCGTTGAACATTCTGCTGTTTAGTGCAGGGATCATTTTCTTCTGCTTCTTCTACACAGCGCTGATGTTCAACCCGAAAGACGTAGCGGAAAACCTGAAGAAGTCCGGTGCCTTTATTCCGGGTATCCGTCCTGGTGAGCAGTCGGCACGCTACATTGATGGCGTTCTGACCCGTCTGACCATGTTCGGTGCTCTTTACATGATGGCCGTCTGCCTTCTGCCCCAGTTTCTGGTGGTGGCAGCAAATGTGCCGTTCTACCTTGGCGGGACCTCGTTGCTGATTGTGGTAGTGGTTGTGATGGACTTCATGTCCCAAGTACAATCGCACCTCGTTTCGCACCAGTACGAATCCCTGATGAAGAAAGCCAACCTGAAAGGCTACGGTGGCAGCGGTCTGCTGCGCTGATACGCCCCTAAGGTTCGAGGAGTCGGTAATGAAAGTTCGTGCATCGGTGAAAAAGCTGTGCCGTAACTGCAAGATCATCCGTCGCGAAGGCGTCGTACGAGTGATCTGCAGCGCGGAACCGCGTCACAAACAGCGCCAAGGCTGAGTGTGATCTGCGCTTCAAACCCAGCAGCTAGTGTGCTGCTGGGTTGATTATTCGTTTCTACAGCGATATTATCTCGCGCCCTATTTCTTGGCTTCCGGGGCGTAGGTAGCTGTCAATTGGAGTCCCACTGAATGGCCCGTATTGCAGGCGTCAACATTCCAGATAACAAGCATGCTGTTATCTCGCTGACCTACATCTATGGTGTCGGTCGCACTACTGCGCAGAAGATCTGTGCAGACGCTGGTGTAAACCCAGCCGCTAAGATCAAGGATCTGAGCGACGAGCAAATCGAAACCCTGCGTGGCGAAGTCGCGAAGTTCACCACCGAAGGTGACCTGCGTCGTGACATCAACATGAAGATCAAGCGCTTGATGGACCTGGGTTGCTACCGCGGCCTGCGTCATCGTAAAGGTCTGCCGGTTCGCGGTCAGCGCACCAAGACCAACGCACGCACCCGTAAGGGCCCGCGTAAGCCGATCCGCAAGTAATCGCCCAGGAATATAGACATGGCAAAACCTGCTGCTCGTCCTCGTAAGAAAGTCAAAAAGACAGTGGTTGATGGCATCGCCCACATCCATGCCTCTTTCAACAACACCATCGTGACCATCACCGACCGTCAGGGCAACGCTTTGTCCTGGGCGACCTCCGGTGGTTCGGGTTTCCGTGGTTCGCGCAAATCCACCCCGTTCGCAGCCCAGATCGCTGCTGAGCGTGCTGGTCAAGCTGCGCTGGAATACGGTCTGAAGAACCTCGACGTAAACGTCAAGGGTCCAGGTCCAGGTCGTGAGTCCGCCGTTCGTGCACTGAACAGCTGCGGCTACAAGATCGCCAGCATCACCGACGTGACGCCAATCCCGCACAACGGGTGCCGTCCGCCGAAGAAGCGTCGCGTGTAATCAGGAGACAGATAAATGGCACGTTACATTGGTCCAAAATGCAAACTGTCTCGTCGTGAAGGCACTGACCTGTTCCTGAAGAGCGGCGTTCGCGCTCTGGAATCGAAGTGCAACATCGAAGCAGCCCCAGGTATCCACGGCCAGCGCCGTGGCCGTCAGTCCGACTACGGTACCCAGCTGCGCGAGAAGCAAAAAGTTCGTCGTATCTACGGTGTTCTGGAGCGTCAGTTCCGCGGTTACTACCAGGCTGCAGCCTCGAAAAAAGGCGCAACCGGTGAAAACCTGCTGCAACTGCTCGAGTGCCGTCTGGATAACGTCGTCTACCGTATGGGCTTCGGCTCGACTCGTTCCGAGTCCCGTCAGCTGGTTTCGCACAAAGCGATCAGCGTCAACGGTAAGACTGTAAACATTCCATCCTACCAAGTTCGTCCGGGTGACGTGGTCGCGGTTCGCGAGAAGTCGCTGAACCAGCTGCGCATTGTTCAAGCCCTTGAACTGTGCGCCCAGCGTGGCCGCGTTGAGTGGGTTGACGTGGATGCTGCTAAAAAGTCGGGCGTTTTCAAGAACGTTCCTGCTCGCAGCGACCTGTCTGCCGACATCAACGAGAACCTGATTGTCGAGCTCTACTCCAAGTAAGGGCTAGAAAATAGGTGCATCCATGCAGATTTCGGTAAATGAGTTCCTGACTCCCCGCCACATTGATGTGCAGGTAGTCAGTCCGACCCGCGCCAAGATTACGCTCGAGCCTCTCGAGCGTGGTTTCGGCCATACCCTGGGCAACGCGCTGCGCCGCATCCTGTTGTCCTCCATGCCTGGCTGTGCAGTAGTCGAGGCCGAGATCGACGGCGTACTCCACGAGTACTCCGCGATCGAAGGTGTTCAGGAAGACGTCATTGAAATCCTGTTGAACCTGAAAGGCCTGGCTATCAAACTGCACGGTCGTGACGAAGTTACGCTGACCTTGTCGAAAAAGGGTTCGGGGGTGGTTACCGCTGCCGATATTCAGCTGGATCACGATGTCGAGATCGTCAACCCCGATCACGTAATCGCGAACCTGGCGTCGAACGGCGCCCTGAACATGAAGCTCACTGTAGCTCGTGGTCGTGGTTACGAGCCGGCCGACTCCCGTCAAACCGACGAAGACGAAAGCCGTAGCATTGGCCGTCTGCAGTTGGACGCTTCGTTCAGCCCGGTGCGTCGTATCGCCTATGTGGTCGAGAACGCCCGTGTTGAACAGCGTACCAACCTGGACAAGCTGGTCATTGATCTGGAAACCAACGGCACCCTGGATCCTGAAGAGGCTATCCGCCGCGCTGCGACCATCCTGCAACAGCAGCTGGCCGCGTTCGTCGACCTCAAAGGTGACAGCGAGCCTGTCGTAGTCGAGCAGGAAGACGAGATCGATCCGATCCTGCTGCGTCCGGTTGACGACCTGGAACTGACTGTACGTTCGGCCAACTGCCTCAAGGCGGAGAACATCTACTACATCGGCGACCTGATTCAGCGTACCGAAGTAGAGCTGTTGAAGACTCCTAACCTGGGCAAGAAGTCCTTGACTGAAATCAAGGACGTCCTGGCCTCTCGTGGTCTGTCTCTCGGCATGCGCCTCGACAACTGGCCGCCTGCAAGTCTTAAGAAAGACGACAAGGCGACCGCCTGATCGTCGTAATCACCGAACGTAGTGTTTGGTAAGGAATGAATCATGCGTCATCGTAAAAGTGGACGTCACCTGAGCCGTACCAGCTCTCACCGCAAGGCTATGTTCCAGAACATGGCAGTGTCGCTGATCGAGCACGAGCTGATCAAAACCACCCTGCCGAAAGCCAAGGAACTGCGCCGCGTTGCCGAGCCGCTGATCACCCTGGCCAAGGAAGACAGCGTAGCTAACCGCCGTCTGGCCTTCGATCGTACCCGTTCGAAGTCCGCTGTTGGCAAGCTGTTCAACGACCTGGGCAAGCGTTACGCCACCCGTCAGGGCGGCTACCTGCGCATCCTGAAGTGCGGTTTCCGCGCTGGCGACAACGCTCCTATGGCGTACGTCGAGCTGGTTGATCGTCCGGTCGGCGGTGCTGTAGAAGCTGCTGAGTAAGACGTTCTGTCTGCTACAAAGAACCGGGCCTAGTGCCCGGTTTTTTGTTTCAAGATGTATTGTTTATTTCTATTGATACAAGTCATGTAATGCATTTGTTCTTGTAACCTTGCTCGTCAATACTCTCTCCAGAGCCGATTAGCCGGCGCTTGAAGACCGATAAGGAGAGCCCATGAGCAAGATTCTCACCACCGCCAGCGGTGCACCTGTAGCAGACAACCAGAATTCCCGTTCCGCCGGCCCGCGCGGCCCGCTGCTGCTCGACGACTTCCACCTGATCGAGAAGCTCGCCCACTTCAACCGCGAGAACATTCCTGAGCGCCGCGTACACGCAAAAGGCTCGGGCGCCTACGGCACCTTTACCGTCACCCGCGATATCACCGGTTACACCAGTGCCAAGCTGTTTGAACAGATTGGCAAGCAGACCGAAACTTTCCTGCGCTTTTCCACCGTTGGTGGCGAGCGTGGCTCCGCCGATACCGAACGCGACCCGCGTGGCTTTGCCGTCAAGTTCTACACCGAGGAAGGCAATTGGGACATCGTCGGCAACAACACGCCGGTGTTCTTCATCCGCGACCCACTGAAGTTCCCGGACTTTATCCACACCCAGAAGCGTCACCCACAATCCAACCTGAAGAACGCTCAGATGATGTGGGACTTCTGGTCGCACTCTCCCGAGGCGCTGCATCAGGTCACCATTCTGTTCTCCGATCGCGGCATTCCGGACGGCTACCGCCATATGCACGGCTTTGGTAGCCATACCTACAGCCTGATCAATGCCAAGGGTGAACGCACCTGGGTCAAATGGCACTTCAAGACCCAGCAAGGCATCAAGAACCTCGCACCGGCAGATGCCGCGCGCCTGGCAGGTACTGACCCGGACTACGCCCAGCGCGACCTGTTCGAAGCCATCGAGCGGGGCGATTACCCACGCTGGACCGTATGCATCCAGGTGATGAGCGAAGCCGAGGCTGCCAGCCGCGACGAAAACCCCTTCGACGTGACCAAGACCTGGTCGCAGAAGGACTACCCGCTGATTGAAGTGGGCGTGCTGGAGCTCAACCGTAACCCGCTCAACTACTTTGCCGAGGTCGAGCAAGCTGCGTTTGGCCCGAGCAACATGGTGCCGGGTGTTGGCCTGTCGCCGGACCGCATGCTGCAAGGGCGGGTATTCGCCTACGCCGACGCGCATCGCTACCGGGTGGGTACCAACCACCAGCAGCTGCCGGTGAACGCACCACGTTGCCCGGTCAACAGCTACCAGCGTGATGGTTCCATGGCCGCTGGCAGTTACGGCAGCGCGCCGAACTATGAGCCCAACAGCTACAGCGATGCACCGAAGCAGTCGCCACGCCACGCCGAGCCTGCGCTAGCCCTGAATGGTTCCGCAGACCGTTACGACCACCGCGAAGACACCGACTACTACAGCCACGCCGGCGCGCTGTTCCGCCTGATGAACGATGAGCAGAAAGCCCTGCTGATAAACAACATTGCCGGCACCATGGCAGGCGTCAGCGAAGACGTGATCCAGCGTCAGTTGCAATACTTCTTCAAGGCCGATCCGGCCTATGGCAAAGGGGTTGCCAAGGCCTTGGACATCAATCTCGCCTAAGTCGAAGTGATAAGAAGAACCGCCCTCATTTGGGCGGTTTTTCAATGAATATCACTACTGTTTAACCGATTTTTTGCGTCTAATTGCGCGGTTTTCAGTGACCGCAGGCAAAAGCTGGTTCACACTATGTGGCATAGACGTTTTCACATGGAGAAGCAGGGCGATGCAAGGTCACCCGGACGTAATCAACTACCTCGTTACGCTGCTGAAGGGCGAACTGGCGGCGCGTGACCAGTACTTCATTCACTCGCGTATGTACGAAGACTGGGGCCTGTCCAAGCTCTACGAGCGCATCAACCACGAAATGGAAGAAGAGACGCAGCACGCAGATGCCCTGATGCGTCGCATCCTCATGCTCGAAGGCACCCCTGACATGCGCGCGGACGACCTGGAAGTGGGCAGCACCGTGCCGGAAATGATCGAGGCTGACCTCAAGCTCGAGTACAAGGTACGCGGCGCGCTGTGCAAAGGCATCGAGCTGTGCGAGCTGCACAAGGACTACATCAGCCGCGACATCCTGCGCGCTCAGTTGGCTGATACCGAAGAAGATCACACCTACTGGCTGGAGAAGCAGCAGGGGCTGATCAAGGCCATTGGCCTGGAGAATTACCTGCAGTCGCAGATGTAAAAGCCTGGGCTGCTTTGCAGCCCTATCGCGACACAAGGCCGCTCCCACAGTGAAATGCATTACTCCAGTGGGAGCGGCCTTGTGTCGCGAAAGGGGCGCAAAGCGCCCCCAAGGCCTTACGCCCGATCCCGCTCCAGCAACGGTTTCAGGTAGTGCCCGGTATACGACTGTTTCATCGTACTCAGTTCTTCTGGCGTACCGCAGGCAATGATCTGCCCACCTTTCGAGCCACCCTCCGGCCCCAGATCCACCAGCCAGTCCGCGGTCTTGATCACATCCAGGTTGTGCTCGATCACCACCACGGTATTGCCGTGGTCGCGCAGGCGATGCAGCACGTCCAGCAACTGCTGGATATCGGCAAAGTGCAGACCCGTGGTCGGCTCATCGAGGATGTACAGGGTCTTGCCGGTGTCACGCTTGGACAGTTCGCGCGATAGCTTGACTCGCTGGGCCTCACCACCCGACAGGGTGGTCGCCGACTGCCCCAGCTTGATGTACGACAGCCCCACATCCATCAACGTCTGCAGCTTGCGCGCCAGCGCCGGCACTGCGTCGAAGAACTCGCGGGCATCCTCGATGGTCATCTCCAGCACCTCGTGGATGTTCTTGCCCTTGTACTTGATCTCCAGGGTTTCGCGGTTGTAGCGCTTGCTCTTGCACACGTCGCACGGCACGTAGATGTCCGGCAGGAAGTGCATCTCCACCTTGATCAGGCCATCGCCCTGGCAGGCCTCGCAACGGCCCCCCTTGACGTTGAACGAGAAACGCCCCGGACCATAGCCGCGCGAACGCGATTCCGGCACGCCGGAGAACAGCTCGCGGATCGGTGTGAAGATGCCGGTGTAGGTCGCCGGGTTCGAGCGAGGAGTGCGGCCGATCGGGCTCTGGTCGATATCCACCACCTTGTCCAGGTGCTGCAGGCCATCCATGCTGGCATGCGGCGCCGCTTCCAGGCTGCTTGCGCCATTCAGGGCGGTGGCGGCCAGTGGGAACAGGGTGTTGTTGATCAGCGTCGACTTGCCGGAGCCGGAAACCCCGGTCACGCAGGTCAGCAGGCCGATCGGGACTTCCAGGTCGACGTTTTGCAGGTTGTTGCCACGCGCGCCCTTGAGCTTGAGCTGCAGCTTCTTGTTGCGCGGCGTGCGCTTGGCCGGCACGACGATCTTCTTGCGCCCGGACAGGTACTTGCCGGTCAGCGAGTCGGGGTGGGCCATGACCTCCTGCGGCGAGCCCTCGGCGACGATCTGCCCACCGTGCACGCCGGCCCCCGGGCCGATGTCCACCACGTAGTCTGCCAGGCGGATGGCGTCCTCGTCGTGTTCCACCACGATCACCGTGTTGCCCAGGTCGCGCAGGTGGTTGAGGGTGGCCAGCAGGCGGTCATTGTCACGCTGATGAAGGCCGATGGACGGCTCATCGAGGATGTACATCACCCCCACCAGGCCAGCGCCGATCTGGCTGGCCAGGCGGATACGCTGCGCTTCGCCACCGGACAGGGTATCGGCGCTGCGGTCCAGGGTGAGATAGTCGAGACCGACGTTGACCAGGAACTGCAGGCGCTCGCAGATTTCCTTGAGGATCTTTGCCGCAATCTCGCCACGGCGACCGGTCAGGGTCAGCTCGCCGAAATAGTTGCTGGCTTCACCGATCGGCAGATTGGTCACCGCCGGCAGGGTTTTTTCGCCTACCCACACGTGCCGTGCCTCACGGCGCAGGCGGGTGCCGCGGCAATCCGGGCAGGGCTGGGTGCCGAGGAACTTGGCCAGTTCTTCGCGCACGGTGGCCGACTCGGTCTCGCGGTAGCGGCGCTCCAGGTTCGGCACGATGCCTTCGAACGGGTGCGAGCGCTTGACGATGTCGCCACGGTCGTTGAGGTACTTGAAGTCGACGCTCTGCTTGCCGCTGCCCTGCAGGATCACCTTCTGGTGCTCGGCCGAAAGCTGGCCGAATGGTTCCTCCAGGCTGAAGCCGTAATGCGCGGCCAGCGAGCCGAGCATCTGGAAGTAGTACACGTTGCGCCGGTCCCAGCCGCGGATCGCGCCTTCGGCCAAGGTGAGCTCGGCATTGACCAGGCGCTTGGTGTCGAAGAACTGCTTCACCCCCAGGCCATCGCAGGTCGGGCAGGCGCCGGCGGGGTTGTTGAAGGAGAACAGCTTCGGTTCCAGCTCGCTGATGGCATGACCACAGACCGGGCAGGCGAAACGCGCGGAGAAGATCGTCTCTTCGCCTTGTTCGTCATCCATCGGTGCCACCAGGGCGATGCCGTCGGCCAGCTTTAGCGCGGTCTCGAACGACTCGGCCAGGCGCTGTTGCAGGTCGGCGCGGACCTTGAAACGGTCCACCACCACATCGATGCTGTGTTTTTTCTGCTTGTCCAGCTTGGGCAGTTCGTCGAGTTCGTAGAGCTTGCCGTTTACCCGGGCGCGCACAAAGCCCTGGGCGCGCAGCTCGTCGAACACTGCCAGGTGCTCGCCCTTGCGCTCGCGCACCACCGGCGCCAGCAGCATCAGCTTGCTGCCTTCCGGGCGCTCCAGCACCAGGTCGACCATCTGGCTGATCGTTTGCGCCTCCAGCGGGATATCGTGATCCGGGCAGCGTGGGGTGCCGACGCGGGCGTACAGCAGGCGCAGATAGTCGTAGATTTCGGTGATGGTGCCGACCGTGGAGCGGGGGTTGTGCGAGGTCGATTTCTGCTCGATGGAAATAGCTGGCGACAGGCCTTCGATGGTATCGACGTCGGGCTTTTCCATCATCGACAGGAACTGCCGGGCGTAGGCCGACAGCGATTCCACATAGCGGCGCTGGCCTTCGGCGTACAGGGTGTCGAACGCCAGGGACGACTTGCCGGAACCGGACAGGCCGGTGATCACGATCAGCTTGTCCCGGGGCAGGGTCAGGTCGATGTTCTTCAGGTTGTGGGTGCGTGCCCCACGAATCAGGATCTTGTCCACTGCGGCCTCGCTCGGCGGGCATAAACAAGGAAGTATACGGCGCCCTGCCAGTACGCGGCAAAGCGTCGCGTAGATGCCGTCAAGCTGTCGGACTGATAGAATCGCCGCCGGTTCACACGAGATTAATCCATGCACGACACCCACAACGAGCGCATGAGTGGCAGCGAAACCCGCGCCGCTGGCGGCCTGGCCCTGGTCTTTGCCTTTCGTATGCTGGGCATGTTCATGGTCTTGCCGGTGCTGGCCACCTACGGCATGGACCTGGCCGGTGCCACGCCTGCGCTGATCGGCCTGGCCATTGGTGCCTATGGCCTGACGCAGGCCGTATTGCAGATCCCGTTCGGGATGATTTCCGATCGTATCGGCCGCCGGCCGGTGATTTACCTGGGGCTGGTCATCTTTGCCCTGGGTAGTGTCTTGGCGGCCCAGGCCGACTCCATCTGGGGAGTGATCGCCGGGCGTATCCTGCAGGGCGCCGGGGCGATTTCCGCTGCGGTCATGGCGCTGCTGTCCGACCTCACGCGCGAGCAGCACCGGACCAAGGCCATGGCCATGATCGGCATGAGCATCGGCCTGTCGTTTGCTGTCGCCATGGTCGTTGGCCCATTGCTGACTCGTGCCTTTGGCTTGTCAGGATTGTTCCTCGCCACGGCAGGACTTGCCCTGGTCGGCATCCTGCTGATCGCCTTTGTGGTGCCCAATACCCACAGCATCCTGCAGCACCGTGAGTCGGGTGTGGCGCGCCAGGCCATCGGCCCGACCCTGCGCCATCCGGACCTTCTGCGCCTGGATGTGGGCATCTTCATCCTCCACGCCATCCTCATGGCCAGCTTCGTCGCATTGCCGCTGGCCTTTGTCGAGCGCGGCGGCCTGCCGAAGGAGCAGCACTGGTGGGTGTACCTGACCGCGTTGTTCATCTCATTTTTTGCAATGGTCCCGTTCATCATCTATGGCGAAAAAAAGCGCAAGATGAAACGCGTGCTGGCCGGGGCGGTCAGTGTGTTGCTGCTGGTGGAGGTGTTCTTCTGGCAGTGGGCTGACGGTTTGCGCGGACTGGTGATCGGCACCGTGGTATTCTTTACTGCATTCAACCTGCTGGAGGCGTCGCTGCCTTCGCTGGTGAGCAAGGTGTCGCCTGCAGGTGGCAAGGGGACGGCAATGGGGGTCTATTCCACCAGCCAGTTCCTCGGCGCTGCCTTGGGAGGAATCCTCGGTGGCTGGTTGTTCCAGCACGGCGGGCTGAACATGGTGTTCCTCGGTTGTGCGGTACTGTGTGCCATCTGGTTGGTCGTCGCCTTGCGCATGAACGAGCCGCCCTATGTGACCAGCCTGCGCATGCCGCTGACGCCAGAGGCAGTCCGGGAAGCCGGCCTGACCGAGCGCCTGATGGCTGTGCCAGGTGTGACCGACGCCGTCGTGGTGGCGGAAGAAGCCGCAATCTATATCAAACTGGATACGAAAATTTTGGACCGTACGACCCTCGAGCGCCTGGTGAACCCGGCCTCTTCGGCGTGCGAAGCCTAGGAGAACGTTATGGCCCGTGGGGTTAACAAAGTCATTCTGGTCGGCACCTGTGGCCAGGATCCCGAAGTCCGCTACCTGCCCAACGGTAACGCCGTGACCAACCTGAGCCTGGCTACCAGCGAGCAGTGGACCGACAAGCAGTCGGGCCAGAAGGTCGAGCGTACCGAGTGGCACCGTGTGTCGCTGTTCGGCAAGGTTGCCGAAATCGCCGGCGAATACCTGCGCAAGGGTTCGCAGTGCTACATCGAAGGCAAGCTGCAGACCCGCGAGTGGGAAAAAGACGGCATCAAGCGCTACACCACCGAGATTATCGTCGACATCAACGGCACCATGCAGCTGCTCGGCGGTCGTCCGCAGGGCCAGCAGCAGGGCGTTGACCCGTACAACCAGGGTGGCGGCAACTACGGTGGCGGCCAGCAGCAGTACAACCAGGCCCCGCCACGTCAACAGGCCCAGCGCCCGCAACAGGCCCCTCAGCGCCCGGCACCGCAGCAGCCAGCCCCGCAGCAGCCAGCCCCGCAGCCGGCGGCTGACTTCGACAGCTTCGATGACGATATTCCGTTCTGATCCAAGCCGTTAAGCAGCTGGCAAAAAACCAAAAACCCAAGGCAGATGTCTTGGGTTTTTTTATGAGCAAACAGTGGTAGTGCTGTGCGGGCTTTCCTCTAAAAAGAAAGCGGCGAGGATAGGGCGCCAGCTTCGCGATATCGCGGGAATCTCGGCAGCCCATTGAGTAGGAAAAATGCCATAAGATAATGCAAATTTTATATGGTTATAGGAAACGCTAACCGTAAATGTCAGAGACTTCTGAAGTTCTAGTGGGGCGCATTTTTTCCTATCCTGATCGCTTAGTATTCACTTTTTAAAGGAGTGGATCATGAAAAGTGCTGAGAAGGAATGCCTGTTAGGTCAAATAAACCTGAAATCAGACGCGCGAAACTACGATGTCTCTGGTTTTTCCGAGATGTATGCAGCTCATCTTGAGGGGCCTGCTGGGGACGCTGCGTTTTACGGTCGAGTACTAATAGGCATTGGTTTCGCAATTTCCGCACTGGGCCTTGGCATCTTCCTGTTTGGTCCTGAGGTTATTTATTATGACCGGTTTTCAGGCCCCACTCTGATTCAACACATACAAGCGAACTCCGGCCTCGTTGCAATGGCCGGCGGGTTGATAATGGCGTGGGGCGGGAAGCGGCGGGATGACGGCATTGTTTATCGGGAGGATTTTCTCCTGTCCCATTACAAGTTTGTAACGGAAGATGGGCAAGATGTTAGCGGTCAGGTTTCTGTCCGATACCTGGAAGGAGATAATTTCAGTGTATTCATCGACTTGTAGTCGAGCGAGTATGTTCGGGCCTTGTTAGAGTCATATTTGTCATTGATTCAAGTTATGCCTCTTACTTGACAGTCTGCCCTCAGATCTTTTGGCTGGTACCGTTCTGCTGTACCTGTTTGGTTGCCGGCTACAAATCAAGCCATGTGACACCGAGTGCCGTTTGGAGTGGCCTCGCGTCGCAAAACGGGCGCATAGTGCCCCAATGGCACGACTACACCAATACCAGTCCAGTTCAATAAAACAACCGCGGCTCCGGTGAGTCCAGCAAGCTGACCAGCTTGGTCAGGGCAAAGCCCAGTTCCTGGCGGCTGGGGGCCATCAGGGCGATGCGCACGCCGCAGTTGGCGTGGCTGCGTTCTGGCAGGAACTGGCTGCCACTGACTACCGTGACGCCGTTGTTACGCGCCAGGTTGGCGAATTCGTCGCTGGTCCACGGCTCGGGCAACTCCAGCCAGATGTGGAAGCTGTTGGGCTGGCTGCGGATCTTGTACTTGCCAAGGATCTCCTGGGCCATTTGCTGGCGCGCGGCCGCCTCTTCCTGTTGTTCTCGCACCAACTGGTCGGCCATGCCGCTGTTGATCAGGTTGCTGGCCAGTTGCGCCATCAACGGCGATGGCATCCAGACGCTGCTGCGTACCATCGACGATAGCCGCGAGAGGGTTTGCGGTGGGGCATACAGGTAACCGATACGCAGCGCCGGCAGCACACTTTTGGACAGGCTGGTGAGGTACACCGAACGTTCGGGCGCATACGCCGCCAGTGGCTGGTAATCCGGTGCGGGTTCAAGGAAACCGTAGATATCGTCATCGACGATGAACAGGTCGAACTCGCGGGCGATCTCGGCGATGGCCTGGCGCCGTGCGTGGGGCATGATCGAGTTGGTCGGGTTCTGGTGGGTGGTGACGCACACCAGCAGGGAAGGGCGGTGCTCCAGGCACGCCGCGCGCAATGCCTCGGGAATCAGGCCGTGCTCGTCCATGGCCACGCCGCGCAGGCGGCGGCCCATGCTGTGGGCCAGGGAGATGATGCCTGGGTAGCAGAACGACTCGCACAGCACCACATCGTCGCTCTTCGACAGGCTGCTGATGGCCACAAGCAGGCCGTGCTGGGCCCCTGAGGTGAGCACCACCTGCTGCCAGCGCGCCTCGGGCAGCCAGCGTTGGATCCAGGCGGCACCGGCCTGCTTGTGGGTCGCATGGCCGCCATCGGTGACGTAGTCGAGTACCTGCGCCAGGTCGGGTGACGCGGCCAGCTCGTTTATGGCTCCGCGCAGCCAGTCGGTCATGTGGGCATCGTTGGGTTTGATGATCGACAGGTCGATCTGGCCGCTCTCACGTTCGGCGGCCACGGGCTTCGGCCGTGCGACCGGGGCAGGAGGAGAGCTTTGCAACTGCCGTTGCTGCAGCACGAAGGTGCCGCGGCCGACTTCGCCTACCACCAGGCCGCGCTTGGCAGCTTCGTCGTAAGCGCGCCCGATGGTGCCGGGGGTCACGTTCAGGGACTCGGCCAGGTCCTTGAGTGTCGGCAAACGTTCGCCAGCCACCAGCCGGCCACTGCCAATGTCTTGCTCCAAGGCGTCGGCAATCATCAGGTAGACCGGCTGCGCCAGGTCGCTGTAGTGAGGAACCCACATAGAAATGGCACCAGAATCTGCGAGAACGCGGAAGCCTAGCACGAAAGGTCTGATGGAAGTAATTGTGTTTTCGTACGGGTAAATTACCTCGATTGAGTCGCTTGAGGTTGTCGTGCGTTTGCATCGAATGCCCGCTTTCACAAGGCGATCCCTTCCCCGGCTGTTCTCCGCATTTCGTGGTGTCAGATGGAAACCTTTTGAAATCAATGATTTGATTGAATCGATTCAATCCCGCTGTTTTATGCGATCGAAAATAAATTGAATCGACTCTATTTTTGTAATTACAATGATTGAGTCGATGCAATGTGCGATTGCCCCAGCGGCTTTCATTGCTGGCATCGCACAGCTGTGAACGGCTTCAAAAAATACAACGTCTGCCGCCTCTGCCCGGCTTAGCACGACACCGAACGGCCTCAAGCCAGCTCAATGGAATATCACTCGAAATGGAAAGCGCACAACTGCATCAAGGGGCCGAGCCTCGGACCTCATTGGAGATCCGCCTGCCCTGGGTCACCTCCAGCGCCTGGCAAACCCTGCTGAACAACACCCCGCTCGATTTCGAGACGAGCAAAGAGCTTTACCCACAGATCAAGGATCAAGCGCAGGAAGTGCTGGGCAAGGCGCTGTGCCAGCAGATCCGCGGCTTTGTCGAAAGCCCGCACCTGACCAGCATGATCGTGCGCAACTGCCCCCGCGACCGGGACATCCCGCCCACGCCTTATTCGGGCGTGCTCAGCCCGCGCAGTACGCCCATTGCCTGCCTGGTCAGCCTGACCATGCAGAGCCTGATGGGGATCAACCCGGTGGTTTATGAGGGTGAGAACGATGGCCGCCTGTTCCGCCATGTCATCCCGTCGCGCAGTTCTTCCAGCCACAAGAGCTCCCATGGTTCGCGGCTGCGCTTTTCCTATCATGTGGACAACCCGGACCTGCCGCTGTCCTCCGAGCCGCTTGGCACCGCTTCCTGCTGCCCGGAGTACCTGTCGTTCTTCGGTATGCGCTGTGATCCGCGCATCAGCACCACGCTGGTAAACCTCGATGCAGTGGTCGCAGCGCTACCTGCATCGACCGTGCGCGAACTGTGCCTGCCGCAGTTCGAAATCCGCCGCCCGGACTCGTTCACCGGCAATCGTCGTTGCACCGCCGAGCTGCCAGTCCTGGCGCGTGGTCACGCTGGCGAATGGTTGTGCCGCTTCGACAGTGAAAACACCCACGGCCTGAACCTGCGTGCCGAGCAGGCCCTGGGCAGCCTGCGCAGTGTGCTGGAAACCCGCCGCTTCGATGAGCCGCACCTGCTGCTGCCGGGCGATTTCATGATCTTCAAGAACCAGCGCGTGCTGCATGCCCGCGATGGCTTCGAGCCACAGAACGATGGTGCCGACCGCTGGCTGTTGCGCCTGTTCGCGGTCAACGACCTGAACCGGGTGCACTTCGCCCGGGCCGATCACCTTTACGAAGTTCTCTCCTGATCCCTTTCACTGACTCGATGGACGTACTGTTATGGAACTGTTAGGCGCTTTCTGGGCGGAACACTGGTTGCTGGCGATCCTCATGCTCGGGGCGATTGCCTTCGTTGCTGGCTTCGTCGACAGCATTGCCGGTGGCGGTGGGCTGTTCCTGGTGCCGGGCTTTCTGCTGGTTGGCATGCCACCCCAGGTTGCCCTTGGCCAGGAAAAACTGGTCAGTACCCTCGGCACGCTGGCGGCCATCCGCAACTTCCTGGCCAACAGCAAGATGGTCTGGAAGGTAGCGCTGGTCGGCGTGCCATTCTCGCTGCTCGGTGCCTACCTGGGGGCGCACCTGATCGTGTCTATCTCCCAGGAAACCGTGGGCAAGATCATCCTGGCGCTGATCCCCTTCGGCATCCTCATCTTCCTCACCCCCAAGGACCGCCCGGTCGAGGAGCGCGAACTGTCATCGCGCATGCTGTTCACCGTGGTCCCGCTGACCTGCCTGGCCATCGGTTTCTATGACGGCTTCTTCGGCCCCGGTACCGGCAGCATGTTCATCATTGCTTTCCATTACCTGCTGCGTATGGACCTGGTCTCCAGCTCGGCCAACTCCAAAACCTTCAACTTCGCGTCCAACATCGGCGCCCTGGTGGCCTTCGTCATTGCCGGCAAGGTCGTCTACCTGCTGGCGTTGCCGCTGGTGGCCTGCAACATCCTCGGTAACCACCTGGGCAGCGCACTGGCCCTGCGCAAGGGCAACGAAGTGGTGCGCAAGGCGCTGGTGTTCTCGATGCTCTGCCTGTTCACCAGCCTGGGCGTGAAGTACCTGGCCTGACCCTTCCATAGGAGACAACTGATGAAAACCGCATTCGTAACTGGCGCCTCCTCGGGCTTTGGCCGCGCCATCTGCCGTACCTTGATCGGCAAAGGCTACCGCGTGATCGGTGGCGCCCGGCGCATGGACAAGCTGCAAGCGCTGGAGGCCGAGCTGGGCGTCAATTTCATTCCGCTGGCGCTGGACGTCACCGACCCGGTGTCGCTCGAGGCGGCGGTCGAGCAGATTCGTGATGCTTCGCTGCAGATCGACCTGCTGGTCAACAATGCCGGGCTGGCGCTGGGCGTGGACCGTGCCCAGGCCAGCAGTGCGGAAAACTGGCAGCGGATGATCGACACCAACATCACCGGCCTGGCCATGGTCACCCACAAGATCCTGCCGCAGATGGTGGAAGCCGACAGCGGCATGATCATCAACATCGGCTCGATCGCCGGCACCTACCCCTACCCGGGCGGTAACGTGTATGGCGCCAGCAAGGCCTTTGTCCGCCAGTTCAGCCTCAACCTGCGCGCCGACCTGGCGGGCACCCGCGTGCGAGTGAGCAACATCGAGCCAGGGCTGTGTTCGGGGACCGATTTCTCGGTGGTGCGCCTGAACGGTGACCTGGATGCCGTGCAGGCGCTGTATCGGGATGTGGAGGCCATCCTGCCCGAGGACATCGCGGCCACGGTGGCCTGGATTGCCGAGCAGCCGGCGCATGTGAACATCAATACCATCGAGATCATGCCGGTGGCCCAGAGCAGTGCGGCGCTGAACGTGGTGCGCAACCTTCCGCTTTGCTGATCGGCTGGTGGTGGATGGCACCGGCGTTGCCGGTGTTCGCGGGCACGCCCGCTCCCATAGGAATAGCGGCCTGCTTCGGGCATGTGCAGTACCTGTGGGTTTACCCGCGAATCTGGCAACACAGCGCCCTCAGCTGACCCATGTCATCGCACCTTCTCGATTCTTGGCTAGTCTTAACTGTTGGCGGCCATCAATTGGCCGCCACCGTGACTACCAAGAGGCGCCGGCCATGTTCCGTGCGTCCACCACCTGATCAGGAGTGCACGATGGACCTGAACCGTCGGCAGTTCTTCAAGGTCGCCGCCGTCGGCCTTGGAGGCTCGAGCCTTGCGGCGTTGGGCATGGCCCCGACACCAGCATTCGCCGAGCAGGTGCGTCACTTCAAGCTGGCGCATACCAAAGAAACCCGTAACACATGCCCCTACTGCTCGGTCGGCTGCGGCCTGATCATGTACAGCCAGGGCGATGCGGGCAAGAACGTCAAACAGAACATCATCCATATCGAAGGTGACGCCGACCACCCGGTCAACCGCGGCACCCTCTGCCCGAAAGGCGCTGGCCTGCTGGACTTCATCCACAGCCCGAGCCGCCTGCAGTACCCCGAGGTACGCAAGCCTGGCAGCAAGGAGTGGGTGCGGGTCAGCTGGGACGAGGCGCTCGATCGCGTCGCCGACCTGATGAAGCAGGACCGCGACGCCAACTTCATCGAAAAGAACGCCCAGGGGCAAACGGTCAACCGCTGGCTCACCACCGGTTTTCTCGCTGCTTCCGCCGCCTCCAGCGAGGCTGGCTACCTGACCCACAAGGTCGTCCGCGCAACAGGCATGCTGGGGTTCGATAACCAGGCTCGTGTCTGACATGGCCCGACGGTGGCAAGTCTTGCCCCGACGTACGGCCGTGGCGCCATGACCAACCACTGGTCCGATATCGCCAACGCGAATCTGGTACTGGTGATGGGTGGCAACGCAGCAGAAGCGCATCCGTGCGGCTTCAAGTGGGTGACCGAGGCCAAGGCGCACAACAAGGCGCGGCTGATCGTGGTCGACCCGCGGTTTACCCGTACCGCTTCGGTGGCGGACTACTACGCACCGATCCGTACCGGTACCGACATCGCCTTCATGGGCGGGCTGATCAATTACCTGCTGAGCAACGACAAGATCCAGCACGAGTACGTGCGCAACTACACCGACGTGTCGTTCATCGTCAAAGAGAACTATGGTTTCGAGGATGGCCTGTTCAGCGGCTACGACGAGGCCAAGCGCGTATATGCCGACAAGTCCGGCTGGGGTTACGAGCTGGGTGAGGACGGTTTTGCCAAGGTCGACCCGACCCTGCAGCATCCGCGCTGCGTGTTCCAGCTGATGAAGCAGCACTACAGCCGCTATACCCCGGAACTGGCGAGCATGACCTGTGGCATGCCGCAGGACGCCATGCTGAAGATCTGGGAAGAGATCGCTACCTGCTCGGTACCGGGCAAGACCATGACGATCCTCTACGCGCTGGGCTGGACGCAGCACTCGATCGGTGCGCAGATCATTCGCAGTGCGGCCATGGTGCAGTTGCTGCTGGGTAACGTCGGCATGCCGGGTGGCGGGGTCAACGCCTTGCGCGGGCACTCCAACATCCAGGGCCTGACCGACCTCGGCCTGCTGTCCAACTCGTTGCCGGGTTACCTGACCCTGGCCGGCGATGCCGAGCAGGACTATGCCGCCTATATCGACAAGCGCGCCTCCAAGCCACTGCGCCCTGGCCAACTGTCGTACTGGCAGAACTACGGCAAGTTCCACGTCAGCCTGATGAAAGCTTGGTACGGCGCCAATGCCACCGCAGAGAACAACTGGGGCTACGATTGGCTGCCCAAGCTCGATGTGCCGGCCTACGACGTGCTGCGCATGTTCGAGATGATGGGCCAGGGCAAGGTCAACGGCTACATGTGCCAAGGTTTCAACCCGATAGCCGCGCTGCCGGACAAGAACCGCGTCACCGCGGCCCTTGGCAAGCTCAAGTGGCTGGTGATCATGGACCCGCTGGCCACCGAGACCTCGGAGTTCTGGCGCAACGCCGGGCCGTTCAATGATGTAGACACGGCCAACATCCAGACCGAAGTGATCCGCCTGCCCACCACCTGCTTCGCCGAGGAAGACGGCTCGCTGGTCAACAGCAGCCGCTGGCTGCAGTGGCACTGGAAGGGCGCCGACGGCCCGGGCGAGACCCGCACCGACGTTCACATCATGAGCGAGCTGTTCCTGCGCCTGCGCCAACGCTACCAGGCCGAGGGCGGCGCCTACCCTGATGCGCTGATGAACATCAACTGGCCATACAAGGTCCCTGAAGAGCCATCCCCGGAGGAACTGGCCAAGGAAATGAACGGCTGGGCGGTGGCCGACGTCACCGACCCGACTGGCGCAGTGCTCAAGGCCGGCCAGCAACTGGCGGGCTTTGGCCAGCTCAAGGACGACGGCAGCACCGCGTCCGGCTGCTGGATCTTCGCCGGCAGCTGGACCGAGCAGGGTAACCAGATGGCTCGCCGTGACAACAGCGACCCGTATGGCATGCACCAGGTGCAGAACTGGGCCTGGGCCTGGCCGGCCAACCGCCGCATCCTCTACAACCGTGCCTCCAGCGACCCGCAAGGCAAGCCGTGGGACCCGGAGAAGAAGCGCCTGGTTTGGTGGAACGGCAAGGCCTGGACCGGCACCGACGTGCCCGACTTCAAGGTCGACTCGCCGCCCGAGGCGGGGATGAACCCGTTCATCATGAACCCCGAAGGCGTGGCGCGCTTCTTCGCCATCGACAAGATGGCCGAAGGCCCGTTCCCCGAGCACTACGAGCCGTTCGAGACGCCGATTGGCATCAACCCGCTGCACCCGCAGAACAAGAAGGCCACCAGCAACCCGGCCGGGCGGGTCTTCGACTCGGTGTGGGACAGCCTCGGCAAGCACGACGAGTTCCCGTACGCGGCGACCACGTACCGGCTGACCGAGCACTTCCACTTCTGGAGCAAACATTGCCGGCTCAACGCCATTGCCCAGCCCGAGCAGTTCGTCGAAATCGGCGAGGTGCTGGCCAACGAGAAAGGTATCAAGGCCGGTGACCGGGTGCGGGTGTCGAGCAAGCGCGGGCACATCGAGGCGGTGGCAGTGGTGACCAAGCGGATTCGCCCGCTCCAGGTCAACAACCAGACTGTGCACCAGATCGGTATCCCGCTGCACTGGGGCTTCACCGGGGCTACGCGGCATGGCTACCTGACCAACACCTTGGTGCCTTTCCTGGGTGACGGCAATACCCAGACGCCAGAGTCCAAGTCGTTCCTCGTCAAAGTGGAGAAACTCTGATGGCCAGCCAAGACATCATCGCCCGCTCGGCCACCACCACCGTACCGCCTTCGGTACGCCAGCAGCAGGAAGTCGCCAAGCTGATCGACACCACCAAGTGCATCGGCTGCAAGGCCTGCCAGGTGGCGTGTTCGGAGTGGAACGAACTGCGTGACGAGGTCGGCCACAACCACGGCACCTACGACAACCCCCAGGACCTCACCGCCGAGACCTGGACCCTGATGCGCTTCACCGAGCACGAGCGCGACGACGGCAACCTGGAGTGGCTGATTCGCAAGGACGGCTGCATGCACTGCGCCGAGCCAGGTTGCCTGAAAGCCTGCCCGAGCCCGGGGGCGATCATCAAGCACGCCAACGGCATCGTCGACTTCAACCAGGACCACTGCATTGGTTGTGGCTACTGCATCACCGGTTGCCCGTTCAACATCCCGCGCATCTCGCAGAAGGACCACAAGGCGTACAAGTGCACCCTGTGTTCCGACCGCGTGACCGTGGGCCTGGAGCCGGCCTGCGTGAAAACCTGCCCGACCGGGGCCATCGTGTTCGGCACCAAGGACGAGATGAAGGTGCATGCCGCCGAGCGCATCGTCGACCTCCAGTCGCGGGGCTACGACAAGGCCGGGCTGTACGACCCGGACGGCGTCGGCGGCACCCACGTGATGTATGTGCTGCACCATGCCGACACGCCGAAGCTGTACGCCGGCCTGCCGGACCAGCCGGTGATCAGCCCGCTGGTTGGGTTGTGGAAGGGCTTCACCAAGCCGCTGGCGCTGCTGGCCATGGGCGCGGCGGTGCTGGCCGGGTTCTTCCACTATGTGCGGGTCGGGCCACAGCGGGTGGAGGAGGACGAGCCCCCGGCATCTGCGGATGAAAGCGTGCATCAGGTGGACCCGTCGGTCCATGTCTATGATCCGACCAAGCCCGGCGGGCAAGGGGAGCAGCGACCATGAACGACAACAAACCCATCCTGCGCTACAACGCCAACGAGCGCAGCAACCACTGGGTCGTCGCGATCCTGTTCGTCCTGGCTGGCCTGTCGGGGCTGGCGCTGTTCCATCCGGCGCTGTTCTGGCTCAGCAACCTGTTCGGCGGTGGGCCGTGGACACGCATCCTGCACCCCTTCATCGGGGTGGCGATGTTCGTGTTCTTCCTCGGCCTGGTGTTGCGTTTCTGGCGGGCCAACTTCATCACTGCCAACGACCGCCTGTGGCTGCGTCGCGTGGACCGGGTGATGCTCAACAAGGAGGAGGGTGTGCCACCGATCGGCAAGTACAACGCCGGGCAGAAGCTGTTGTTCTGGACCCTGCTGGTGTGCATGCTGGTTCTGCTGGTCAGCGGCGTGGTGATCTGGCGCGCATACTTCAGCCATTTGTTCGGCATCGAAGTCATTCGCCTGTCCGCGCTGCTCCACGCCCTGGCGGCGTTCGTGCTGATCCTCAGCATCATCGTGCACATCTACGCCGGCATCTGGATCAAGGGCTCGATCGGCGCCATGCTGCATGGCTGGGTCAGCCGCGCCTGGGCGCGCAAGCACCATGAGTTGTGGTACCGCGAAGTGACCGGTGACAAGACGCCGGGCAATCACGGACGAAAAGAAGGATGAGCGCTTGAGCACGATACTCGAACCCGGGCAGATCGAAGCGTCGGCAGTGATGCCACCGTTTCTGCACCTGCCCCCTGCCAACCTGTTCGAACTGCGCGCTGCGCGCCTGGAGCAGCTGGCCGTGGGCAATGCCCTTGGCGAATACCTGAAGCTGGTGGCTCGTTTGTGCCATATCCAGCAGCAGCTTGTGGATAACCCGCCCGCTGGCATGCCGGTGGCCGAGGAGCGTCAGCGCCTGTGCATAAGTCATGGTTTGCCGCCACTGGCGGCGGACAGCCTGGTGCGGGAAGGGTCGTGGCTGGTCTGGTTGCAGGCCTTGCTTGAGCACCTCGACGCGGACATTAGCGGTCCGTTGGGGGAGGCGCTGCAAGCCCTGCGCAGCAGTGACGACCATCAACGCAAGGGTTGGGGCATCGCCTTGCTCGCCGGCCAGTACGACGCAGTGCCCGCGGCACTGGTGCCGTTCATTGGGGCGGCCTTGCAGGCGGCCTGGTCCAGCTGGTTGCTGGCGCTGCCCGCGCCAGAGCTCAAGCCCGCCGACAGCCTGGCCCAGTGCCCGGCCTGCGGTTCGCCGGCGATGGCTGGGGTGGTGCGCAACCGCGGCAAGCACAATGGCCTGCGTTACCTGGCTTGTTCGCTGTGTGCCTGCGAATGGCATGTGGTGCGGGTCAAATGCGTGTACTGCGAGTCGAGCAAGGACCTGCGCTATACCAGCCTTGACGATGACCGCCATGCGCCGGGCAAGGCGCCGCTACGGGCAGAGTGCTGCCCGGAGTGCGAGAGCTACCTGAAGCAGAACTACCTGGAAAACGATGCGGCGGCCGAGCCGCTGGCCGATGACCTGGCCAGCCTGGCACTGGACATTCGCCTGGACGAGGAGGGCTTCCATCGGTTGGCACCGAACCTGATGCTCGCACCTGGGTAATGGAGAGTGTCTACACTGTAAGACCGAGTCGCCTTCTTCGCGGGTAAACCCGCTCCCACAGGGCCCGCGCAGCTTTTGAGGCTTGCGCGGCCCTTGTAGGAGCGGGTTTACCCGCGAAGAGGCCAGTACAGACAACGGATCAGTCCAAGGTAGTACCGCATGTCCTCCAGCCTAGCCAGCGACACCCCACGCCTGCCCTCCATCGACACCCTTTTGCGCCACCCGGCCTGCCTCCCGCTGATCGACCGCCACGGTCGCGACGCGGTCCTGGCCACCCTGCGGCAACTGCTCGACGATTTGCGCGACCCCGCCCGCACCGGCCAACTCAGTGCCGCCGAACTGGCCGCTGAAGTCCTGCTGGGCCGCACTGGCGAACGTTTGGCCACCCAGCAACGCAGCCAGGTCCGCCGTGTGTTCAACCTCACCGGCACCGTGTTGCACACCAACCTCGGCCGCGCCTTGTTGCCAGAGGAGGCCATCGAGGCCATGCAGACCGCCGCCCGCTACCCGCTCAACCTGGAATTCGACCTGGCCACCGGCAAGCGCGGCGACCGTGACGACCTGATCGAAGGCCTGATCCGCGAGCTGACCGGCGCCGAAGCCGTCACCGTGGTCAACAACAACGCCGCCGCCGTGCTGCTGGCGCTCAACAGCCTGGGCGCGCGCAAGGAGGGGATCATCTCCCGCGGTGAACTGATCGAGATCGGCGGTGCCTTCCGCATCCCAGACATCATGGCTCGCGCCGGCGTGAAGCTGCACGAAGTCGGCACCACCAACCGCACCCACGCCCGTGACTACGAGGCCGCCATCAGCCCACGTACCGGCCTGCTGATGCGGGTGCATTGCAGCAACTACAGCATTCAGGGCTTTACTACCCAGGTGCCCACTGCCGAGCTGGCGCGCATCGCCCACCAACATGACTTGCCTCTACTTGAAGACCTTGGCAGCGGCAGCCTGCTTGACCTTACCCGCTGGGGCCTGCCCGCCGAGCCGACCGTGCGCCAGGCCTTGGCTGACGGCGCCGATATCGTCACCTTCAGCGGCGACAAACTGCTGGGCGGGCCGCAAGCCGGAATCATCGTCGGGCGCAAGGAGCTGATCGCCAGGATCAAGAAGAACCCGCTCAAGCGCGCGCTGCGGGTCGACAAGATCACCCTGGCCGCACTCGAAGCGGTGCTGGCGCTGTACCGCAACCCCGACCGCCTGGCCGAGCGCCTGCCCAGTCTGCGCCTGCTGACCCGCAGCCAGGTAGAAATCCAGACCCAGGCCGAGCGCCTGGCGCCAGAGCTCAAGGCCCGCCTCGGCGAACAATGGGCGGTCAGTGTGGAGCCGGCGTTGGGCATGATTGGCAGTGGCAGCCAACCGGTGGCCCGCCTGCCGAGCGCGGCGTTGTGCCTGCGCCCGCAGGTGTCGAAGAAGCTGCGCGGGCGCAGCCTGCATGTGCTGGAGCGGGCCTTGCGTGACTTGCCGGTGCCGGTGCTCGGCCGTATCGCCGATGACGCACTGTGGCTGGACCTGCGCCAGCTGGATGACGAAGCCCAGTGGCTGGCGCAGTTGCCCGCCCTGCAATTGGGGCCGGTACAGTGATCGTTGGTACCGCCGGTCACATCGACCACGGCAAGACCGCATTGCTCCAGGCCCTGACTGGCCAGGCCGGTGACCATCGCCAGGAGGAGCGCGCCCGTGGCATGACCATCGACCTTGGCTACCGCTATGCGGCGTTGACCGAGGGGGCAGCGCTGACCGGCTTCATCGATGTACCGGGCCATGAGCGCTTTATCCACAACATGCTGGCCGGCGCCCACGGCATCGACCTGGTGCTGTTGGTGGTGGCGGCCGACGACGGGGTGATGCCACAAACCCGAGAGCACCTGGCGATCATCGAGCTGCTGGGCATCCCTCAGGCCCTGGTGGCGATCAGCAAATGTGACCGGGTAGAGCCGGCCCGCCTGGTCGAAGTACAGGCACAGGTCAGCGAGCTTCTGGCGCCGGGCCCGTATGCTGGTGCACGGCAGTTTCCGTTGTCGAGTGTGACCGGCGAAGGTATCGATGCCCTGCGCCAGGCCTTGCTGGCCGCGCAACAGCGCGTGCGCCAGCGCAGCGTGCGTGGCGGTTTCCGTCTGGCCGTCGACCGCGCCTTCGCCGTTACCGGTGCGGGTGTTGTGGTCACGGGCACGGCGCTGGCTGGGCGGGTCAGTGCCGGCGACACCTTGTTGCTGGGCAAGGCCGGCAAACCGGTGCGGGTGCGTGGCCTGCATGCGCAGAACCAGGCCGCGCTGGTGGCCGAGGCGGGCCAGCGGGTGGCACTGAACATCGCTGCCGAACGGCTGGCGGTGGAGCAGGTGCGCCGGGGTGACTGGCTGGTGCCCGAGTGGCTGCATGCGCCCAGCGTGCGGGTGGATATCGAGCTGAACCTGTTGCCGGGCGAGACCCGTACCTTCGAACATTTCAGCGCTGTGCACGTGCACCTCGGCACCCAGGACGTAACCGCCCGGGTGGCCTTGCTCGAAGGTGAAACCCTGGCGGCGGGCCAGCGCATGTTCGCCCAGTTGCTGCTCAACGCGCCGCTGCAGGCGGTACACGGCGACCGTCTGGTGCTGCGCGACCAGCGTGCCCAGCGCACCCTGGGGGGCGGCAAGGTGCTCGACCCGTTCGCGCCAAGCCGTCAGCGTCGCAGCGATGAGCGCCTGCGCCAATTGCAGGTGCTGCGTGATGCCGAGGACCTGGAGCAGGCCTTGCCGGCACTGCTCGCCAGCGCACCAGGGGGTATCGACCCACAGCGTCTGGAGCGGCAGTTCAATCGCCTGCGCGAAACCTGGCAGTTGCCGGAAGACGTGCTGGTGGTGGCCACGCGGCAAGGCCAACTGCTGTTTGCCAGTGCCCGGTGGCAGGCGCTCAAGCGCCAGGTGCTGGAGCAGCTGGCGCGGTTCCATGAACAGGAGCCCGACCAGCTCGGCCCGGACCGCGACCGCCTGCGCCGCTTTGCTGCCTTGCCGCTGGAGCGGCCCGCTTTTGTCAGTCTGCTGGATGAGTTGCTCGAGGACGGCGCCATTGCCAGCAGCGGGCCTTGGTTGCATCTGCCCGATCACAAGGTGCAGCTGAGCGAAGCCGACAGTGCGTTATGGGCGAGTCTGCAACCGAAGTTGCTGGCGGGGCAATACGATCCGCCCTGGGTCAGGACGCTGGCGAGCGAGGAAAATTGTGCCGAAGCCGATGTGCGCCTGTTGCTGCGCAAGCTGGCCCGGTTGGGCATGGTGCACCAGGTGGTGCGTGACCTGTTCTACCCCGAGGCGACGCTACAGCGCATGGCAGAGCTGCTGCTGGGGCAGGCCAGTGAAACGCCGATAGTGCAGGTTGCCGCGTTTCGCGATATGTTGGGCATCGGTCGCAAGCGCAGTGTGCAGATTCTGGAGTACTTCGACCGCATCGGCCTGACCCGGAGGGTGGCCGATCAGCGTCACATTCGCGCCGACAGCGCCCTGGCCCAGCAGCAGGCCAGGCACTGAGTTCAAGGAAGGCAATCGCGCCCGGTGGCGCGGCCGGGCTTCAAACCCGGTTGGGGACGGCAGCCGTTCCCGGGCAGGTTCGACTCCCGCTGCCTTCCGCCAATCATTTGTACAGGGGCTGCTTTGCAGCCCATCGCGACACAAGGCCGCTCCTACACAGGACTGCGCCGTACCTGTAGGAGCGGCCTTGTGTCGCGACGGGGCGCGAAGCGGCCCCAGTCAATCAGGCCCGCTCCCCACACAGGTCCAGGGCAAACCACCGCTCCGCCGTGTCGACATCCAGCCCGGCCCCCAGCAACGCAACCATCTTGGCCAGCGCCGCCTCCCGGGTCATGCCACCGCCACTGACCAGCCCGGCCCCGCGCAAGCGGTTACCCGCCGCATAGGTATCGAACACCACCGACCCCTCTGGGCACTGGCTGATAGCCGCCAGCATCACGCCCCGCTGGCGTGCCGCGCTCAGCACATCCAGCAACGCCTGGTCGTCCGACGGCCCGGTACCGCTGCCGTAGCACTCCAGCAGCAACCCCTGCACGCCGCTGCCCAGCAGTGCCTGCAAATGCCCGGCCTGCAGGCCCGGGAACACCGGCACTACCGCCAGGTTGACCGGCTGGCGCGGGTGCTTGTAGCCAAGCTCAGTAGGGATCGCCGTTGCGCGCTCACTGTCACGATGGCGCGGCAGCGCGGCAAAGGCATCGAACGCCTCGCTGCGCAGCTTCGACGCCCGGCAGCCATGCAGCAACTGCCCATGGAAGTACAGTTGCACGCCATCTTCCAGCCCCTGTTCGAACTGGCGCAGTGCGCCGCACAGGTTGTCCCAGGCGTCGCTGTCCGCGGTACCCGCCGGCAGCATCGAGCCGGTCAGCAGCACCGGCACCGGCAGGCCCAGCAGCAGGAACGACAACGCCGCGGCGCTGTAGGCCAGGCTGTCGGTACCATGCAGTACGAGCACGCCATCATGGCCAGCCACCTCTACCGCTGCGACGATTGCATCGCGCATCGCCAGCCAGTTGTGCTGTTGCATGTTGGCGCTGTCGAGCAGCGGGTTCAGTTCCTGCAAGGTCCATTGCACCTGAGGTGCATCGGCCAACTGGGCAAAGTGTTCGCGCATGCGTGCTTCGAAGCCACCGGCCGGCGCCAGGCCTTCGGGGGTTTCGAGCATGCCGATGGTGCCCCCGGTATAGAGCACGAGGAGATTCTTTACTGCTCGCATGGGAAGTATCCGTAGCGGTGAGCGGAAGAAGGTAAGCCGCCCACGGACGGGGCGGCTGGCAGGGGAGAATATCAGCGCTGCGTCTGGACTTCGCCGACTGCTTTGTCAGTGGCTGTTTCCGCCTGCGGATTGGCAGGCCAGGCATTGCGGTCCAGGTCCAGGTCGGTGAACTTGGCCGAGTCGAACACTGGCTGGTCGACGCCCGCCTTGCGCTGGTCGTCGTAGTCGCGCATCACCCGCAGGCCGACCTTGAACAGCAGGGCCAGGGCCACCAGGTTGACGAAGGCCAGGCAGGTCATGGTGATGTCGGCGAAGGCGAACACGGTCGACAGGTCTTGCATCGAACCCCATACCACCAGCGCCAGCACCAGGCCACGGAACACCATCAGTACCACGCGGTTGCGGCTGAGGAACTGCAGGCTGTTTTCGCCCAGGTAGTAGTTGTAGAGGATGCAGGTGAAGACGAACAGCGACAGCGCCACGCTGACAAACACGCGGCCCCAGTCACCGACCACGGCGGCCAGCGAGTTCTGGGTCAGGACGATGCCGTCACCTTCGAAGCCCGGGGTGTAGAAGCCCGACAACAGGATCAGCAACGCGGTGCAGGTGCAGATCACGAAGGTGTCGAGGAACACGCTGAAGGCCTGGACAACGCCCTGGGCACCAGGGTGTTTCACGGCGGCCACGGCGGCGACGTTCGGCGCACTGCCCAGGCCCGCTTCGTTGGCGAACACACCACGCTTCACGCCCATGACGATGGCGCTGCCGAGCAGGCCGCCGAATGCCGGGTCGAGGCCGAAGGCGCTCTTGAAGATGGTTTCCAGCATGGCTGGCACGTGCTCGATCTGGGTACCGATCACGTACAGGGTTACGCCGATGTAGGCCAGGGTCTTGACCGGTACCAGCAGGTCGGACACCGCAGCGATGCGCTTGATGCCGCCGATGAAGGTGATGGCCAGCAGCACGGCGAGGACGATGCCGGTGTGCTTGGGGTCGAAGGCAAAGGCGTTCTGCAGCGAGTGGGTCACGGTGTACGACTGCAGGCCGATGAAGGCGAAGCCGTAGGTGACCAGCAGCAGGATCGAGAACACGATGGCCATGCTTTTCAGCTTGAGGCCGTGCTGGATGTAGTAGGCCGGGCCACCACGGTACAGGCCGTCGCCATCGGCGCGCTTGTAGACCTGGGCCAGGGTGCATTCGAAGAAGCTGCTGGACATGCCCACCAGTGCGGTGACCCACATCCAGAACACAGCGCCTGGTCCACCCAGTGTCACGGCAATGCCGACACCGGCGATGTTACCGGCGCCCACGCGGCCGGCCAGGCTCAGCATCAGGGCCTGGAAGGAGCTCAGCTGGCCTGCCTGGCCACGCAGCGATTCTTTGAACACACCGAACATGTGGCCAAAATGGCGGAACTGGACGAACCGGGAACGGATGGTGAAGTAGCTACCCAGCCCTACGATCAGCACAATGAGAAGTTTCCCCGAGAGGAAATCGTTGAGTACTTCGAGCATTGGAAAATGACCTCGATTCTTATTGTTCGTGTGGAAAGATCAGCGGACGGCAGGCGCACCGCTATTCGTGGGGCGCATGGTTGGCTATGACAAGAGCGGTTACAATTTCGCGGGTTGCTCTGATTTGGTGCAACTTGATGCTACAATTGCGCCATTCGCGTCACCTGAGTCCCGAGTCATGAGCGATCATTTCGCTACCAACCTCAAACTGGCCTGCAGCCACTACCGCTCTATCTCCGAAGTTTGCCGCCAGCTGTCGATCAACCGCGCGCAGTTCAACAAGTACCTGAGCGGGCAGAGCCGCCCGACGGCCTACAACCTCAAGCGCATCGGCGATTTCTTCGGGGTCGAAGATTACGAATTGCATTTGCCACCCGAGCAGTTCAGCCGCCTGATCGGTGCTCGCGTGTCGACCCCGGCCGAGCAGCCTGGCGACCCGATCAGTGATCTGTTCCGTCCGTTGCACGCCCATGCGGGGAACCTGTCGCGCTATTGCGGTTACTACCTGGAATATTCCAACTGCATGTCGGTTCCGGGCACGGTCCTGGTGTCATTGGTTCACCTGTGGGAGGAGCGCGGGCAGTTCCTTTTCGAACGCCAGGAACGCCAGGAGCGTTCCAGCGCCACCAACCCCCATGCCGAGGTGCGTTGTCGCTATCTGGGAGCGGCGTTCCAGTTGCAGGACCGGATGTTCCTGGTCGATTACGAGTCGCTGACGTTCAACGAGATGAGCCAGACTATCCTCATCCCCAGTTTCAAAAGTCGCATTACCCGCCTCAACGGCCTGAAGGCCGGTGTATCCAGCGGAGACCGGCGCAACCCGGCCTGCACTCGGGTTGTGTGGGACTACCTGGGAGAGGAGATCAATCGCATAAATGTCTACCGGCAGGTAAAACTGTACCAGCCGGATGATCCCCGCATAGATGACGATGTGCGTGAGCGCCTCAGCGTGGGGCCGTTGCGTAACAGTCTGTTCGAAATCGAGTGATGCTTTTTTCAGAGAACAAGTTGATGTAACCACTCGCCAACAGGGTTGCCTGGGTCGAGCAGCAACTTGATTGCCATGATGCAGCAAACACAGACCAGCAATGGCTTGATCAGCCGTGGGCCAAAGTGCACTGCACAGCGTGCGCCCAATTGAGCCCCCACAAAAGCCGCGAACGCCATTGCCAGCGCCAGTGGCCAGATGATCGCCCCGCTCAGTGAAAAGACTGACAATGCGCCCAGGTTACAGGCTGCGTTCAAAAGCTTGCTGGTGCACACGGCTTGTATCAAGTGCTGGCCCAAGAGGATCACGCAGGCCAGCATGAAGAACGAGCCGACACCAGGGCCGAAGATACCGTCATAAAAGCCAATGATCGGTGCAACCGCCACGCAGAACAGGCTGGTCGATACCTTTGCCTTGCGCGCTTGTTCATTCGGCTTTGGGCTGAAGGCAAAGTAGGCGGCTATCAGAATCAGCAGTGGTGGGACGCACGCCTGCAGAACGCTTTTGGGCACGTAAGTTATCGACAAGGCACCCAACGCCCCTCCGATAAACGACATGACAGCCATTGGACTGCCTCGTCGCCAGTCGATCATGCCTTTGCGGGCAAAGGCGCACGTAGCCGAAACCGTAGCCGAAGCCGCCTGGAACTTGTTGGTGGCAATTGCCGCCAAGGGTTCGATACCGGCAATGAACAACACCGGGAGCGTGATCAGGCCGCCACCACCGGCGATGGCATCGAAAAAGCCGGCCATCAGTGCCACCAGTGCGAGTGTCAGAACAAGCGTTACGTCGAATTCGATCATGGGGTGTTTTCCTGTGATCAGCCACGCACGAGCAGTGGGTCTTCAGCGAGCACCAACGGTACTGCGAAGGGGGAGTATCCGAATTGACGGATGAGCAGCCGCCGGTTGTCCTGGACCATGTCGCGGCCGTGCAAGGCTCGGCTGTTGTTGATCAACAGTGCGCTGTCAGGCTGCAGGACAAACGCCAGTGGTCGAGTGTTATCCAGTGCTTTCTGAAAGGCGTCGAAAGCGCGCGCCACTGCGCTGCAGGCGCGTTCATTCAGGCTGAAGCGATAGCTGTTGTAACGAACAGAGAAACCACCATTGGGCTCGAATTGCAGCATTGAAACTGCTTTGCCTGCATTGCCTTGTCCGTGAGCGAAGCAGTCACTGCGGGTAAAGTCGAAGGACGTTGAAGTCAGCGCAAGTGTGTCCAGGCTACCCAGGCGTTCGATGATTTCCCGGAGCGGGAAGACATTCGTAGGTTCATTGGCGGGGTTCCAGCGCGCAGTCAGAATCAGTGCAGAGGGAGCAGGGGAGTTGGCATTGGTTGAAATTGTCGAGCAGTTGTAGGGCGCTTCAGTGTGCGGCCCCAAGCGCAAGCCCGCATGCGAGCTGGTTTCAACTTCCAGGCAGGGATTTTCGTCGAGCCGCGGGATGCGGCCACCGCCCTTGAAGTTGCCGACCAGGCGAACCTGTTTACCATCGTTGTCTATATCGAAGGCGAAACTGCGGTAGCGCACGAGCTCCAGCAGCAGTTGATTGCGGGAGGCAAGGTATTGGCAGCGAGGGTTTTGCGCCAGGGCGGAAATGTCGGGCAGGTACTCTGGTATTGGCTCGTTGGCACAAGGCATCTGCCTGTACATCAAGGCAGATAGCTGGCCTTCACTGAAGCGTTGTAACAGTGCACGCTGTTCCTCACTCAAGGCTTGCTCGAGTTGATCGGCGAATACACGAGCCTGAAGTGCTACTCCTTTGGTCTCCGGGCCACCCAAGTCAGCAATGGTCTGGCTTGCAAAGCTTATGGCCTTGCTTTGCTCCGGGCTGAAATCCAGGTATGCAACTTCCGAACGAGGCATTGAACGTTCCCTGTACTTGTTTTTGTGAAGCTCCCCGGCTGGCAAGTGGGGGAGTCAACTATTCAATGCGGTTGTGCTGCGGCATGGAAGTCAGCTCGTTCCTGGTATGTCGTAGGAGATTTCTGCCTATGGTGGTATTGAACTGTGGAACTTTGGAATCAATACCGCCTGTGGCATCGAACGGGTCCGGTGTTGGACTTCCCGGGCAGGAAACCGCAAAATGGCCCCTTTCCTTCAACCAACCTCTCCGGATCTGCTGACTCTATGCGTATGCGCCTAATGCTGTTGGGTGGTGGCAATGCCCTCGGGCAAGCGCTGATTCGTCTTGGGGCCGAGGAGGACATCGCATTCCTGGCGCCGCGCCCGCCCGAGAACGGCTGGACGCCGGCCAGCCTCACCCAGCTGCTCGACGATCATCGTCCCGATGCCCTGGTCAACCTGGCCTATTACTTCGACTGGTTCCAGGCCGAGTCGGTCAGTGAGCAGCGCCTGGCCCAGCAGGAGCGGGCTGTGGAGCGCTTGGCGGAACTGTGCCAGCACCACCAGATCACCCTGGTGCAGCCTTCCAGCTACCGCGTGTTCGATGGTTCGCGGGCCACGGCCTACAGCGAAAAGGACGAGCCGGTACCGCTGGGCCTGCGTGGCCAGGCCCTGTGGCGCATCGAGCAGAGCGTGCGCGCGGCTTGCCCGCAGCACGTGCTGTTGCGCTTTGGTTGGCTACTCGACGAAAGCATCGACGGGACACTGGGGCGCTTCCTGACCCGCGCCGAGCAACCACAGGAACTGCTGCTGGCCGATGACCGGCGTGGCAACCCGACGCCGGTCGACGACGCCGCCCGGGTGATCCTTTCGGTGCTCAAGCAACTCGATTGCAGTGCGCCGCTGTGGGGCACCTACCATTACGCCGGCAACGAGGCGACCACGCCGCTGGCGCTGGGCCAGGCGATCCTTACCGAAGCAGGCCAGTACCGCCAGCTGGCTGTGCAGGCACCGACGCCGCAGGCCCATGCCGCACGGCCGGATGCCAGCGAAGAGCCGCAGCACGCGGTACTGGCCTGCAAGAAAATCCTTCATACCTTCGGCATCAAGCCGCGCGCCTGGCGCGCCGGCCTGCCGCCTCTACTGGACCGGTTCTACCGCCATGGCTGACGCCCCCATCCTGATCACCGGCGGTGCCGGCTTCATTGGCTCCCACCTGTGCGATGCGTTGTTGGACAAAGGCTACGCCGTACGCATTCTCGACGACTTTTCCACAGGCCAGCGGGGCAACCTGCAGGTCGGCCACCCACGCCTGGAACTGGTTGAAGGCGATGTTGCCGATGCCGGTCTGGTCACGCAGGTTGCGGCTGGCTGCAGTGCCGTGGTGCACCTGGCAGCGGTGGCCTCGGTGCAGGCCTCGGTCGAGGACCCGGTGCGGACCCACCAGAGCAATTTCATCGGCACCCTCAACGTGTGCGAAGCCATGCGCGTGCATGGGCTGCGCCGGGTGTTGTTCGCCTCCAGTGCGGCGGTGTATGGCAACAATGGTGAAGGCGAGTCGATTGCCGAAGACACCCCCAAGGCGCCGCTGACCCCGTATGCCGTGGACAAGTTGGCCAGTGAGCAGTACCTGGACTTCTACCGTCGTCAGCATGGCCTGGAGCCGGTGGTGTTCCGCTTCTTCAATATCTTCGGGCCGCGCCAGGACCCGTCCTCGCCGTATTCCGGGGTGATCAGCATTTTCTCCGAGCGCGCTGTGAAGGGTTTGCCGATCACGGTGTTCGGTGATGGCGAGCAGACCCGGGACTTTCTCTACGTGGGCGACCTGGTGCAGGTGATGGTGCAGGCGCTGGAGCAGCCGCAGGTCGAGGAGGGGGCGGTGAATATCGGCCTCAACCAGGCCACGTCGCTCAACCAGTTGCTGGCAGCGCTTGAGAAGGTGGTGGGTAGCTTGCCGGCGGTCAGCTATGTGGCGGCACGTTCGGGTGACATTCGCCATTCGCGGGCGGATAACCAGCGCTTGTTGGCGCGGTTCGAGTTTCCGCAGGCGACGCCGATGGTCGAGGGCTTGTCGCGGCTTCTGGGCAAGGGCTGAATTGCTTGGGGGCGCTTTGCGCCCCTATCGCGACACAAGGCCGCTCCTACAGCGATCGCGCCAGGCCGAGGTTGCGCGGTCGCTGTAGAAGCGGCCTTGTGTCGCGATGGGCTGCGCAGCAGCCCCAGAATCACTCATGCCGCACCACTTTTCGCAGGCAATCCCCTGCCGCCAGCACCCGCCCGTCCCGGGCCCGCACCTGCAGCGTTTCCAGCGCCTGCCCCGTATCACCATCCACCAACTCCGAACGCACCTCGCCCGCCTCGAACAGAAACCGCTCCCCCCACTGCCTCAAGCCAACCACCACCGGGAATACCGATCGCCCTTTCTCGGTCAGCACATATTCCTTGTAGGCACTGCCATCCGACGCCGGCTGCAGCGTCAGCAGCCCGCTCTCCACCAGCCACTTCAGCCGTGAGGCGAGGATGTTCTTCGCCAGCCCCAGGTTCTTCTGGAATTCACTGAAGCGCCGCAGCCCATCGAAGGCATCGCGCAGGATCATCAGCGCCCAACGGTCTCCCAGCACCTCCAGGGCCCTGGCGACGGGGCATTGCGTATTGTTTTCATCGAGCATGGACGGGGCCTTTCGTGATCATCTGGTTGCAGATTAAAACCACATTTGCTAAATAGCCAGCATGTGGTTTCAATTCGAAACCAGATTGACGAGGCCAGCCCGATGAACCCTGCACTGACACTGACACGCTGGATAACCCTGCTGCTGGCCATCACCAGCGCCATGGCCGTGGCGACTGTGTATTTCGCCCAGCCTCTGCTCGAGTCGATGGCCGCTGACCTGGGCGTGGCGCAGCAGCAGATCGGTTGGGTAGTAGGCGCGACCCAGGCGGGCTATGCACTGGGGTTGATGCTGATCGTGCCGCTGGGTGACCTGATCGACCGCAAGCGCCTGTTGCTCGGGCAGTTGCTGTTCTCGGCCCTGGCGCTGGTTGGGGTAGGCATGGCACCCAACTGGGCGCTATTGCTGCTGGCCCTGGCCATCACCGGGCTGATGGCGGTCATGGTGCAGGTGATGGTGGCGCATGCAGCGAGCCTTGCCGCCCCCGGCCAGCAAGGGCAGGCCGTGGGCACCGTCACCAGCGGCATAGTGCTGGGCATTCTGCTGGCACGGCTGGTCTCGGGCGGGCTTGCCGACCTGGCTGGCTGGCGCAGCGTGTACCTGATTGCCGCAGGGCTGTTGATGCTGCTGGCCCTGGTGCTGTGGCGCAGCCTGCCCGCGGGGCAACCGGTGTCGCTGCGGTCTGGCTACCGGGCGCTGATCGTTGCCCAGTTCAGGCTGTACCGGCACGACCGGCTGCTGCGTCAGCGCGGGCTGTTCGGCGTGTTGATCTTCGCTGCGTTCAGCGTGCTCTGGAGTGCCATGGTCATGCCCCTGAGTGCCGAGCCACTGGCGCTGAGCCATACCGAGGTCGGTCTGTTCGGCCTGGCGGGTGTTGCCGGCACATTGGCGGCAGCGCGCGCCGGTCGCCTGGCCGACCAGGGGCTGGGGGAGCGCACCACCGGTCTGGCGCTGGTTCTGCTGGTGCTGTCATGGCTGCCCACGGCCTTCGTCGGGCATTCACTGATGGTCTTCGGGTTGGGTGTGCTGATGCTGGACTTTGCCGTGCAGGCGGTGCATGTCATCAACCAGAGCCTGCTGCTGGCCGGGCGTGGTGCAATGGCCAGCCGGTTGATCGGCGCCTACATGTGCTGCTATTCGCTTGGCAGTGGAGTGGGGGCAGTGCTGGCGAGCTGGGTGTATGCCCATTGGGGTTGGGCAGCGGTGTGTTGGCTTGGGATGGGCATCAGCGCGGTGGCGCTGGGGTACTGGCGATGGCTGCAACGCGCGAGGGCGGCCGAAGCCGCCCTGCAGTGTTCAGGTCAGAACTTGTAGCCAAGGCCGACCATGTACACCCACGGGTCGACATCGACGTCGACCTTGGTCTTGCTGTAGCCCAGTGCGCTCGGGCCGTTGACGCTGGCCTTGGTGTCGATGTCGACGTACCAGACCGATGCGTTGACCAGCAAGTTGTCGGTGATCATGTAGTCCATGCCCAGCTGACCGGCGATGCCGACCGAGTCTTGCAGCTTCAGGTTGCTGAAGCCCTGCTGCTTGCGTGCACTACTGAGGTCTTCATCGAAGAACAGGGTGTAGTTGATGCCGACGCCGGCATACGGCTGGAACTTGGAAGTCGGTTCCATCGGGTAGTACTGCAACGACAGGGTCGGTGGCAGCTGCTTGATGTCGGCGAGCTTGCCGTCCAGGCCGCCGCCCAGGCCTTTGACGCCGACGGTGTGCTTGAACGGGGTGGCAGCCAGCAGCTCGAGGCCGATATGGTCGGTGAGCATATAGGCGAAGGTCAGGCCCAGTTGGGTGTCGCTGTCCAGAGTCGCCTTGGTGCCCGAGACTTTGTTGCCGTCGAATTTCAGGTCGCCGCTGCTTTCGTTGGGAGCTGTGGTAATGGCACCTGCGCGGACGATGATATCGCCTGCCTGGTGGGCGTGGGCGACAGGGGCAGCGAGCGCCAGGGCCGCGAGGGCGGCGCTGAGCAAGGACTTGTTCATGGAAGCTCCCAGAGGACGTGAGTAATCGAGTAGTCCAATGGTACGGATGCCGTTAAACAGAAAGTTTGACCCAGCTCAAAGAAGCGTCGTCACGAATTCGAAACAGTTCTCATCTCAGCTCATAAGCGTATATTTTCTCGGCTTCCATCTGATAGCCGGCATCGGCCAGTTCGCTGCTGGAGGCTCTAACCTGCAGCTTTCCCTCGATCCAGTAGGGCTGGTAGAGGTCTTCTACGCGCACGCCCATTTCGCTGAAGATGTGCACGATCTGGTTCGAGGGTGGTGGTGGCACGTGGATGCACGCGCCGTAGTAGGGGACTAGCAGGAATTCGGTGGTGCGGCCTTCTTCGCTCACCTCCAGCGGCACGATGTAGCCGGGCAGTTTGATCTGCTGGCCGTCGAGGCTTTTTACCACCGGGGCGTCGGGTGCCTGCTGGCGCGCCGGTGGGGCGGACTCGGCGGACAGGGCGTTGCTGAGCTGCGACATGTCGTGCAGCGGCGCGAGTTGGGGCGGGATGACCGGGGCGCCTTCGGGGATGAGGGCGGGCCAGTCAAGTTCGCGGGGTTCCGAGGCCCAGGTGGGCGATGCCAGTGAAAGCAGCATGACCAGGAGTAGTTGTACTGCCTGTACTGGCCTCTTCGCGGGTGAACCCGCTCCCACAGGTCCTGCACAGGCTTTGAAGCTTGTGGTGGACCTTGTGGGAGCGGGTTCACCCGCGAAGAAGGCAGTGAGGTATTGGATCATTGCACGCCCTCAGAGGTGAATGGACAAGCCATCGGCCAACGACTGCCGATAGGCCCGCCACGCCGGCACGCTGCCCATCAACAGCGCAGCTCCCAGGATGATAGCCAGCAACGTCCATTCATGAGCGCTCGGCATGGCCAGCGGCAAATACAAACCGTAGTTGGCTTGCACATACCCCTGTGCCAGGGCGATTCCCGCATACAGCAAGCCAAGCCCGGCAGCGATCCCGATCGCCGCCAGCGACAGTGCCTCCAGCACCAGCAGCCCTGCGATATGCCACGGCCTGGCGCCAACCGAGCGCAATATCGCCATCTCCCTGCGCCGTTCATTGAGGCTGGTGAGAATCGCCGTAAGCATGCCGATCAGGCCAGTCAGCACCACGAACAGCGACACCACGAACAACGCCTGCTCCGCGGTGCCCATCAGGCTCCACAGCTCCTGCAGGGCTACCCCGGGCAGGATCGCCAGCAACGGCTCGCTGCGGTATTCATTGATCTCCCGCTGCAGGCTGAATGTCGCGATCTTGCTGTTCAGGCCGAGCATGAACGCAGTGATGGCGGCAGGCTGCAGGTCCATGGTCCGTGCCTGCTCGGCGCTGATACGCCCGGCGCCACGGGCCGGCACACCGTTGTGCCAGTCGATGTGGATGGCTTCCATGCCGCCCAGGCTGATATGCAGCGTGCGGTCTACCGGCGTACCGGTGCGCTTGAGCACACCGACCACGGTGAACGGTTTGTCATCGTGCTTGACCAGGCTGATCGCGGCGACACCATGTGCCAGCACCAGCTTGTCGCCCAGCTTGTAGTGCAACGCCTCGGCCACTTCGGCACCCAGCACCACCTCGAACGGATCATCGGCAAACGCGCGGCCCTGGCTCAATTCCAGGTGCTGGCGGCGGCCGTACTGGTAATGGCTGAAGTAGTCGCCGGTAGTGCCCATCACTCGATAACCACGGTGCGAATCGCCCAGCGAGATGGGGATGGCCCATTTCACCCGCGGGTCCTTGGCGTAGTGCTCATAGCTGTCCCAACGGATGTTGTTGGTGGCGTTGCCGATGCGGAACACCGAGTACAGCAGCAGGTTCACCGAGCCGGAGCGGGCGCCGACGATCAGGTCGGTACCGCTGATGGTGCTGGCGAAGCTGGCCCGGGCTTCGGTACGGACCCGTTCAACGGCCAGCAGCAGGCACACCGACAGGGCGATGGCGAAGGCGGTGAGGAATGCGGTGAAGCGGCGGTTGGCCAGGCTGGCCAGGGCAAGGCGGAGCAGGTACATCAGGCCTCCCGGGGCTTGGCGGCACGGTTGAGTTCGGCCAGCGACAGGTGGCGGTCGAACAGCGGCGCCAGGCTCTGGTCGTGGCTGACGAACAGCAGGCTGGCACCGGCGGCGCGGCATTCATCGAACAGCAGGCGGATGAACGCTTCACGGGTGTCGGCATCCAGCGCCGAGGTCGGTTCGTCGGCGATCACCAGTTCGGGTTGGCCGATCAGTGCGCGGGCGGCAGCGACCCGTTGCTGCTGGCCGATCGACAGGCTGTCGGCGCGGCGGGCGAGCAGGGCGGGGTCGTCCAGGCCCAGGTGGGCCAGCAGCGTGCTGGCTGCCTGGTCGACACTGCCATGGCGCTGCTCGGCGCGGGCCTTGCGGCTGCGCGAGAAGCGGCAGGGCAGCTCGACGTTTTCGCGTACCGAGAGGAACGGCAGCAGGTTGAACTGCTGGAAGATATAACCGGTGTGGTCGACCCGGAAGCGGTCACGGGCGCCTTGGCCCAGGCGGCCGAGGTCCTGGCCGAGCAACTGGATGCGGCCCTGGCCCGCTACGTTCACCCCGCCCAGCAGGCCCAGCAATGTGGTCTTGCCACTGCCGCTGGGGCCCTTGAGAAACAGGGCCTCGCCAGCTTCCAGGCGGAATGCCGGAATATCCAGCAGCGCCGGCTGGCCGGGCCAGGCGAACACCAGGTCATGCAGTTCGATCAACGGCTGGCGCATTCAGAACGCGACCGCGGCCTTGGCCGGCGTGGTTTCCACGCCTTTCTGGCCATTGGGGCCGATCAGTTGAACGTTGATCTTCTGGGTGGCCGGGAAGGCCTTGAACAGCGGAGCGAGGTCCACCTCCGTCAGTTTGTCGGGGTTGGCGCAGGTCAGTTGGTAATGGGCGCCGATGTCGCTGTGCTGGTGCTGGTGCTCGTCCCCATCGTCGTCGGCTTTCGGGGCATCACCGAACAGCGGGCTTTCCAGTTCCTGCTGGTCTTCCTTGCAGCCTGCGGCAGCGGGCAGGCCGAACAGCTTCAGTGGCTGCTCCAGCTGCTGGCGCACCGCCGCGACCTTGGCCTTGTCGGCGTCGCTGTTGGCGGCGTGTTCGAAGCCGACCAGGTTCATTGCCGGGCTGTCCAGCTCCAGCTCCAGGGTGTTGCCATCGAGCACGGCGTTGAGCTTGGCCACGCCATGCTCGTGGGCGCCGAGGGTGCCGTGGGCGTGGTCGTGATCATGGTCATCATCGTGGGCTTGGGCCACGGCCAGGGGCAGCAGGGCGAAGGGCAGGGCGAGCAACAGGCGACGCATGGACGACTCCGGAGCGGGCGGGAAGATTGGGTTATGTTATAACAACTTTTCGGCGTGCTGCCAGCCTGCGTGGCGCAGGTTTCATGTTGGGGTAGGATGGTGGCATTGACTTGGGTTCAGGGAATGCAGCATGAGAATTCGTGGACAGATTGGTGACTGGCCTGTGGATCTGACCATCGAGCTGGCGCCTGAAGAGTGGGCGCAACTGGGGCGGCAGATCGAATTGCCCGCTGTGCCGCAGAATGCAGCAACGGAAACCGTGGCGACAACTCGTCAGGATGACGGGCAATGGACTGCGGCACGTGAGGTGTTGCGCCTGGCAGGGCAGATGAGCGGGCCGGAATTGCTGGATCGGTTGGAGGGGCTGGCGGGGAGTACGGCGGCGGGTAAACGGCTGCTGGTGCGCTTGCGGCATAGCAGTGAAGTCAAGGTGGAAAGTGGCGTGGACGCGCCGGTATATCACTGGGTGGGATAAATCTGTATTGCCTGTGCTGGCCTCGTTCGCGGGCTTGCCCGCTCCCACAGGTATACCACCAGTATTGAATTCAGTGCATACCCTGTGGGAGCGGGCGTGCCCGCGAACGAGGGCAAAGCCCTCGCAATAGGCCTCAGGTCAGAACATCGCCGCCGACAACTTGCGACGATACACGCCGACCAGCGGGTGATCACCGCCCAGCAACTCGAACACCTGCAGCAACGCCTTCTGCGGCAGCCCGTTCTCATAACCACGGTTACGCTGGAACAGCTTCAGCAACCCTTCCAGCGCCGCTTCATACTGCTGGCGCGCCAGCTGCTGGATGCTCAGCTGATAGGCCGCCTCGTCATCCTGAGGGTTCTGTGCCAGGCGGCTTTTCAGGTCGGCCACTTCCGGCAGGCTGGCAGCCTGGCGCAGGAAGGTCAGCTGGGCCTTGGCGCCGGCCAGCGCAGCCTTGTGCTCGTCGGTCTTGACCGCATCCAGCACCACCTGGGCTTCACCCAGCTCCCCGCGCTCGGCCAAACAACGGGCATACAGGATCAGCGCCTCGGCATTGCTGTTGTCCTCACCCAGCAGTGCCTGCAACAGTGCTTCGGCCTCGGCAAAACGGCTTTCGGCAAACAGCCCCTTGGCCTGCTCCAGCGGAGATGCGCTGGGTGCGGCGGGCAGTTGCACATGTGGCTCGAGCATGGCGCGGATCGCCGATTCCGGCTGTGCACCGGCAAAGCCGTCCACCGGCTGGCCGTCCTTGAACAGCACCACGGTCGGCAGGCTGCGGATGCCGAACTGGGCAACCACCTGTTGCTCCACATCACAGTTGATCTTGGCCAGCAGCAGCTCGCCCTGGTAACCCTCGGCGATCTTCGCCAGCAGTGGCATCAGTGCCTTGCACGGTGCGCACCACTCGGCCCAGAAGTCCACCAGCACCGGTTTGTGGAAGGAGTTCTCGATAACCAGTTGCTGGAAGGTGGCATCGGTAGCGTCGAAAATGTAAGGCGTGTCTTGGGTCATCGCGACTCTCGCAAACTCGTGGATAACACCACTATAAGGTGTCGCGGCTGGCGTGGTACAGGCTGACCCGGCGGAATTCGTGCGGCTCGGCCAGGTCCGGCAGGGTCAGCGCTTCCAGCACGCCCAGCTGCTGGTACAGCGGGTGGCTGAAGTCGCGTACCCGCGAGTCGGCCACCAGCGCCTGGCGGCCGCGGCCGAGGAAGGCATCCAGCAGCGGCAGGTTGGCGCGGTCGTACAGCACGTCGGCAACCAGGATCAGATCGAAGCGGTCGTCTTCGGCGAAGAAATCGCTGCTGTAACCCAGTTCCACCCCGTTCAGCGCGGCATTCGCGCGGCAGGCATCGAGTGCCAGCGGGTCGAGGTCGCAGGCCACCACTTCCAGCGCACCGGCGCGGGCGGCGGCAATACCGGCGATACCGGAGCCGGCGCCAAAGTCCAGCACGCGCTTGCCGGCTACCCATTCCGGGTGCTGGGCCAGGTAACGGGCCATGGCCAGGCCGCTGGCCCAGCAGAAGCTCCAGTAGGGCGGTTCTTCAAGAATGCGCCGGGTCTCTTCGCTGCTGAAGGCGCGGTCCATGTTCTGGTCGTCGATCAGCCACAGCTTGAGGTCGCAGCCGGGCAGCTCGCTGACGACAAGACGCGCTTCGCCGATCAGGCCGCTGAGGGCCTGTTGCAGGGGCTGTTGTAGGCAGACTGGCGCCACTTACGGCGCCTTCTCGAAACGTAGCGGGCCGATGGCCTGGGTCTGGGCCTGGGTAATGCGCACCGGCGGCAGGTGCATGATCAGCTGGCCAGAGCTGCTGGCGCGGCCGCGCAGCTCGACCCGGGCACCGGCGGGGAAGGCCTCGGGGTTGAAGCGCAGTTGGTAGGGCAGGGCCTGGCCGGTGCCAGTCAGGTTGCTGCTGGCCAGCAGGCGTTGTGGGCGGTCGCGTTCGTCGATGACCAGCAAGGCCAGCTCCACGTCGGCACCGGCCGGGATTGCCAGCAAGGTGCCGCTCAGCTCGCGCTGGTAGGCCGGCAGCGGGCCCAGTACTGCGGCCGGCTTGGCCGTGCGGGCTGGCGTGGGGGCCGGAGGGGTGTCGGGCTTCGGCCTGTCGCTGCCGCAGGCGGCGAGCAGGGCGGCGCAGCACAGCACGACGAGCGCTCGGTAGTGCATGGGGTAGTCCTTCACGGGCAGATTTCCCATGGATGTTAACCCCTTTGGCTTGTCTTGCCAGTGGGATGCGCTACCATGGCCCTCCCTTTTTTTGTTGCCTGCCACCATGCACTGTCCCTTTTGCGGTGCCAACGACACCAAGGTCATCGACTCTCGCCTCGTCGCCGAGGGCGAGCAGGTGCGCCGCCGCCGTGAATGCGTCGCCTGCGGCGAGCGCTTCACCACCTTCGAAACCGCCGAGCTGGTGCTGCCCCGGCTGATCAAGCAGGACGGCACGCGCCAACCCTTCGACGAAGAAAAACTGCGCGCCGGCATGCAGCGGGCACTGGAAAAACGCCCGGTCAGCGTCGAGCGCCTGGAAGCTGCGCTGGCGCATATCAAGAGCCGCCTGCGTGCCACCGGCGAGCGTGAAGTCAAATCGCTGGTGGTGGGTGAAATGGTCATGGCCGAGCTGCGCAAGCTCGACGAAGTGGCCTATATCCGTTTTGCCTCGGTTTACCGCCGCTTCCAGGACCTCGACGAGTTCCGCGAAGAAATCGACCGCCTGGCTCGCGAGCCGGCTAAAGAGTGACCATGCCCAGCCAAGCTGCCATCCTCGACGCCCACTACATGGCCCGCGCGCTGGAGCTGGCGCGCAAGGGCCTGTACACCACCCACCCGAACCCGCGCGTAGGCTGCGTGATCGTGCGCGATGGCGAGGTGGTCGGCGAAGGCTGGCATGTGCGCGCCGGCGAGCCACATGCCGAAGTGCATGCCCTGCGACAGGCTGGTGAGCGTGCCCGTGGCGCCTGTGCCTATGTCACCCTCGAGCCGTGCAGCCACCATGGCCGCACGCCGCCGTGCGCCGAAGCGCTGGTCAAGGCCGGGGTAGCACGGGTGGTAGCCGCCATGCAGGACCCCAACCCGCAAGTGGCGGGGCAGGGTCTGCGGCGCCTGGCCGAGGCCGGTATCGAAGTGGCCAGCGGCGTGCTCGAGGCCGAGGCCCGCGCACTCAACCCCGGTTTCCTCAAACGCATGGAGCACGGCCTGCCGTTCGTTCGCGCCAAGCTGGCCATGAGCCTGGATGGCCGCACCGCCATGGCCAGTGGCGAAAGCAAGTGGATCACCGGCCCGGCCGCCCGCTCGGCGGTGCAGCGCCTGCGCGCCCGCTCCAGCGTGGTGCTGACCAGCGCCGCCAGCGTGTTGGCCGATAACGCGCGGATGACCGTGCGCGGCGCCGAGCTGGGCCTGGATGCCGAAACCACCGCCCTGGCACTCAGCCGCACACCGCTGCGCGTGCTGGTCGATGGCCGCCTGCGCCTGCCGCTGGATGCACCGTTCTTCCAGGCTGGCCCGGTGCTGGTGGTGAGCGCTGTCGCAGATGACCCGCGCTATGCCGCTGCCGGCCACGAACTGCTCAGCCTGCCGGGTGACAATGGCCAGGTAGACCTGCCGGTGCTGCTGCAGGCCCTGGCAACCCGTGGCGTCAACGAAATCCTGCTGGAAGCCGGTGCCGGCCTGGTCGGCGCCTTCGCCCGGCAAGGCCTGATCGACGAGTACCAGTTGTTCGTCGCCGGCACTTTCCTCGGTTCCCAGGCCCGCCCGCTGCTGGACTGGCCACTGGACAAGATGAACGAAGCACCGCGGCTGAAAATTACCGAAATGCGCGCAGTGGGCGATGACTGGCGGGTCACGGCCATCCCCCTGCCGGCGCCCGGCGTATAATGCCAGGCTTGCCCCGCGCAAACCGTTTTTGAGGAAGACCCCATGTTCACCGGCATCATCGAATCCATCGGCACCATCCGCAGCCTGACCCCCAAGGGTGGCGACGTGCGCGTCTACGTCGAAACCGGCAAGCTCGACCTGGGTGACGTCAAGCTCGGCGACAGCATCGCCGTCAACGGCGTGTGCCTGACCGCCGTCGAACTGCCGGGTGACGGCTTCTGGGCCGACGTCAGCGTCGAAACCCTCAAGCGCACCGCCTTCATCGACCTCAAGAGCGGCAGCAAGGTCAACCTGGAAAAAGCCCTGACCCCCACCACCCGGCTGGGCGGGCACCTGGTCAGCGGCCACGTCGACGGGGTCGGCGAAATCATCTCGCGCAGCGATAACGCCCGCGCCATCCAGTTCCGCGTGCGTGCACCGAAGGAACTGGCCAAGTACATCGCCCACAAGGGTTCGATCACCGTCGACGGCACCAGCCTGACGGTCAACGAGGTCAATGGCGCCGAGTTCGAGCTGACCATTGTCCCGCACACCCTGTCCGAAACCATCATGGCCGACTACCGTGCAGGGCGTCGGGTAAACCTTGAGGTCGACCTGCTGGCCCGTTACCTGGAGCGTCTGCTGCTGGGTGACAAGGCCGCCGAACCGAGCAAGGGCAGTGGCATTACCGAAAGCTTCCTGGCCGCCAACGGCTTCTTGAAATCCTGATTGAGAAGGGGGTGCCGCGTGGCGCTCAACAGCATCGAAGAACTGGTCGAAGACATCCGCCAGGGCAAAATGGTCATCCTCATGGATGACGAAGACCGCGAAAACGAGGGCGACATCATCATGGCAGCCGAGTGCTGCCTGCCCGAGCACATCAACTTCATGGCCAAGCACGCCCGTGGCCTGATCTGCATGCCGATGACCCGCGAGCGTTGCGAAACGCTGAAGCTGCCGCTGATGGCGCCGCGCAACGGCTCGGGCTTCGGCACCAAGTTCACCGTGTCGATCGAAGCCGCCGAAGGTGTCACCACCGGCATCTCCGCCGCTGACCGTGCACGCACCGTGCAGGCGGCCGCTGCCAAGGACGCCAAGGCCGAAGACATCGTCAGCCCAGGCCACATCTTCCCGCTGATGGCCCAGCCTGGCGGTACCCTTGCCCGTGCCGGCCACACCGAAGCTGCCTGCGACCTGGCGCGCATGGCCGGTTTCGAGCCGAGCGGCGTGATCTGCGAAGTGATGAACGACGACGGCACCATGTCGCGCCGCGCCGAGCTGGAAGTGTTCGCCGCCGAGCACGGCCTGAAGATCGGCACCATCGCCGACCTGATCCACTACCGCATGATCCACGAGCGCACCGTGCAGCGCGTCTCCGAGCAACCGGTGGAGAGCGAGCTGGGCGAGTTCAACCTGGTCACCTACCGCGACGCGGTGGAAGGCGACGTGCACATGGCCCTGACCCTGGGCAAGATCTGCGCCGAAGAGCCGACCCTGGTGCGCGTGCACAACATGGACCCGTTGCGCGACCTGCTGCTGGTCAAGCAACCGGGCCGCTGGAGCCTGCGCGCCGCCATGGCCGCCGTGGCCGAGGCCGGCAGCGGCGTGGTATTGCTGCTGGGCCACCCGCTGGACGGCGACGTGCTGCTGGCGCACATCCGCGAAAGCGCGGGCGATGCACCCGCCAAGGCACCGACCACCTACAGCACCGTGGGTGCCGGTTCGCAGATCCTGCGTGACCTCGGTGTGCGCAAGATGCGCCTGATGAGTTCGCCGATGAAGTTCAACGCGATATCCGGATTCGATCTGGAAGTTGTAGAATACGTGCCCTCCGAGTGACTTGAGGCGGCAGTGACGCCCTCCAGCTCGAGTCCATACCCCTGTCGAGGCCGCCAGCATGCGGCCTCGCTCTTGAAGATGAGAATATCGGAATGACCCTGAAGACCATCGAAGGTACCTTCATCGCCCCCAAAGGTCGCTATGCTTTGGTGGTTGGCCGCTTCAACAGCTTCGTCGTCGAAAGCCTGGTAAGCGGTGCCGTTGACGCCCTGGTACGCCACGGTGTCAGCGAAAGCGACATCACCATCATCCGTGCCCCGGGTGCATTCGAAATCCCGCTGGTGGCACAGAAGGTCGCCCAGCAAGGCGCCTACGACGCGATCATCGCCCTGGGCGCCGTGATCCGTGGTGGTACCCCGCACTTCGAATACGTGGCGGGCGAATGCACCAAGGGCCTGGCCCAGGTGTCCATGGAGTTCGGTGTTCCGGTGGCCTTCGGCGTACTGACCGTCGACTCCATCGAACAGGCCATCGAGCGTTCCGGCACCAAGGCCGGCAACAAAGGTGCTGAAGCTGCCCTGTCCGCTCTGGAAATGGTCAGCCTGCTGGCGCAGTTGGAGGCCAAGTGATTAGCGACGAAAGCGATCGTTTCAACCCGCGCGATCCAAAACCTGCGGATGCCGGCAAGCCATCGAAGAGCGCCAAGCGCCGCGAAGCCCGCAAGCTCGCGACCCAGGCACTGTACCAGTGGCACATGGCGCAGCATTCGCTGAACGAGATCGAAGCGCAGTTCCGGGTCGATAACGATTTCACCGATGTCGACGGTGCCTATTTCCGCGAGATCCTGCATGGGGTCCCGGCAATCAAGGGCGAAATCGACAAAGCGTTGGTGCCGTGCATGACCATCGCACTGGAAGAGCTCGACCCGGTCGAGCTGGCCGTGCTGCGCCTGTCCACCTGGGAACTGATCAAGCGCGTTGATGTGCCGTACCGCGTAGTGATCAACGAAGGCGTGGAACTGGCCAAGGTCTTCGGCGCCACCGACGGCCACAAGTTCGTCAACGGCGTGCTGGACAAGCTCGCCCCGGCCCTGCGCGAAGCAGAAGTCAAGGCGAACAAGCGCTGATCCTGGCGCTTGCGGACCATGGGTGAGTTCGAGCTGATCAGCCATTACTTCGCCGCCGCGCCCTGTGCGCAAGGCGGTGAAGGCGTGGCCCTGGGCATCGGTGACGACTGCGCCCTGCTGAGCCTTCCCGCCGGCGAGCAACTGGCGGTGTCTACCGACACCCTGGTTGCCGGGGTGCATTTTCCGGCGGTGTGCGACCCCTGGTTGCTCGGCCAGCGCTCGCTGGCCGTGGCGGCCAGCGACCTGGCTGCCATGGGCGCCACTCCCATCGGTTTCACCCTTGCCCTGACCTTGCCCGAGGTCAGCGCCGACTGGCTGCAAGCCTATGCCAGCGGCCTCAACCGCATGGCCGGCCACTGCCAGCTGAGCCTGATCGGTGGCGATACCACCCGTGGCCCCCTGAGTATCACCATGACCGTGTTCGGCCGGGTTCCGGCGGGGCAGGCGTTGCGCCGTGACGGCGCTCGCCCGGGCGACCTACTGTGCGTTGGTGGCGAGTTGGGCAACGCGGCAGGGGCCTTGCCGCTGGTGCTGGGTCAGCGCCAGGCTGATGCCGCGCTGGCGCAACCGTTGCTCGATCATTATTGGTCGCCATCGCCACAGTTCGCCCTGGGCCGACTGCTGCGCGGGCGTGCCACCTCGGCGCTGGATATTTCCGACGGCTTGCTGGCCGACTGCGGGCATATCGCCAAGGCCTCCCGTGTGGCGCTCGAGGTGAACCTGGAGCAGGTACCGGTGTCAGCCGCTCTGCAGGGGTTCCTCGGCGCCGAGGCCGCCGTGCAGGCGGCGCTGACCGGTGGCGACGACTATGTGCTGGCGTTCACCTTGCCGCCAGCCGAGCTTTCATCCCTGCAGGCACAAGGCCTGGCGGCGTTCCATGTCATCGGGCGGGTGCTCGAAGGGCAGGGTGTCAGCCTGCGCGATCAGCAGGGCCAGGACATCACCCCGCGGCAACGCGGCTATCAACACTTTAGGGAGACACCGTGACCGATCACCCCAACCAGGTGCCTGCGGAGTTCGTTCCGCCTTCGGTCTGGCGCAACCCGTGGCACTTCATCGCCTTCGGTTTCGGTTCCGGCACCTTGCCCAAGGCGCCGGGCACCTGGGGCTCGCTGGTGGCCATACCGTTCATTCCGCTGTGGCAGATGCTGCCCGACTGGGGCTACTGGCTGTTGCTGGGCGTGAGCATGCTGTTCGGCTTCTGGCTCTGCGGCAAGGTCGCCAATGACCTGCGCGTGCACGACCATGAAGGTATTGTCTGGGACGAGATCGTCGGCATGTGGATTACCCTCTGGCTGGTGCCGGAAGGCTGGCAGTGGCTGCTGGCGGGGTTCCTGATGTTCCGCTTCTTCGACATCCTCAAGCCTTGGCCGATCCGCTGGGTTGACCGCCATGTGCATGGGGGTGTCGGGATCATGCTCGACGATATCCTGGCCGGCGTGTTTGCCTGGCTGGGGATGCAGGTTCTGGTGTGGGCGGTTGCCTGATACAGGGAGCGTGTAAATGGCCATGAGGACGGTGCTGCTGGCAATGCTGCTGAGCGTTGCCCCGTGGGCGGCGGCTGCCGAAAGTGTGCCGAAGCAGATCCACCTGGTCAGCGAAGAGTGGCTCGACTACACCAACGCCGACGGTACCGGGGTGGCCTGGGACGTGCTGCGCAAGGTGTTCGAGCCGGCGGGGGTCAAGGTGGTGACCCAGAGCGCGCCTTACAGCCGTGCGATCGGGCTGGTCAAGCGTGGCGAGGCTGACGCCTGGGTAGGCTCGTACAAGGACGAGAACGACGACAACCTGTACCCGCGCTGGCACTTCGACATGGACCACATCTACGCCCTGGGGCTGGTCAGCAAGCCTGTGCCTACCCAGCAGACCATAGGCCATTACCGCCTGGCCTGGGTGCGTGGCTACGACTTCGGCAGCTACCTGCCCAATGTGCATGACTTTCGCGAAGTCCAGCGCCGCGAAGGCATTTTGCCGATGCTCGAGCATGACCGCGTGGACTACTACATCGATGCGCTGACCGAGGTCGACTACGTGCTCGGCCAGACCTCCCACCCCGAGCGTTTCCGCCGCACCCATGTGGCCGAGCTGCCGCTGTACCTGGCCTTTGCCCGCAACGACCAGGCCAAGGCCCTGCGCGACCTGTTCGACAAGCGCATGGCCGAGCTGGTGCGCAGTGGCGAGCTGAAGCCGATCTTCGAGCACTGGCAGCAGCCGTATCCGTTCAGCCCGAATAGCAAACCGCATTGAGGCGCAGAGCACCAAGGCCTGTGCGGTCCCTGTGGGAGCGGGTTTACCCGCGAACACCGGCGAAGCCGGTGCCAGGCACCGCGTTACCTTCTTCGCGGGTAAACCCGCTCCCACAGAAGCCCGCGTAGGGGGCAGGGTTGATCGATGGCCTAATAAGCATCGAACTTTTCGATCTTAAGCCACGGTATTCAGCCAGCCCACATCCCCCAACCTGCTGATACAATCGGCCCACGAGAAATTTTCAACTTATTCCAGGAGCACAACGTGCCCGTCGTCTTTGTTGCCGCCTCTAAACTCCCGACTCCCTTCGCGACCTTCACCATGCATGGCTTCCTCGACGAAGCCACTGGCCGTGAGCACGTGGTGCTCAGCCTGGGTGACATCGCGGACGGCCAGCCGGTGCTGGGGCGCCTGCACTCGGAGTGCCTGACCGGCGATGCCCTGTTCAGCCAGCGCTGCGATTGCGGCTCGCAGCTGGAAGCCGCGCTGCAGGCCATCGCCCGTGAAGGCCGTGGCGTGCTGCTGTACCTGCGCCAGGAAGGCCGTGGCATCGGCCTGCTGAACAAGATTCGCGCCTACGAGCTGCAGGATGGTGGCGCCGATACCGTCGAGGCCAACGAGCGCCTGGGCTTTGCCGCCGACCAGCGCGACTACGCCATGTGCCTGCCGATGCTGGAGCACCTGGGCGTGAAGTCGCTGCGTCTGATGACCAACAACCCGCGCAAGGTCAAAGCCCTGACCGACATGAACATCGTCGTCGCCGAGCGCGTACCGCTGCACACCGGGCACAACCCGCACAACCGCTACTACCTGGCAACCAAGGCCGGCAAGCTGGGCCACATGCTGGGTAACGAGCACCAGGGCGAGGTGCCTCAGGCGTGACCCGCGCCGAGGTCAAGCGGCGCCTGGCGCTGGCCTGGTGGCAGTACCTGGCGGTGGGCCTGGTGCCGCTGCCAGTGATGGCCTGGGCCTTCGGTGGCGGTGATGCGCTGGCCTCGGTGCTGGCCATGCCACTGTTCATTGCTGGCGCGGCGACCATGTTCCTCAGCCTGCCGCGCTTCGGTGCCTACAAGCGCGCCCTCATCGCTACGTCCAAGGTGCTCGGCACTGGCGAAGAGCCTGCCGCCTGGATCGAGCTGGCGCGGGTGCGGCGCCTGGCCATGCTGTATGCCTGCTTCCCGGCCTGGGTCGCCGCCTTGTCGGTGCTGGTCGGCCTCGAGGCGGTGCCGCAGATCCTGCTGGCGTTGTCCACCGCAGTAGTGCTGTACCTCTATCGCATTCCACGCCAGCTCGGCTGATGCGCCTGCTGCCCGGCCTGCTGGCGCTGTTCGCCTGTTCCGCACTGGCCGCCGAACCCCTGCGGGTGGTCAGCCTGGCCCCGTCGATGAGCGAGATCATGCTCGAACTGCAGGCCGATGACCTGCTGGTAGGTGTGCTCGACGGTGGCGAACGGCCGGCGGCGCTGCGCGAGCTGCCCTCGGTGGGGCGCCAGGGGCAACTGGACCTCGAACGCTTGCTCAGCCTTCGCCCCGACCTGTTGCTGCTGTGGCCGGGCAGCGTGTCGCCGGCCCAACGTGGCCAGCTCAAGCGCCTGGGCATCGCAACGTACAGCGCAGAACCCCATGACATCGACCAGCTGATCGAGCAGATCGAAGCCATAGCCGAACGTATCGGCCGTGCCGAACAGGGCCATCGGTATGCCCAGGCCCTGCGTGACCGGCTGCGGCAGCTGCGCCAGCAGTATCGACGGGACGAGCCCCTGCAGGTGTTCTACCAGGTCTGGGACCGACCGCTGTATACGCTCGGTGGCCGGCAGGTGGTCAGCGATGCCCTGGCCGTTTGCGGCGCGCGTAATGTCTTCGCCGATCTCACCCAGCCGGCGCCGCAGGTAAATGTGGAGTCTGTGCTGCTGCGCAACCCGCAGGTCATTCTGGCGGGTGATGAGGCGCAGCTGGAGAGTTGGAAGGCCTGGCCGCAACTGCGCGCGGTTGCCGATGATCGTTTACTGGTGGTGCCAGACAAAGGCCTGGAGCGGCCTAGTGGGCAGATGATCGAAGCTACGGCGCGCTTGTGTGCGCTGCTCGAGGCTAACGCGCCAGTATCCAAGTGAGCTTTTGCGAGGGCTGCGCCCTCGATCGCGACGCAAGGCCGCTCCTACAAATAACTGCGCGGTCCCTGTAGGAGCGGCCTTGTGTCGCGATGGGCCGCAAAGCGGCCCCAAAAAATCAAAGCCCGAGCCTGGCCATGCGGGCCTTCACCGAAGCCCCGATCCCGGCCGCATCAAGCCCACACTCAGCCAGCATCTGCGCAGGCTTGGCATGCTCGACATAGATGTCCGGCAACCCCAGGTGCAGCAGCGGTTTCACGATCGCCTGGCTGGCCAGGAACTCACCCACAGCCGCACCGGCACCGCCCATGATGGCGTTTTCTTCGATGGTCACCAGCAGCTCATGGTTTGCGGCCAGTTCCAGCACCAGTGCCTCGTCCAGCGGTTTGACGAAGCGCATGTCGACCACGGTAGCGTTGATCTGCTCAGCCACCTGCATGGCCTCGGCCAGTTGCACGCCGAACACCAGCAAGGCGACTTTCTCGCCCTGGCGACGGACCACGCCCTTGCCGATTTCCAGCGGTTCCAGGTCACCACTGATCGGCGCGTTCGGGCCGGTGCCACGCGGGTAGCGCACAGCCGCCGGGCCGTTGTACAGGTGGCCGGTGCTGAGCATCTTGCGCAGCTCGTTCTCGTCGCTTGGGGTCATCACCAGCATGCCCGGGATGCAGCGCAGGTACGACAGGTCGTAGCTGCCCGCATGGGTCGGGCCGTCTTCGCCGACCAGGCCGGCGCGGTCGATGGCGAACAGCACGTCGAGGTTCTGTACCGCCACGTCGTGGATCAGCTGGTCGTAGGCGCGCTGCAGGAAGGTAGAGTAGATCGCCACCACCGGCTTGCTGCCCTCGCAGGCCATGCCGGCCGCCAGGGTCACGGCATGCTGCTCGGCGATCGCCACGTCGAAGTAACGCTCCGGGTAGCGCTCGCTGAAGTCGACCAGGTCGGAGCCTTCCTTCATCGCCGGGGTAATGCCCACCAGGCGGTTGTCGGCGGCAGCCATGTCGCACAGCCACTGGCCGAACACTGCGGAGTATTTCGGGCCGCTGGCTTTCTTCGGTGCGGCGGGTTTGTCGGCCGGCTCCAGCTTGGTGATGGCGTGGTAGCCGATCGGGTCGATCTCGGCCGGGGCGAAGCCCTTGCCCTTCTTGGTCACCACGTGCAGGAACTGCGGGCCCTTGAGGTCACGCATGTTGCGCAGTGTGGCAATCATGGTCGGCAGGTCGTGGCCGTCGATCGGGCCGATGTAGTTCCAGCCCAGTTCTTCGAACAGCGTGCCCGGCACCAGCATGCCTTTGGCGTACTCCTCGGTGCGGCGGGCGATTTCCCAGGCGCCCGGCAGGCGCGACAGCACTTTCTTGCTGCCTTCGCGCATGCTCGCGTAGGTGCGGCTGGAGAGGATCTTGGCCAGGTAGTTGGACAGGCCGCCGACATTGCGCGAAATCGACATGTCGTTGTCGTTGAGGATCACCAGCATGTCGGCGTTGACTTCCTGGGCGTGGTTCAACGCCTCGAAGGCCATGCCGGCGGTCAGCGCGCCGTCGCCGATCACCGCGATCGACTTGCGGTTGCTGTTCTGCAGGCGGGCGGCAATGGCCATGCCCAGTGCGGCGCTGATCGAGGTGCTGGAGTGGCCGACGCCGAAGGTGTCGTACTCGCTCTCGCTGCGGCGCGGGAAGGCGGCGATGCCGTCCTTCTGGCGCAGGCTGAGCATGCGGTTACGGCGCCCGGTGAGGATCTTGTGCGGGTAGGCCTGGTGGCCCACGTCCCACACCAGCCGGTCGTCGGGGGTGTCGAAGACGTAGTGCAGGGCGATGGTCAGCTCGATGACACCCAGGCCGGCACCAAAATGCCCACCGGTCTGACCCACGGTGTAGAGCAGTTCCTGGCGCAGTTCGTCGGCCAGGGTCTCCAGGTCGGCTTCGGCCAGCCGGCGCAGGCCGGCAGGCGTGTCAGCGCGGTCGAGCAACGGCGTGACCGGGCGTTCGCGGGGGATCTCTTGAAACGTCGTGGGCATCAGGCGAGTCGTTATAGGTGTGTGAAGACGCGGCAGTTTACCCCATTGTAGGAAATACTGCCCATTCAACCACGGGTTACGCGGCCCCTGTGGGAGCGGGTTCACCCGCGAATGCGGCGGTAGACTCAACATCGCATTCGCGGGTAAACCCGCTCCTACAGGGATTGGTGTCGTTGCTTAATTGCGGCGTTCGACGATGTAACGCGCCAACGCCCGCAGCGGCTCGGCCTTGTCGTCGAACCCACTCAGTGCGACCAGCGCCTGGTCGCGCAGTTCGATCGCATAGGCCTTGGCCGCTTCCAGGCCCAGCAGTGCCGGGTAGGTCGGTTTGTCACGGGCGATATCGGCCCCCTGGCGTTTGCCCAGGGTGGCGGTATCGCTTTCCACGTCGAGGATGTCGTCCTGCACCTGGAACGCCAGGCCGATGGCCTGTGCATAGGTCTGCAGGGCATCCAGTTGCGCCTGTTCGGCGCGGGCGCTGGCCAGGGCGCCGAGGCGCACGCTGGCTTCGATCAGCGCACCGGTCTTGTGCCGGTGCATGAACTCCAGGGCCTGCTGGTCCAGCTTCAGGCCAACCGAGCCCAGGTCGATGGCCTGGCCACCGACCATGCCTGCCGGGCCGGCAGCCTTGGCCAGGGCCTGGACCATGGCCAGGCGAATGCTGTCGGCCTGCGGGCTCAGGCGCGGGTCGAGCAGGGCGCTGAAGGCCAGGCTCTGCAAACCGTCGCCGGCGAGGATCGCGCAGGCTTCATCGAAGGCTTTGTGGGTGGTCGGCTGGCCGCGGCGCAGGTCGTCGTCATCCATGGCCGGCAGGTCGTCATGCACCAGCGAGTACGCGTGGATCAGTTCCACCGCACAGGCTGCGCCGTTGGCCTGTTCGGCCGGGGCGCCCAAGGCTTCGCAGGCCGCATAGGCCAGCAGCGGACGAACGCGTTTGCCACCGTTCATCACGCTGTAGCGCATGGCGGCGTAAAGGCGTTCGAGTTCCTTGGTCGGGGCGACGAACAACGGTTCGAGGGCGGCGTCGACCCGCGCCTGGCAGCTGGCCTGGTAGGTGCCGATCATGCTTCCGGCTCCGCGTCGAAGGGCTGTGCTGCCAGTTCGCCATCGCGTTCCAGCAGGATCTGCACCTTCTGTTCGGCCTGGGCCAGGGCGCCCTGGCAATCGCGGGTCAGGGCGATGCCTTGCTCGAAGGCGGCCAGCGACTCTTCCAGCGACAACTCGCCGTTCTCCAGGCGCTCGACCAGTGCTTGCAGGTCTGCGAGGGATTGCTCGAAATCGAGGGAGGCTTTTTTGCGGGCCATGGCGACTGTCTCGGTGGCATTCAGAACGGCGCGACACTAGCAGAGCGGGGCGGGGGGAGCAAACTTCCGGCAACCTGAGGTTGGACTTGCCGGCCTCTTCGCGGGTAAACCCGCTCCCACAGGTACTGCACCGGTTCCGAGTCTGCGCGGTCCCTGTGGGAGCGGGTTTACCCGCGAATGGGCCGCAAAGCGGCCCCGTGCGGTGGATCAGGCTGGCTCTGCTTGCAGCTCCAGCATGGCCTCACGGTACCGCGCCAGTTCCTCGATGGTCAGCACCGGCAGATTGTATTGCCGCGCATACACCGCCACCTGTTCGCCACGGGCCATCGTGCCATCGGGGTTCATCAGTTCGCACAGCACTGCCGCCGGGCGCAACCCAGCCAGGCGTGCCAGGTCCACCGAGCCTTCGGTGTGGCCACGGCGGGTCAGCACCCCGCCATTGCGGGCGCGCAGCGGGAACACATGCCCCGGGCTGACGATATGGCGCTGGTCCGCGGTGGAGCGCAGTGCCGCGCCAATGGTGGTGATGCGGTCCTGGGCGGACACCCCGGTGGTGATGCCTTCCGCCGCCTCGATGGTGACGGTGAAGCCGGTGCCATGGCGGGCCTGGTTGTTCTGTACCATGGGTGCCAGTTGCAGTTCGTCGACGGTGGCCTCGTCCAGGCACAGGCAGACGATGCCGCTGCAATCGCGAATCATCATGGCCATGGTCTGCAGCGAGATGTTCTCGGCGGCGGCGATGATGTCCGCTTCGTCCTCGCGGTCGTCGTCGTCGAGCAGCAGCACAGGGCGCCCGGCCTGGAAGGCGGCGATGGCGGCGCTGACATTGGGGAATTGCGGGTGGTGCTTGGTGGACATGAAACGCTCCTCGTGAATGATCGATGAACGTCTCGGGGCGAACAAAATGCGCGCGCAGGGGCGCCCGGATGGCCCCTGCCTGACGCCTTCTTTCATCCGGACTATGACCGTCGGCTCTGGAGTCTCACCAGATCTGCTGACCCCCGGCATGGCCGGGGCGCTCGCGGGCTCATCTTTCGATTTACCGCCGGTGGGGACTTTCACCCCGCCCTGAAGACCCGCCAAGCATACAGCACATTGCCACCTCGCTGGCAACCCACGGCTCTACGACCTTTGGCGGTACCGCTTGCCCATGGTGCTTTGGCTTATCAGGGTAGCCTAGGTCAGTATCGCGGTTTCTTCCTCAGCCGGCCTGAGTTTAATAGAGATCATTGGCATTTATCAGATCAATTATCAAACACTCAAGTAGGTCACTGAGCCATTTCACTTCGATGACTTCCTTGTTGCTCAGGCCAATGATCCTGTCAAGGCGCTCTCCGTGAGCGGATTTGTTTCTAACGAAGTAAGCATACTTGATGCAGAGGATGGCAATGACTTCCTGGCTTTTCGATAAGCCTGCCTTGAGGTGTTTTTCTATATGTGCCTCTACGGCGCCGATGTGCTGGGCTTTGGTGAGCGAATCCTTACGGTAAGACAAAGTCTCTTTGAATACTTGCATGAGTCTTGCGTCTGTGTACCTCAGTACGAAATCTTTGAATGCGCCTGCCTTGCCGTCATGTTCGTAATCGTTGAGGATCAACTGCCTCCAGCGGAGTTTTTGGCGTAGTTCATCTGCTGTTATGTCTCCCAGCAAGGTTCTCGAGCTTTCCGACGCTCGGGCATGATCTAGGAGAAGTGATCTGGTCGTCTGTTGACATTCGAAATCAGTGCTTTTCCTGGCGATAGTCCGATAAAGAGCATTGAATGACTTCCACAGGGAGTCAAACCGGTCATAAATGTCATGTTTGGTTTTCGAACGAGTCAGGTGAGATACAGCCTTAAGAAGACCTGCACCTTTTTCTGATTCTGCGAGGATGGCTTCAAGTCGATCAATCTTGAAGCCAGAAAGGAATTCGCATGTGAGCTTGGCGTGGCTTTTGAAGTCGGTATCTTCGATCTTCTTTACACCGGCCGGGCGGTCGCGATATTGGGTAGATATGGTTATGGAGGTTAGTTCTGGGATTGTCGTTTTTCTGCAGATGTAGAAGAATATGGCTTTAGTGATCTGCCCATACAGTGCGCTTTGGTAGTTGTTGAATACGCCATTCAAATCTATTTTCGAGGCTCGGGTGCAGTTTATTGAGATTTTTCGGTTTGTGATTACCAGTTGGTCTTGATACGAACCGCCGCCGCTGTAATCGATAAACCCAGAAAAAAGTGTTTCTGGCTTTTCGCTGTTTTTCAGGTCTATCTCAATAAGGTAATGGTATCTTTGACGCATCGTTCATCCATGATTCAGAGAGCACATGAATGAACCGTATCAGTAAATCATGAGTGATGGCTATAGGCCATTTCTGGCGGCAAGGCAGTACTTCGCCCAGGCATCATGGTTTCCCTTCATTTCAATGTGTTCAGATCGTCATCGGCTCAACTGTGACATCCCTTCAATCACCCGCTTCAGCGAAGCCGGTAACATCGGCCCATGCCCCAGCCCGTCAATCCGCTCGAACCGTGCCTGCAACCCCGGCACCTTGGCCAGGTCTGCCACCAGCTCCCGCGCCGCCCGTTCTCCATCTCCTTGCACCGGCATGCGCGGGTTAGCCGGCTCCTCACTCCCGCGCATCAGCAACAATCGAGGCCGGCTGCTACCCAGGCGCTGGTCAAGCCCCTGCGCCTCACGCACGATCGCACCGTCATGCCACCACAGCGAAGGGCTGGCCGCCACATAGTCGCTGAAAGCCCCAGGCCGGGTGAACAGCGCATGCAGCACGGCCAACCCACCGTAGGAATGCCCCCACAACGTCTGCCGCTGCAGGTCGATCGGTGCCACACCCGCCACCAGCGGCCGCATGCGCTCGCTCAGCAGATCGAGGAACTCGTCCACGCCACCGCTCGGTTGCCCGGTCAACGGGTCCAGTTGCGCAGCCGGCCCAGGCAACGCCGGGGTGTAGTCATAGGTACGCCCGACCCGCTCGATCCGCTGATCGGTCTGGTACCCCACGGCCACCAGCAATGGCGCCTGGCCGGCGGCAAGCTTGCCCAGCAGCAGGCTGTCCAGCGCCCCCAGCGCGGCGTTGCCATCGAGCATCCACAGCACCGGGTAACCCGCCGCTGGCGCCGGGCGGTCTGGTTTGCCGATCCACAAGCGGTAATGACGCTGGCCATCGGCCGAGTCCAGGTCGAGCTGGCTGAAGCGGTAGGCCAGGTCCTGGCGCTGCAGCAGCGAGGTATCCATCCTCTGTTGATGCTCGGGCTGCGCCAGGGCGGCAGGGGCCGCAAGGGCCAGTGCCAAAGCCAGCGTCAGGGTCATTTTGCTCATCAGGTGTCTCATCAGGGCTTTGCAAGGAGCGCAAGGCAGAAACGCCAAGATGATAATCAGTCCTGATTGAGCGTAAAGCGCATTAACTTTCTAAACAGTCCCGGGCCATCGGCAAAGTCATGTGCAGGCACAGGCCTGGGTGACCGTTGCTGGCCCACAAGCGACCGCCTTGCAGTTCGATGGCGCGGCGGGCGATGGCCAGGCCCAGGCCGAAGCCCGCGCCGCTGTCGGCCAGCCGCTGGTAGGGCTTGAAGATGCGTTCGAGCTCGGCGTGCGGCACCCCGGGCCCCTGGTCACTCAGGCGCAGGTGCCAGCAGTCGCCCTCCAACCAGCCATCCAGGCTGACCCGGCCCTCGGCCGGCGAGTGGCGGATGGCATTGCGCATCAGGTTCTCCAGGGCTTGGGCCAGGCTGTCCAGGTGGGCTTGCACCACGCAGTCGGGGCCGAGCGAGCAGGGCAGGCGGGCGCGGTCCCAGCCGCTTTCGAAGCAGATGTCCTGGCACAAGGCTTCCCACACCGAAACCATCAATACCGGTTCGGTCGGCAAGCTGGGCTGTTCGGTGTCCATCCAGGCGAGGTCCAGCGTGTCCTCCAGAAGCTTCTGCATGTCGGCGACCTCGCGGTCCAGGCGCCCGCGCAACTGGGCCGGCGGCAAGCCGCTGTCATGGGCGATGCGCAGCCGCGCCAGCGGCGTGCGCAGTTCGTGAGACAGCGTGCGCAGCAACAGGCGCTGCTGCTCCAGGCTCTGGCGCAGGCGCCCGGCCATGTGCTCGAAGGCCTGCGCCAGTTCACCAAGCTCATCGCGCCGCTCCTGCAGGGGCAGGGCCGGGCTGTCGAGGTCGTCGGCACGCAGGGCGTCGGCGCGGTCGCGCAGGCGGTTCAGTGGCACCACAAGGTGGCGGTACAGCGCCAGAACCAGCAGCAGGGCGAGTAGCGTGGGGGCAACGCCATGGGTGATTACATGGGTCCATGGGGTCAGGCCGGTAGGCAACAGGTGTTCGGGCAATTGCATTACCAGGCGACCGTGCTCGGGGTGTCGCGGGAACTCGATGCTGACGTAGGGCAGTTCATCCTGCAGGCGCCGGCTCATCGGCCAGTCGAGCTTGCGCATGAAGGTCAGGTGGCTAGCTTCCTCAGCGCTCAGTGGGGTGCTGCCAAGGCTCTGCAGGTGCGGCCCGACCAGCGCCACCCAAGTGCCCTCGGCCTGTTCCAGTTGCCTGCGCCAGGCCTCGGCACCCTCCGCGCCGCCTTGCTCCCAGGCCTGTTCGGCTTGCTGTGCAAAGCGCGCCAGGTAGTCCTGGTCGGCTTGGGACAGGAAGTAGGTACTGCGCTCCACCGACAGGCCCCAGGTCCAGATCAGCCAGGTCAGCAACAGGCAGAAGCCAACCTGCAGTACGGCCAGTTTCCATAGCAGGGGATGACGGCGCATCAGGCTTTTTCCGTGTCGACCAGGATGTACCCCTGGCCGCGTACGGCCTGGATCTGCAGGTGCTGGGCATCGATGTCGGCCAGCTTGCGGCGCAGGTTGCACACATGCACATCCAGGCCGCGATCCAGGCGGGTGTAGGCCCGGTGCAGCACGGTCTGGTAGAGAAATGGTTTGCTCAAGGCTTCGGCGGGGTGGGCCCGCAGGGTGGCCAGCAAGCGGAATTCGGACGCGGTGAGACCGGCAGCCCTGCCGTTGTGGATAACGTCCTGGCGGTCCTGGTCGAGCATCACCTCGCCGACGTCGGCACGCAGCGCCGTACCACGATCGAACGCCACACGCCGCAGCAATGCATCGACCCGGGCGTCCAGCTCGGCCAGGCTGAAGGGCTTGGGCAGGTAATCGTCCGCGCCCCGGGTAAAGCCACTGATGCGATCCTGCTCGGCCCCCAGCGCCGACATCAGCATGACCGGCACCGCCTGCTGCTGGCGCAACTCGTCGAGCAGGCTGAGGCCGTCGATGCCTGGCAGCATGATATCCAGCAGCACCAGTTCGAACCGTGATTGCTGTATGGCAGCCAGGGCCTGGGCGCCGGTGGCGCATGCGTGCACCCGGAAACCCCGGTTTCGGAAATGGCGTTCCAGGTCCTGACGCAGGCTTGTGTCGTCTTCGGCTAGGAGGAGTGAGGTGGGCACGGCGAGCCTTGAATGAGAATTCGTATCAGTTACGAATCATCCCATTGCCGGCAGGGCGAGGGCAACGCCTGGATGTGTTAAGAAGGTTAATCCTGCTGCACCCCCGATTTCCCTTCGGTATCGTTCGCAAAAAGCAACTTGTTTCGTTTGCGAATTGCTACCATTTGGGGAAAGGGTGTGTCATGAGCAGTTTCAAAAGTTTGGGGGACTCGCGACGGGGTCGGGGCTGGCTGGTGCTGGGGCTGTTGGCGCCGTTTTCGTTGTCGGCACTGGCCGAGACGGTAGCGACTCAGGCGTCTGCCGAGGACAGCGCGCTTGACCTGCCGGCATTGACCATCGAAGGCAACCGCCTGTATGACATGCTGCCGTCGGAAGAAACTGGCGGCTACAGCGTGGATGCCGCCACCGTGGGCACCAAGACCCCCGCAGCGCTCAAGGACATCCCGCAATCGATCACCGTCTACACCCAGGACTACGTCAAGGACCGCCAGTTCGTGCACCTCGATGACCTGGCCAAGTACACCGCCGGCCTGCGCACCCTGACCAACGACAGTGGCCGTTCGTCGATCTACGCCCGTGGCTACGAGTACAGCGAGTTCAATATCGACGGCCTGCCGGCGCCCATGGCCAGCATCTTCGGTACAGTACCGTCGCTGGCGGCATTCGACCGTGTCGAGATCATGCGTGGCCCGGCCGGGCTGTTCAGCAGCACCAGCGAACTGGGCGGCATCGTCAACATGGTGCGCAAGCGCCCGACCGCCGAGTTCCAGGGGCATGTCGAAGGCAGCTATGGCACCTGGGACACCAACCACGAAGAAATCGACCTGAGCGGGCCGCTGGATGATGCCGGCCGCGTGCGCGGGCGCTTCATCGCCTCACGTGACGACACCAATGGCGAGGTCGACTACAACGCCAACACCAGCAACAGCTACTACGGTGCGCTGGACGTCGACCTGGACGACGCCACCACCCTGTCGTTCGGCCTGATTCATGAAGTGAAGAACATCACCCCGCACAATGGCTATCCGGCAACGCTGTCCGGCGAAGTGCCCGACTTCAGCCATTCGAAGTTCCTGGGGGCTGACTGGAATTACTTCGACGGCAAGACCACCGACCTGGTCGCCGAGCTGACCCACCGCTTCGACAACGGCGGCTATGGCCGTGTCGCAGCCCGTGGCTCGCATCGCGACACCAATTACCTGTACGCCTTCACCGCGACGAACGCCATCACTGGCGTGAACTCCGAGCGCGCCAGCGCCCGCGATTTCACCCAGGACACCTACTCGCTGGACGCCAGCTACAGCCAGCCGTTCGAAACCTTCGGCCAGGTCAGCGAATTCGTGGTCGGCAGCGACTACAAGAATTACGACACCGAGTACCTCAACGGCACAACCAACCTGGGCGCCATCAACGTCAATACATACTCGCCCAAGCAGTTCGCCAAGCCATCGCCCAACTACAGCACCGAGACCGGTATGCAGGAAGAGGAATACGGCCTGTACTCCAAGGTCACCTTCCGCCCGGTCGAGCGTCTGGCGCTGATCGCCGGGGGCCGCTTCAGCTGGTATCGCGGTGATTTCTACACCACTACCCTCAGCAGCGGCGCCACCACCAACGACAGCAAGCGCGTGGATGGCCACTTCACCCCGTATGGCGGCCTGGTCTACGACCTGACCGAGAACCATGCGCTGTACGCCAGCTATTCGCAGGTTTTCAAGCCGCAGTCCGACACCGACAGCAATGGCCGGGTGCTCAAGCCGCGTGAGGGCGAGCAGTACGAGTTCGGTCTCAAGAGCAGCTACTTCGGCGGCGACCTGAATACTCGCTTCTCGGTGTTCCGCCTGACGGACAAGAACCGCGCGACCACCGTGTATGACGCCGACGGTGTGGCTACCACTGACTCTGTTGCATCCGGCAAGACCCGTGTGAAAGGCGCCGAAGTGGAAGTGAGCGGCAAGCTGACGCCGAACTGGGAAGTGCTGGCCGGCTACACCTGGATGGAAACCGAAACCCTCAAGGGCGATGCCGAAACCACCTTCTTCATCATGCCGCGCAACCAGGCATCGCTGTGGAGCAAGTACACCATCAGCCAAGGGCCGCTGAACGGCCTGGCCATTGGTGGCGGTATTTCGGCGATGAGTAACTTCTATTCCGAGAACGGCGGTGTGCGCATCGACGCGCCAGGCTATGCGACGGTGGATGCAATGCTGTCTTATCCGGTTACCTCGAAGCTGACGGCCACCTTCAACATCAACAACCTGTTCGACCGGGACTATCTGTCGCGGGTGGGGTCGACCTCGACGTTCAACTTCTACGGGCCGTCGCGGAGCATGATGGTTGGGGCGCGTTATGACTTCTGATAATCAGATTTTTCCCGTTGCGCGTAGGCCATTTCTGAAATAGCTTCCTAGCGCCCTTGAGCCATTGCGGTGGTGCTCCTGGCGGCCTAGTGTGGCCCAGTCGTTGCCAAATCAGCGACCGGGCCTGCAAGCCCGCTCAGAGAACGATTACCGATCACCAATAGCCAATGGCATGCCATTGCGCGCGCTTGATGGTGGCTGCGTACGGGAGGTTTTCGAACCTGCCGGTTTCGTTCTCTGCCGGTCTTGCAGACCTGTACGTGGCCGCCACCCATCACACTGCAAGTAATGAATGGCGGTTCTGGCCAATCAACTGAGAACCTCACCATGCTTAAGATTGTCCCCGATCCACCCCACGATATTCATTCCCTTGAAGACACCCTGATCCAGGCCACGGACTATGCGCTGTGCGCTGCGACCGTTGTGCATCAGGCCATGCTGCTGCAGCCCAAGTCGCCGGCGTCGGCTTTGATGATGACGTCGATGCATGAACTGGAGACGCTGCGGGCTTTGCTGGAGTCGGCATTGATTCAGGTGCAGATGCCCACTGGGGCCAGAACTTTGCACTGAGGCTTGAGTGATGTGTTGTCTGGGCAAGCCCTTTCGCGGGTAAACCCGCTCCCACAGGATCACCACAGTCTTCAAGACTTGCACAGTACCTGTGGGAGCGGGTTCACCCGCGAAAGGGCCCGTCCAGGCAGTCGAGAACTTTCAGGGGATTCAAAAATGACCACAGAAGACACCCAATTCACTGTCGGCAAGACCACGTTCTACCAAGGCGAACATGGCACCCACCCACTGTTCCGCATCGAGCCCGGCATCCCCTGCCGCGATGCCCGAGAGCAGTCTTCGGAGTTGATGGGCTATGTCCGCGAACTGACCATCACCGGCCTGATGGATGAGAAGCCGATGATGATCTGGGCTGCGCACTACCTGAGTGCGATGGCCAAGGCGCTGATGGATGATGCTGAGTTGGGTATGAAGCAGTGAGTGTTTGCCTTCAGGTTGTGTGAAGGCCGCAAGGGGTTCGCCTTGGCAATTGCAGCGCCTATGAGACCGAGCGCCGCCCGCGCGGCGCTCGGTCTCATAGGCGCTGCAAACCTGTCGGTATACACCTGATGGCCCGCTTGATTAGAGTGGCGCCTGGGGTAATACAGGCCAGTCAAGCCTTTCGACAAGCGAGGTGCAGGTGAGCGTTGATATCGAGTGTGTGGTGGTCGGGGCCGGTGTGGTCGGCCTGGCGGTGGCGCGCGCCTTGGCCCAGGCTGGCCATGAAGTGCTGGTGGTGGAGGCGGGAGAGGGCATTGGCGTCGGGGTCAGCTCGCGCAACTCCGAGGTGATCCACGCCGGCCTGTATTACCCCGATGGCAGCCTCAAGGCGCAGCTGTGTGTCGAGGGCAAGCAACGCCTGTATGCCTATTGCGACAGTCGGGGCGTTGAATACCAACGCCTCGGCAAACTGATCGTCGCCACCGATGCGGCCCAGGTCGAAGGCTTGCAGCGCCTGCTGGAGCAGGGCCGGCGCAATGGTGTCGATGACCTGCAATGGCTCGACGCCGACCAGGCGCGTGAGTTGGAGCCGGCGCTGTCATGTGTCGCCGCGCTGTGGTCGCCGTCCACCGGCATCATCGACTCCCACGGTTTGATGCTCGCCCTGCTGGGTGACGCCGAGGCTGCGGGCGCCACCTTGGTACTGCATACCCCACTGCTTGCCGCGCGGGTGATCGAGGCTGGTTTCAACCTGGACATGGGCGGTGCCGAGCCGATGAGCCTGACCTGCCAGCGGCTGGTCAACTGCGCCGGGTTATCGGCAGTTGAAGTCGCTGGGCACATCACCGGCCTCGACCCGGCCCATGTGCCCCAGGCCTATCTATGCAAAGGCAGCTATTTCAGCCTGAGCGGTCGTGCGCCATTTCGGCACCTGGTGTACCCCGCACCGGAACACGCCGGCCTGGGCGTGCACATGACCCTCGACCTGGGCGGCCAGGCGCGCTTCGGCCCGGATGTGGAGTGGGTGGAACATATCGACTACCCGGTAGACCCCCGGCGCGGCGACAGCTTCTATGCCGCCGTACGGCGCTATTGGCCCGACCTGCCCGACGCCAGCCTGCAACCGGCCTACAGCGGCATCCGCCCGAAAATCAGCGGCCCGCAGGACCCGGCGGCGGACTTCGTCATCAGTACGCCCGCCGAGCATGATGTGCCGGGGCTGGTGAACCTGTTTGGCATCGAGTCACCGGGGTTGACCAGTTGCCTGGCATTGGCGGATCGCGTGCTGCATACCCTGCGTGACAACTGAGGGCAGTGCGAAGCTGCCTTCAGTCTTTATGCATGTGCTGCTTGCCATCGCGATGAGTATGGGCCTTTGAATGCCCCTCATCATGCTGGCCTGCGCCCGAGGCCTGCTCACCATGATGGCCAGGCACGTTGCCGCGGTGCTGGCCTTCATGATTGTGCATTTCACTTTCGCCACCACCATGCTGGTGGCCGCCACTGGCCGCGACCATCGTTTTGTATTGTTCTGCGTTCAACTGGGGTAACTGGTCCAGGAAGGCGACGATGCCCCAGATGTATTCATCGCCCATGCTCTTGCCCCAGGCCGGCATGCCAGAGGCCTTGATGCCGTGCTTGATGATCCAGAACGCCGCAGCGGGGTCGCCACCAATCCCGCTTTTGGCCAGGTTGGGGGGCGATGGATACAGAGCCTGGCTGAGCTCCGTCTTCTCGACGCCAGGGGCAAGGTGACAACCGATGCACATGGCGTTGTAGTTACCGGCGCCGGTACCAATCAGCGTTTTATCTTTCAGGTCCGGCACCTCGATGTCCCTGGCCCGTACTGCGATCGAGCGGTCCCGTGCCATGGCCAGAAAGGCATGCACGGCGGGGAAATGGGGATCATCGGCCCCGACGTTGACCAGGCCGGAGTACGCAGCACCCAGCACGGCCACGCTGGCCACCGCGCCTGCTGCAACAAGCGTTGTTATTGTTCTTTTCATGTCTGGTTCTCAAAACCACATGCGGATACCGGCCACGAAACGCGCTTCATCCACATCACCACCCTCGTCGCGGATGAAATCGGCGGTCTTGCCGTAGGAGCGGTTCCAGGTGATGCCGATGTAGGGGGCGAACTGGCGGACAATTTCATAGCGCAGGCGCAGCCCGACTTCGGTATTGGCCAGGCCGGAACCCACACCGCGCCCAGGGTCGTTCTTGCCGTAGAAATTGGCTTCAGCGGTCGGCTGCAGGATCAGGCGATTGGTCAGCAGAATGTCGTAGTCGCCTTCCAGGCGCGCGGCAGTCTGGCCGTTCTCGCCAATGAACGCGGTGGCTTCGGCTTCGAAGTCGTAAAGCGCCATGCCCTGGATACCGAACGCCGCCCAGGTCTGGGGGGATTCAGGCTTGAAGTCCTGTCGCACCCCGGCAACCACATCCCACCATGGGCTGATCGAGCGGCCGTACAGCAGCTGCAATTCGGCATCCTCGGTGACACCGTTGGTACGTTCACCTTCGGAGCGGATCCACAGCCGGTTGATATCGCCGCCTACCCAGCCAGAAGCATCCCAGGCCAGCGTGCTGCCTTCATCGGCGTCCTGGTACTCGAGTTGATCCAGCAGGAAAAAGCTGTTGACCGCACTGTCGTGCATCTGATGCCCGCCCAACGGGGGGAAGGCTGCCTGGCGGTCGGCATCGGTCAGCACCGGGATAGGGGTACGGCTGGTCGTCGGCGTATTCGCCGAGCCGTGGTTCATTTTCGAATGATCCATCGCTTCATGGTTCATGGCTCCATGATCCATGGCCCCATGATCCATGCCCGGCATGCTGCCATGATCCATCTTGCCGTGGTCCATCATCGAATGGTCCATTTCTTCAGCGGCGAAGCTGGGCGCAGCGCCCAGCACGCCGAGCGAAACGGTCAATGCCAGCAGCGATGGTCGTGCCAGGCTATTGAGCATCTTTCCCTGCCTCGGCTTTGTCGCTGCCATGGGATTCCATCATCTTGCCGTGGTCCATGCCTTGCATCGAGCCATGGTCCATACCCTTCATCGAACCGTGGTCCATGCCCTTCATGGCGCCATGATCCATGCCCTTCATCGAACCATGGTCCATGCCTTGGGCACCCTTGGCTTTTGCGGCATCGGCAGGCTGCTGATTGTTGTCGCCGGACCACGACGACGGGGCATAAACGGCAAACAGGCCGGCCATTGCAGCAGAGAGGAAAAACGCGCTTCGTTTCATTGGTTTGCTCATCTCGGATCTCCAGTTCATTCGTCCACACGGACTTCGCGGAACATGCCCATTTCCATGTGGAACAGCAGGTGACAGTGATAGGCCCAACGTCCTAAAGCATCTGCAGTGACGCGGTAGCTTCGTTTTGAGCCAGGCGGCATGTCGATCGTGTGTTTGCGCACCATGAAGTTGCCGTTCTCATCCTCCAGGTCGCTCCACATGCCATGCAGGTGGATGGGGTGGGTCATCATGGTGTCGTTGACCAGGGTGATGCGCAGGCGCTCGCCATACTTGAGGCGCAGTGGCTCGGCATCGGAAAACTTGATGCCGTCGAAGGACCAGGCGAACTTTTCCATGTGGCCGGTAAGGTGCAGCTCGATTGTGCGACCAGGCGCGCGGCCGTCCGGGTCCGGGAAGGTGCTGCGCAGGTCCGCATAGGTCAGCACGCGGCGGCCGTTGTCACGCAGCCCGATGCCCGGATCGCCCAGTTTTGGTGTCGGCGTCATCGTCTGCATGTCGACCAGCGGGTTGTTGCTCTCGGAGTCTGGGTGGCTCTGCATGGGCGCGCTGGTACCAGCCATGTCGCCATGGTCCATGCCGGCCATGTTGCCGTGGTCCATGCCAGCCATGTCGCCGTGATCCATGCCCATATCGCTCATGGAAATGATCGGCCGTGGATCGACAGCTGGAACAGGGGCTTGCAAGCCTTCGCGAACAGCCAGGGTGCCCCTGGAATACCCGGTACGGTCCATGGATTGAGCGAAGATGGTGTAAGCCTGCTCGCTTTCGGGCTCGACGATGACATCGTAGGTTTCGGCAACGGCGATGCGGAACTCGTCGACCGCAACGGGTTTGACATGCTGCCCATCCGCCGCGACAACCGTCATCTTCAGGCCGGGAATTCGCACATCGAAATACGTCATGGCCGAGCCGTTGATGAAGCGCAGGCGGATTTTCTCGCCCGGCTTGAACACGCCCGTCCAGTTACCGTCCGGGGCCTGGCCGTTCATCAGGTACGTGTAGGTGTAGCCGCTCACGTCAGCGAGATCGGTGGGGCTCATTTTCATCTCGGCCCACATCTTGCGGTCGGCTACCGCGGCGGACCAGCCCATTTCGCTCACATCGTTGACGAAATCACCCACCGTGCGCTTGTGGTAGTTGTAGTAGTCAGACTGCTTCTTGAGCTTGGACAGCACCTGTGCAGGGTCTTCATCCGTCCAGTCGCTGAGCATGACCACATAGTCCCGGTCATAGCTGAACGGCTCAGGTTCTTTCGCGTCGATGACCAGGGCACCATACACCCCGACCTGCTCCTGGAAACCGGAGTGGCTGTGGTACCAGTAGGTGCCGTTCTGCTGGACCTTGAACCTGTACTCATACATGCCGTCGGGGGCGATGCCATGGAAGCTCAGGCCCGGCACGCCGTCCATGTTCGCCGGCAGGATGATGCCGTGCCAGTGGATGGAGGTGTCCTGTTGCAAGCGGTTGCGCACACGCAGTGTGACGGTATCGCCTTCGCGCCAGCGCAGGATGGGCCCGGGAATGGAGCCGTTGATGGCCATCGCTGTACGCGCAGTGCCGGTAATGTTGACCGGCAGCTCACCGATGTAGAGGTCGAAGTCGGTGCCGCTCAGCACATTCGGTTGGCCGGGGCTGGTCACGGCCCAGACCGGCGTGCGCCACATGCCCAGCCCGCCAAGCAGTCCGGTAGCGGCCAGGCCTTTGACGAAGGAGCGTCTGGTGGTTTTGCTTTGCATGCCGTTGCGTCCAGTCAGTCGAAAAGTTGCTGGTGTTCAGGCGGTTGAACGCCCCAGCCCGTGGGTCGAGAAGCCCCACAATCTTCCTTCACGCTAGCGGACCTGCGCTGTCAGCTGGCTGAGCTTCAGATTACTTTTCTGTCAGCTTGCGGTGGGTCAAATTCAGTAAGCGCGCCGCGCACCCTGTGGGAGCGGGTTCACCCGCGAAGAATGCGACGCGGTGTATGGCACCGGCTTTGCCGGTGTTCGCGGGTAAACCCGCTCCCACAAGGCCCTGCGAAATTTTTGGGTTATGTATTCTGTGGGAGCGGGCGTGCCCGCGAAGGGCTGCAAAGCAGCCCCATCAAGCGGCTCTTTGGCCTGGCCGCTACTCGATGCGCAGCGCCGCCACCGGATGCAAGCGGGCCGCCCGCACGGCCGGAGCCAGGCCGGCGAGAATGCCGAGCATCGCCGCCAGCAGCAGCGCCAGCAGCAGAAACAGCGGTTGCAGCGCCAAGGGCAGGCTCGGCATGGCCAGGTGCAGTAGCCCCAGCAGCATGCCCATCAACAGCAGGCCAAGCAGGCCACCGGCCAGGGACAGCAGCGTCGCTTCAGCGAGAAACAACCCAAGTACCTGCCGCGGACTGGCGCCAATCGCCCGCAACAGGCCGATTTCTGCCGTGCGCTCGCCCACAGTGGTCGTCATGATGGTGAGAATGCCGACGGCGCCGACCAGCAGCGAAATGCCCCCCAAGGCACCAATGGCCAGGCTCAGGGTGCCGAGAACGCGGTTGAAGCTGCGCAGCATGTCGTCCTGGGTGGTCAGGCTGAAATCCTCCGCACCGTGTCGTTCGCCGAGCACCTCGCGAATCTGCCGGCTCAATGCCCTTGAAGTGGTACCGGCGCCGAACACCACATGGGCTTTGACCACCCCGGTGCGGTTGAACAGGCTTTCCGCCCAGTCCACCGGGATGTAGGCGATATCGTCGAGGTTGAAACCGAGCAACTGGCCTTTCTCCGCCATCACGCCGATTACCCGGAAACGCACGCCGCCGACGCGGATCAGCTCACCCAGCGGGTTGCGCGCCCCAAACAGCTCGGTACGCAGCTGATGGCCGAGCACCACATAGGGCGGCGAACGGCCGTCGCGGGCCGGAGGCAGGAACTCGCCCAGGCTCAGTTGCATGCGCCAGGCCTGCGCCATCTGATGGCCGCCACCGAGAATGTCGCTGCGCCGGCTCAGTTGACCGAACTGGATATTCCCGCTGCCCTGAATGATCGGCACCGCCGCCTCGACATGCGGCAAGCGCCGCAGGGCGTCGGTGTCACTGATGGTCAGTGGCCGCACGCTGCCAAGCAGGCCGCCGAGGCCGCTGGTCTGGGTCTTGCCCGGGCGCACGGTGATGATCCGCGTACCAAACTGCGAGAAGTTCTCCAGCACATAGCCGCGCACGCCTTCGCCTATGGCCGTGAGCAGTGCCACGGCGGCTATGCCGATCGCTACCCCGAGCAGGGTCAGCAGGCTGCGCAGCGGGCGGCAGGTCAGCGCCGAGCTGGTCAGCCGGAAACCATCTTGCCAGCGCATCAGTGCGCCCCCGGCGGGCGTAGCGCCGCCACCGGCTCCAGCGCCGAGGCCCGAGCGGCCGGCAGCCAGGCGAACAGCAGCGCCGTGCCGAGTGCCAGCAGCACTGCGCCAGCCCGCGCCCACCAGGGGGCATAGAGCGGCAGATCGAACGCCAGGCGCCCCAGCCAGAGCAAGGTTTCGGCCAGCAGCAGCCCTGCCAGTGCCCCTGTCAGGGCCAACAGCGCCGCCTCGCCGAGGAACAGCAGGCGCAGCTGCGCCGCCGTCACGCCTATGGCTTTGAGCAGGCCGATCTCGGCGCTGCGCTGGCTTACTGCAATCCAGGTCACGTTCATGATCAGGATGCCTGCCACCAGCAGGCTGATCGCGGCAATGCCGGCCACCGCCAGGGTCAGCACCGCGAGTATCTGGTCGAAGGCGCTGAGCAGGCTGTCCTGGCTGACCAGGGTGACGTCCTCCTCTCCCTCGTGACGCTCCTTGAGCGCGGCGAGTATCAGCTGCTTGCTACGGTCGAGAAAGCTCGGACCATGCACCTCGACAAACACCCGCGACAACCCCTCGCTATTGAACAAGGCCTGGGCGCTGGCCACCGGAATGATCAACATCTCGGCGAAATCCATCCCCAGCGATTCGCCCCGCTCATCGAGAATGCCGACCACCCGGAAGCGCCGGTCGCCAGCGCGCAACCATTCACCCAGGGCCGGGCGAGCCCCGAACAGCTCGCGCCGGAGTTTGCCGCCGATCACGCAGACGGCCTCGGCCTGTTCAGGGTCCAGCGTCGGCAGGGGTTGGCCCTGGACGACCGTCAGTTGGCGAATGGCGAAGAAGTCCCGGGTGGTGCCCAGCGTCAGCACCTCACGATTGCGGTTGCCGACTATCACCGCCATCTGCCCGGCCTGCTGCGGCGCGACCCGGCGGATGCCCGGCAACCGGGTGATGGCCTGGACATCCTGCAAGGTCAACTCGTGTGGCGTCAGCCCGGTGAGCGGCGGCATTCGCCCGGTGGTTTCCTTGCGCCCCGGGAAAACGATGAGGATGTCGCGCCCGAGCAGCGAGAACTCGTTCAGGACGAAGGCCCGCGCGCCCGCGCCAAGACCGGTGAGCAGGTTGACCGCGACCACCCCGATAGCGATGGCCAGCAGTAGCATCAGGCTGCGTGAGCGATGCCCACGCAAGGCACCTAGCCAGAAGCCCAGGGCATCGGCAGCGCGCATCAGGCCAGCGCCCACTGCGGCGCAATACTGTGGATCCGCCCGTCACGCATGTGCAGCTGGCGCTGTGCACGGGCGCCCAGGCTGGCATCGTGGGTCACCACTATCAGGGTCAGACCCTCGCCGTTGAGCTCCTCCAGCAGGCTGAAGACCTCTGCGCCGGCCTGGCTATCGAGATTGCCGGTGGGTTCGTCGGCCAACAGCAGCGCCGGTTGCATGACCATCGCCCGGGCGATCGCCACGCGCTGGCGCTGGCCACCGGACAGCTCGGCCGGGCGGTGGGCAATGCGCTCGCCCAGCCCCAGGCGTGCCACCAATTGGCTGCTGCGCTTGCGCCGTTGTGCCGCACCAATGCCGGCAAGGACCATCGGCAGCTCGATGTTTTCCAGCACCGTCAGTCGTGCGATCAGGTGGTAGGACTGGAACACGAAACCTATCAGTCGGCTGCGCAACTGGGCGCGGCGCGCCTCGCTCAGCGCCGCCGTGGCCTCGCCCTGCAGCCAGTATTCGCCGGCGCTCGGCGCGTCGAGCAGGCCGAGGATGTTCAGCAAGGTCGACTTGCCCGAGCCCGACGGGCCCATCACCGCCATGTAGTCACCGGCGGCGATGTCCAGGTCCAGGCCATCCAGGCCCATCACCTGCTGTTCGCCCAACTGGAAGCTGCGGCTGCCGCCGCGCAGGCGGATCATTTCTTGGTCTCCGCGGCATCCACCGGGATCACCGCCACGGTATCCTTGAGCCCTTCCTGCTCGTGGCTGGCGACTATGCGTGCGTCCTCGTCCAGCCCTGCGAGCACCTCGGTCCAGCGCCAGTTGCTCAGCCCGGTTTGCACCTGTACCTCGCGCAACACCCGGGCGCTCGGGTCATATCGCAGCACACGCTGCCCCTCCAGCAGGGTCTCGGTGGGGATGCGCAAGGCACCCGCGTGCTGCTCCAGGAGGATCTCGACATCGGCGCTATAGCCGGTGAGCAGGGCCAGGTCTGCCGGCGGCTGGTCGAAGCGCACCTCGACATCGACGGTGCGCGCCTGCTTCTCCAGTTCGCGCACATAGGGCGCAATGCGGCTGACGCGGCCGGTGAAATGCTGACCACGGAAGGCATCCAGGCTGATCCGTACGGCGGTTCCTGGGTGAACCCGGGCAGCGTCCACCTCATCGATCGGTGCCTCTACAAACAGGCAGCTGTCGTCGATCAGGTCGACTGCCGGCGGCGTGGGAATACCTGGCGGCGAAGGGGTGACGAACTCGCCGAGTTCGCCGTTGATTTCTGCGACGATGCCAGCGAATGGTGCACGCAGGGTTGTCTGTTCCAGCAGTGAACGCTGCAACTGCAGGCTGGCGTCGGCCTCGCGGATCAGCACGGCACTGGCACTGCACATCAGTTTCGCCAGGTTGGCCTTGGTCGCCGCCTGATCGAGGCGGTCGGCGGCAATCAGCTTGCGGTCGGCCAACTGGCCGAGGCGATCAAGGTCGCGCCGGTCCAGCAGAGCTTGCTGGCAGCGCTGTTCGCGGGTGTTGCGCTGGGCCTCCAGCCGCGCCTCGGCTTCCTGCAGCCTGGCCTGTTGCTCGTCCTGCCGCAGGCGCATGAGCACCTGATCCGGCTGGACCCGCTGGCCCTCGCTGACCAGCAACTCGGCAACCTGGCCGCCGACATTGAAGGACAGGTGCGAGCGTCGACAGGACTTCAGCGTACCCGCGCGCGTGTTGGCCACCACCGTCTCCACCGGCCCCCGCTCAACTTCCAGCAGCCTGACCGGCACCGGCTGCGGTCGACTCAACCAGCCGCCCAACACCACGAGACAAGCCAGGATCGACGAGCCAATCAATAATTTGCGCATGGACTACACCTCCTCCCATATGGCTTGAGCCTAGATCAGGAGGGTGAAAGCTCCACGCGAAACGTCATTTATCCGACGATTTTCGGATGAGCGTTAGTTTAGTGTCAGATAAATGGCGAATGAGATTTTTTTCGCTCACGCAACGGCGATTCCCCGGCCATGGGAAGGCTGCAGAAAGTTTCAGAGGATGAGAATGGCGGGCATTAAAAAGCCGGCTTGTGGCCGGCTTCTCGGGGACGCTTCCGACTAATTTATGGTAAGCCGCAATCGCCTTAACTGTGTGGCCATCAAGGGCCTGAAAGAGATGGCAGATGCCCGTGTGGGATATCGCCGAGCCCTCTGGACCGCGGCTCGCGCCGGTCGGGGCTGAATGTGCGGCGTAGCATACAAGGGCGCGCGCAGGATGCCCAGCAAAAAATGGCACAGGTTGTTTCAGTCGGGCCGTTGCTGGCGGAAATGCGACCAGTGGAACACCCAGCCCAGAATCTCCAGCCTTTGTGTCTGGCGCTGGGCGGTGGTGTAGCGTTCGACCGCATAGTTGCGCCGATCATGGCTGTGCAGGTACAGCGTGCCGTTCTGGCCGAGGCTGAGGTTGTTCACCCTGAGCACGCCGTTGTGCAGCAGGGCATAGGTTTCGCCCTCGAACACCTGGGTCATGCCCAGGTCGATGGCCAGGGTGGCCTGCAGCGGAATCAGCGGGGTCATGTTGCTGGCGGGCATCGCCAGGCAGATGGCGTTGTCGGCATGCACTCCCAACCCTTTCAGGGCTTTTGCGGGCAGGCACATGTGCTTGCCCGCCACGGGTGACAGCAGGCCGTTGTGCAGTTCGTAAAAGGGCACCTTCAGTGCCCGGCCGCCTTGCGCTGACAGCGGCGTGCGCGGGTTGGCAGGCGCCGGCCCTGGCGGGCAGCTGCGCAGGATCGGGTTGTGGTGTTTGGGGCCTTCGCCCGTGCGCAACCAACGACGATGCACGCAGAACAGGTCGGCCATTTCGTCCAGCCGTGCCAAAGGCACGCCGCGCTTGAGCCAGTTGTTGACGTGCTGGGGGGTGACGCTGCGCTGGGCGGCGAAATCGGAAGAGGTCAGGCCACATTCGTGGAGGAGGGCTTTGAGTCGGTCGCCGGATGTGTTCATGGCGGCGAGTGTAGCGGCGGGGTGCCAGCAAGGATATGAACCGGATGTTGATGGGGCTTGTGTGAAAAGCGCCTGTTTGTAGGGCGTTGGAGTAGGACTGCGTAGGATTTATTACCGCATCAGACGTTGGCGCGGTAGCTGTAGGAGCGGCCTTGTGTCGCGACGGGACGCGAAGCGTCCCCAAAACCATCCCGCACGATTTACCTGAGAGACCGCATTTGCTGATTTTACGGCCGCTTCGCGCCCGATCGCGACACAAGGCCGCTCCTACAACCGACCGCGAAGGCAGGTCATTCAACAAGAAGGCTGCGAACGAAGGTCGCTGACGAATGGCCATAAAAAACCCCGCCGAGGCGGGGTTTTTCATGCAACCGGCATCAGCCCTTGTAGGCAGCAACCGATTTGGTGATCGCGGCGCGGGCGGCGTCAGCGCCTTCCCAGCCTTCGATCTTGACCCACTTGCCCTTCTCGAGATCTTTGTAGTTGGCAAAGAAGTGCTCGATCTGCTGGATCAGCAGGGCTGGCAGGTCGGTGTACTCCTTCACATCGACGTACAGCTGCGACAGCTTGTCGTGAGGAACAGCGATGACCTTGGCGTCGCCGCCGCCGTCGTCGGTCATGTTCAGCACGCCGACCGGACGGGCGCGGATAACCGAACCTGGGGCTACCGGGTAAGGGGTAACGACCAGCACGTCCAGCGGATCACCGTCATCGGCCAGGGTGTTCGGGATGAAGCCGTAGTTGGCTGGGTAGAACATCGGGGTAGCCATGAAACGGTCGACGAACAGGGTATCGCTGTCCTTGTCGATCTCGTATTTGATCGGCGCGTGGTTGGCCGGGATCTCGATGGCGACGTAGATGTCGTTCGGCAGGTCTTTGCCCGCCGGAATCTTGCTGTAGCTCATTGGGCAGTGCCCCCGTGTTTGACCAAAAAAGTGGCGGCGATTATAGGCACATTCTGCATGGGCATGCCACGCCTGGCCTGATGTGCGGCCCCGTCAGGCGTGGCTTTCGCGGTATTCCGGGTGTTCGGCCTGCAGCCGGCACAGGCGCGCCAGTGGGTCCTGGCGGTAGAACAGCGACAACTGGCGGTAGACCTGTGGATAAGCCTGTTGCAGCAGGTCGGGGGCACTAAAGAAGTACTCGCTGGTGACGGCAAAGAACTCCGCGGGGTTCTCCGCGGCATACGGGTCGATGGCGGTTTCGGCGTCGGGGTTGGCGTCCAGCTGGCGGTTGAGGTCGTCATAGGCCTGTTGCATGGCGGTTGCCCATTCATCCACAGGCATGCCGCTGTGCAGCGGCGGCAGGCCGTTGGCATCGCCATTGAGCATGTCGAGCTTGTGCGCCAGTTCATGGATGACCAGGTTGTAGGCCTCCCAGCCACCGCTTGCCAGCACGCCGTTCCAGGCGAGGATGATCGGGCCCTGCTGCCAGGCCTCGCCGCTGTGCTCGCCGTCCCACACGTGCTCCACGCCACTGGCATCGCGGTGGCGCTGGGGGCTCTTGAAGTCGTCGGGGTAGAGGATGATTTCGTGGAAACCCTGGTACCAGTTCAGCTCGCCCAGGTGCAGCAGCGGCAACTGCGCCTGGGCCGCCAGCAACAGGCGCTGCTCGTCATCCGGCTCGACGCCGGGCAGGCAGGTGAGGTGCTTGTCGAGCAGGAACAGGATGCAGGCTTCACGCAACCAGCGATCTTCTTCGTCCGTGATGCCGTCCAGCATCGGCAGGCGCTCGCGCACGGCCTGCCATTGCTGGGGGGTGATGGGGTAGCGCGCCAGGGTGCGCTTGCGCCGCCAGGCGCTGAACGACCACATCTGCAGGTTTCAGTGGGCCTTGGCCGTGCGGCCCAGGCGGCCACGCAGCAGGCCGAGGATCATCGGCACCAGCGACAGGATGATGATGCCCACTACCATCAGCGACAGGTGCTGCTTGATGAATGGCACGTTGCCGAAGAAGTAGCCCAAGGTCACCAGGCCGCCGACCCACAGCAGCGAACCGGCGACGCTGAAACCGAGGAAGCGCGGGTAGTGCATGTGGGCGATACCGGCGACGAACGGTGCAAAGGTGCGCAGGATGGGCAGGAAGCGCGCCATGGTCACGGTCTTGCCGCCGTGGCGTTCATAGAAGTCGTGGGTACGTTGCAGGTAGTCGCGACGGAAGATCTTCGAGTTGGGGTTGTTGAACAACCGCTCGCCGGCCGTGCGGCCGATCACGTAGTTGGTGCTGTCGCCGAGGATTGCGGCGGCCATCAGCAGGCCGGCCAGCAGCAACGGGTCCATGCCGCCACCGGCGGCCACGGCGCCGGCAATGAACAGCAGCGAATCACCGGGCAGGAAGGGCATGACCACCAGCCCGGTTTCACAGAAGATCACGGTGAAGAGGATGGCGTAGATCCAGGGACCGTAGTTGGTGACCAGCAGATCGAGGTAGGCATCGAGATGCAGGATAAGGTCCAGCGGGTTGAAATCCATGTACAGCACCTGTGTTCTTGGGCGTAGGCTCGGTTACCTGGGGATGGGTAAATTTTCACACATGACAGGTGGGCCATTATACGGCTAAGTCAGGAACATGCCCGGGGAGTTTGTAGCGGGGGGTTACGGCAGGGGGGTATTCCTGTACCGGCCTCTTCGCGGGTAAACCCGCTCCCACAGGTACAGCACCGACTTCAGATGCGCCGCTATGCCTGTGGGAGCGGGTTTACCCGCGAAGAGGCCAGCACAGTCAATCCTGGCTGATCGGCAGGATATAGCTCTTGAACTCGTTATCCTCACGAAACCCGATGGATTCGTAAGTCTTGTGCGCTACCTCATTGTCCGCACTGGTCGACACCCGCATGCGCACGGCGTTGGTTTCCTTGGCCATTTTCTTCGCCTCGCGCATCAGGTGGTCGGCCACCAGCATGCGCCGCGAGTCCTCGGCCACATAGATATCGTTGAGAATCCATACCCGCTTCAACGACAGCGATGAGTAGCTTGGGTACAGCTGGCAGAATCCCAGCAGTTTGCCGTCGTCATCATCGGGTAGCGCCAGGTAGATCACCGACTCATCCCGCTTCAGGCGCTTTTCCAGGAAACTGCGCGAGCTGTCAGGGTAGGGTAGCTGCCCATAGAACTCACGGTATTTGACGAACATCGGCGTGAGCAGGTCGAGGTGTTCCAGGGTTGCCTTGATGATGCGCATGTGCGGCCCTCAGAGTCCATTAGGGGAAACAGCGGATTGCCATCAGCCTTCAAGGGCATGCTGCCCAATGCGCGGTGCAAGTGCAATCCGCCTTCCGTGACATGTTTTTTACCCTTTGCCGAGCAGGAAGTTACCTTTCTGGCCGGTGCTGTGTTCACTCTCCAGGCTATGGACCTCGGCTTCGTCCTTCAGATTCACCCCGGAAAGCTGGCGCCGGCAGGCTTCGCGCATCAAGTACAGCAAGCGGTGCGCCGCCATGCCATAACTCAGGCCCTCCAGGCGGATGTTGGAAATGCAGTTGCGGTAGGCATCGGTCAGGCCGACCTTCGGTGCATAGGTGAAGTACAGGCCAAGGCTGTCGGGCGAGCTGAGCCCCGGGCGTTCGCCGATCAGCATCACCGTCATCCGTGCGCCCAGCAGCTCACCAACCTCGTCGGCCACTGCCACGCGGCCCTGCTGCACCAGCACCACCGGGGCGCTGGTCCAGCCGTCGGCGGCGGCCTGTTCCTCGAAGCGCGCCAGGAACGGCAGGGTGTGGCGGTGCACGGCCAGTGCCGACAGGCCGTCAGCGACGACGATGGCCAGGTCGACCCCGCCGGGGTTGGCCTGGGCGTGCTGGCGCAGCGCGGCAACCGAATCTTCGTTCAGCCGTCGCCCCAGGTCCGGGCGTTGCAGGTACTGGTTGCGGTCGCTGGCGGCGCTGTGCAGCACCAGGCTTTCGCGCCCGCGGTCACTCAGCTGGGTAGCCAGGCCGGCATGGTCGAAGGCCAGGTGCACGGCATCGCGGGCCTGGGCGTGGGCAAACTGGAAGTCCAGCTGCGCACCGGTCGGCAGGCTGGTGCCGGTGCGGCCCAGGGCTATGCGCGCCGGGGTCAGGTTGCGCAGGGCCAGCCAAGGGTTGTCGGGGGTAGGCGTGCGGTGGTCCATGGTCATCCCTATGCAAGCTGTGCCAAGGCCTGGCGGAAGGCCGGCGGCAGGTTGTCACCAAAGCGCACCCGGCCATCGGCCTGGGTGAAGATGCCGGTGCGGGCCAGCCATGCCTCGAACTCCGGCCCGGGCTTCAGGCCCAGGGTCTGGCGCGCGTACAGCGCGTCGTGGAACGAGGTGGTCTGGTAGTTGAGCATGATGTCGTCGGAGCCGGGGATGCCCATGATGAAGTTGATCCCGGCCACACCCAGCAGGGTCAGCAGGGTGTCCATGTCGTCCTGGTCGGCTTCGGCGTGGTTGGTGTAGCAGATGTCGCAACCCATCGGCACTCCCAGCAGCTTGCCGCAGAAGTGGTCTTCGAGGCCGGCGCGGATGATCTGCTTGCCGTTGTACAGGTACTCCGGGCCGATGAAGCCGACCACGGTGTTGACCAGGAATGGCTTGAAGTGGCGGGCCACGGCATAGGCGCGGGTTTCACAGGTCTGCTGGTCGACGCCGTGGTGGGCGTTGGTCGACAGCGCGCTGCCCTGGCCGGTTTCGAAGTACATCAGGTTCTGCCCGAGGGTGCCGCGTTTCAGCGAAAGGCCCGCTTCGTAGCCTTCCTGCAGCACGTTCAGGTTGATGCCGAACCCGGCGTTGGCCGCCTCGGTACCGGCGATGGACTGGAACACCAGGTCCAGTGGCACGCCACGGTTGATCGCCTCGATCGAGGTGGTGACGTGGGTCAGCACGCAGGCCTGGGTGGGGATGTCGTAGCGCTGGATGATGGCGTCGAGCATTTCCAGCAGGGCGCAGATCGAGGCGATGCTGTCGGTGGCCGGGTTGATGCCGATCATGGCGTCGCCGTTACCGTACAGCAGGCCGTCGAGAATGCTGGCGGCGATGCCGGCTGGCTCGTCGGTGGGGTGGTTGGGCTGCAGCCGCGTCGACAGGCGCCCGCGCAGGCCCATGGTGCCACGGAACCGGGTGACCACGCGGATCTTCTGTGCCACCAGCACCAGGTCCTGCACGCGCATGATCTTCGACACCGCGGCGGCCATTTCCGGCGTCAGCCCGGGTGCCAGGTTGCGCAGGCTGTCCTCGTTGGCCTCTTCGCTCAGCAGCCAGTCGCGCAGGCCACCCACGGTCAGGTGGCTGACCGGGGCGAAGGCCTGGGCATCGTGGGTGTCGATGATCAGGCGCGTGACTTCATCATCTTCGTAAGGGATCAGCGCTTCGTTGAGGAAATGCGTCAGCGGGATATTGGCCAAGGCCATCTGCGCGGCGACCCGTTCGCCGTCGTTGCTGGCCGCGACGCCCGCCAGGTAGTCCCCCGAGCGGGCGGGGCTGGCCTTGGCCATCACTTCCTTGAGGCTGTCGAAGCGGTAGACCAGGTGGCCGACCGTGTGTACGAAACTTGCCATACAGACTCTCCAGAGCCGCGGGTTGCCCCGCGGCGGGTGGCGGCGATCAGTGCAAGGCCTCTTCGGCCTTCTGGATCGCGGCGAATTCCTCTTCCGGTGTACCCGCGACCAGGTGGTGGCGGCTGTAGAAAGCAAAGTAGGCAATTAATACCGCATAGATCACTGCGGCGCCAATCACCACCCGTGGGTCGACCAGGAAACCGGCGACCACGGCGATGCAGGCCAGTACCAGTGCCAGGCCCGAGGTGAAGATGCCACCGGGGGTGCGGTATGGGCGCTCCATCTTCGGCCGGCGGATGCGCAGGGTGATGTGCGCGGCCATCATCAGCACGTACGACAGGGTAGCGCCGAACACCGCCACCAGGATCAGCAGGTCACCCTGGCCGGTCAGCGACAGGGCAAAGCCGATGATCCCGGGGATGATCAAGGCCAGTACCGGGGCCTTGCTCTTGTTGGTTTCCGACAGTTTGCGCGGCAGGTAGCCGGCGCGGGACAGGGCGAAGATCTGCCGGGAGTAGGCGTAGATGATCGAGAAGAAGCTGGCGATCAGTCCGGCCAGGCCGACCAGGTTGACGAAGCCGCCCATCCAGGTGCTACCGCCGTAGGCTTTGGACAAGGCTTCTACCAGCGGGTTGCCGGACGCTTTCAGTGCTTCGGAGCCTGCGCCGCCCGGGCCGACCACCAGGATCAGCAGGGCGAAGGCCAGCAACACCAGCATGGCGCCGATCAGGCCGCGTGGCAGGTCACGCTTGGGGTTCTTGGTTTCTTCGGCAGCCAGCGGCACGCCCTCTACGGCGAGGAAGAACCAGATGGCATAGGGGATGGCCGCCCACACGCCGACATAGCCGAACGGCAGGAAGCTGCTGGCGCCCACGGCGTCCGTTTTGGCGATGTCGAACAGGTTGGCTGCATCAAAATGGGGCACCATGCTCACCAGGAACACGGCCAGGGCGATGGCGGCGATGGCGGTGATGATGAACATCAGCTTCAACGCCTCACCCACGCCAAAGATGTGGATGCCGATGAACACGATGTAGAACGCCAGGTAGATCATCCAGCCGCCGATGCCGAACAGTGACTGGCAGTAGGCGCCGATGAACACCGCGATGGCGGCGGGGGCGATGGCGTACTCGATGAGGATCGCCGTCCCGGTGAGGAAGCCGCCCCAGGGGCCGAAGGCACTGCGGGCAAAGCCGTAGCCGCCGCCTGCGGTGGGGATCATCGACGACAGTTCGGCCAGCGAGAAGCACATGCACAGGTACATGGTGGCCATCAGCAGGGTGGCGAGGAACATGCCGCCCCAGCCGCCCTGGGCCAGGCCGAAGTTCCAGCCGGCATAGTCGCCGGAGATGACGTAGGCCACGCCCAGGCCGACCAGCAGGACCCAGCCGGCGGCACCTTTTTTCAGTTCACGTTGCTGGAAGTAGTCCGAGCCGACTTTTTCGAAGTCGACGGAAGAGCCTGCCGGCGAGCCGGCGGAATGATCGCTTGGCATAGATTCACCTGTTGTTTTTCTTGGTGGCCGGACGGGTTCCGGGCCGATGGTGATGGGTACTGCAGGAAGCGAGCCAGAGCGGTTGGTGCACGGTTACCGCTCTGGGTTTTGTATATGCAGGCCTGGCCTCTTCGCGGGCTTGCCCGCTCCCACAGGGACTGCACAAGTTTCAAGACCAGTGCAATACCTGTGGGAGCGGGCGAGCCCGCGAAGGCCGCGACGCGGTTTAGAAGAAGCCCAACGGATTGATGTCGTAGCTCACCAGCAGGTTCTTGGTCTGCTGATAGTGGTCGAGCATCATCTTGTGGGTCTCACGCCCGACCCCCGACTTCTTGTAGCCACCGAACGCGGCATGCGCCGGGTACAGGTGGTAGCAGTTGGTCCACACGCGGCCAGCCTTGATCCCACGGCCCATGCGGTAGGCACGGTTGATGTCGCGGGTCCACACGCCGGCACCCAGGCCGAACTCGGTGTCGTTGGCGATCGCCAGGGCTTCGGCTTCGTCCTTGAAGGTGGTGACGCTGACCACCGGGCCGAAGATTTCTTCCTGGAACACGCGCATCTTGTTGTTGCCCTTGAGCAGGGTCGGCTGGATGTAGTAACCGGTGGCCAGCGAGCCTTCCAGTTTCTCGACCTTGCCGCCGGTCAGCAACTCGGCGCCTTCCTTCTGGGCGATGTCGAGGTACGACAGGATCTTCTCGAACTGCTGTTGCGAGGCCTGGGCGCCGACCATGGTGTCGGTGTCCAGCGGGTCGCCGCGCTTGATCTGCAGCACCTTCTTCATCACCACTTCCATGAACTGCGGATAGATCGACTCCTGTACCAGTGCCCGTGACGGGCAGGTGCATACCTCGCCCTGGTTGAAGAACGCCAGCACCATGCCTTCGGCCGCCTTCTCGATGAAGCTTGGCTCGGCTTGCATGATGTCTTCGAAATACACGTTCGGCGACTTGCCGCCCAGTTCGACGGTGGACGGGATGATGTTCTCGGCGGCGCACTTCATGATGTGCGAGCCGACCGGGGTCGAGCCGGTGAAGGCGATCTTGGCGATGCGCTTGCTGGTGGCCAGTGCTTCACCGGCTTCGCGGCCAAAGCCTTGCACCACGTTGAGCACGCCTTTTGGCAGCAGGTCACCGATCACTTCCAGCAGCACGGTGATGCCCAGCGGGGTCTGTTCGGCCGGCTTGAGCACCACGCAGTTGCCGGCGGCCAGTGCCGGGGCAAGCTTCCAGGCGGCCATCAGGATCGGGAAGTTCCACGGGATGATCTGCCCGACCACGCCCAGCGGCTCGTGGATGTGGTACGCCACGGTGCCTTCGTTGATTTCCGCGGCGCCGCCTTCCTGGGCGCGGATGCAGCCAGCGAAGTAGCGGAAGTGGTCGACCGCCAGCGGAATGTCGGCATTGAGGGTTTCGCGGATCGGCTTGCCGTTGTCCCAGGTTTCGGTGATTGCCAGCAGTTCGAGGTTCTGCTCGATACGGTCGGCGATCTTCAGCAGAACGTTGGAGCGGTCCTGCACTGAGGTGCGGCCCCAGGCGTCGGCCGCAGCGTGGGCGGCATCCAGGGCTTTATCGATGTCTTCGGCAGTGGAGCGAGGGAATTCAGCGATCAGCTTGCCATTCACCGGGGAGGTATTTTCGAAGTACTGCCCCTTTACCGGAGGAACGAACTCACCACCGATGTAGTTGCCGTAGCGGCTCTTGAAGGAAACCTTCGCGCCTTCGGTACCGGGATGTGCGTAACGCATGGTGTGTCTCCTGGCTATTGTGTTTGTTAGGGAGTTGGAAAGCGTAGAGCAAAGGTTGGGCCAGCGTTTCGAGCACCAGGCAAATCAATGACTTGGCTCGGTTCTTTGGGCCTGGCCCACGGTCGCTGTGCCAGCGCCGGTACGCGCGGGGGTGACACTTTGTGCCATTTGCGACACGTAACCGGAGGGTGCATTGCAAAGCCTTCCCGGGTGGAGGATGCTGGCGGGACTCTCTATCTGCGGAGAACTACAACAATGCAGAGCAATCATTTCAGTCGCCATGCCCAGCAAGTCCATACCGTCGCCCATGGTGGGGCCGGGGAGGGCGGCAGTGACCCGTCCATCGCCCGCTCCTGGCTGCGCTGCCTGGAGGACTACCACCTCGACCCGTCGGTGATCGAGGCTCCGGTGGTGCTCGAGCATGGGCGCCTGCTGGAAAGCCGCGAGCGCCTGCGCCAGGTGCTGCAGATTGCCGACCATGAAATGAACAGCCTGCACCAGCAGCTTTCCGGGGCCGGCCATGCAGTGCTGCTGACCGATGCCCGTGGGGTGATCCTCAATTGCGTCAGCGCGCCGACCGAGCGGCGCAGCTTCGAGCGCGCCGGGCTGTGGCTGGGCGCTGACTGGAGCGAGGCGCGCGAGGGCACCAACGGCATCGGCACCTGCCTGGTCGAGCGCCAGGCGCTGACCATTCACCAGAACGAGCACTTCCGTGGCCGCCACACCGGCCTGACCTGCTCGGCCAGCCCGGTGTTCGACCCGCATGGCGAGCTGCTGGCAGTGCTGGATGTGTCTTCGGCGCGGCCCGACGTTTCCCGGCAGAGCCAGTTCCATACCATGGCCCTGGTCAACCTGTCGGCGAAGATGATCGAAAGCTGCTACTTCCTGCGCCATTTCGAACAGCAATGGCTGCTGCGTTTTCACTTGCAGGCCGAGTCGGTCGGCCTGTTCAGCGAAGGCCTGCTGGCGTTCGGCGGTGACGGGCGCATCTGCGCCGCCAACCAGAGCGCGCTGAACCTGCTGGGCACGGTGCGTGGTGGCGTGCTGGGCAAACCGCTGGAACGCTTTTTCGCTTGCAGCCACGACGAACTGTTCAGTCGCGCCACGCCCGGTGGCAGCACGGCCTGGCCGCTGCATACCCTGGACGGGCGCCAGGTGTTCGCCAGCCTGCGTGGCCAGGCGCGCGCACCGGTGTGGTCGGTGCCGGCCGCCCAGCCGCGACCCGCACGGGAAGTGGAACCGCTTATCTGCCTGCTCGACCCGGCCTTGCAGAACGACTTCCGCCGCAGCGTGCGGGTGTTCGAGCGCGATGTGCCGCTGTTGCTGCGCGGCGAGACCGGCTGTGGCAAGGAGGCCTTTGCCCAGGCCGTGCACCAGGCCAGCGAGCGGCGCGGCAAGCCGTTCGTCGCCATCAACTGCGCCTCGATCCCGGAGAGCCTGATCGAGAGCGAACTGTTCGGCTACCGCGGCGGCAGCTTTACCGGTGCGCGCAAGGAAGGCATGCGCGGCAAGCTGCTGCAGGCCGATGGCGGCACCTTGCTGCTGGACGAGATTGGCGACATGCCACTGGCCCTGCAAACCCGCCTGCTGCGCGTGCTGGAGGAGCGCCAGGTGGTGCCGATCGGTGGCGAGCCGCAGGCGGTCGACGTGCGCATTATCAGCGCTACCCACCGAGACCTGCTGGAACGGGTGGAGCAGGGCAGTTTCCGCGAGGACCTGTATTACCGGCTTAATGGCCTGGAAGTGGCATTGCCTGCGGTGCGCGAGCGCAGTGACAAGGCGCAGTTGCTGGACTTTCTGCTGCGTCAGGAGGCGCAGGGAGAACCGATCGATATCGAGCCCAGGGCACGGCAGGCACTGCTCGACTTCGCCTGGCCGGGCAACGTGCGGCAGATGCGCAACGTGCTGCGTACCCTGGTGGCACTTTGCGAAGACTCCCGCATCATGTTCCCGGATCTTCCCGCCATTCTCCGCAACGGCACCGTCCCTGCAGGAGCGGCCTTGTGTCGCGAAAGGGCCGCAGAGCGGCCCCAGGGTCCCAGCCGCGCCGACCAATTTGCAGGGGTTGCTTCGCAGCCCGATCGCGACACAAGGCCGCTTCTACAGGATGCGGAGCGGCAAGCATTGTTGGAGACGCTAGAGGCAAAACACTGGCACCTCACCCGTGTCGCCGAGCACTTGGGCATCAGCCGCAATACCTTGTATCGAAAACTGCGCAAACACGGCATCACCAGGGCCGACTGAGCGAAACATCTGGTGCGATTTGTCGCGCCCTGGGCTACCCTGCCTCGATGTTTTGCGAGGTCGACCATGCATATTCACATTCTCGGTATTTGCGGCACTTTCATGGGCTCGCTGGCGGTGCTGGCCAAGGAACTTGGCCACCGCGTCACCGGCTCGGACGCCAACGTGTATCCCCCGATGAGCACCCAGCTCGAAGCCCAGGGCATCGAGCTGACCCAAGGCTATGACCCGGCCCAGCTGGATCCGGCGCCAGACCTGGTGGTCATCGGCAATGCCATGTCGCGTGGCAACCCGGCGGTGGAATACGTGCTGAACAAGGGCCTGCCCTATGTTTCCGGCCCGCAGTGGCTGGCCGACCACGTGTTGCAGGGCCGCTGGGTGCTGGCCGTTGCCGGTACCCACGGCAAGACCACGACCAGCAGCATGCTGGCCTGGGTGCTGGAACATGCCGGCATGAGCCCGGGCTTCCTGATCGGCGGTGTGCCGCAGAACTTTTCGGTGTCGGCGCGCCTGGGCGATACGCCGTTCTTCGTGGTCGAAGCCGACGAATACGACAGCGCCTTCTTCGACAAGCGCTCGAAGTTCGTCCACTACCACCCGCGCACGGCGATCCTCAACAACCTTGAGTTCGACCATGCGGACATCTTCCCCGACCTGGCCTCGATCGAGCGGCAGTTCCACCACCTGGTGCGCACTATCCCTAGCGAAGGCCTGGTCATCCACCCCACCACCGAGCTGGCGCTGGAGCGGGTGATCGGCATGGGTTGCTGGACCCCGGTGCAGACCACCGGCGAAGGTGGCCAGTGGCAAGCCCGTCTGCTCAGCCCCGACGGCTCGCGCTTCGAAGTGCTGTTCGACGGCGAAGCGCAGGGCGTGGTGGACTGGGCGCTGACTGGCCAGCACAACGTCGCCAACGCCCTGGCCACCCTGGCAGCGGCGCGCCATGTAGGCGTGGTGCCAGCCATGGGCATCGAAGGCCTGAGCGCCTTCAAGAGCGTCAAGCGGCGCATGGAGAAGGTTGCCGAAGTGCAGGGCGTGACCATCTACGATGACTTCGCCCACCACCCGACCGCCATCGCCACCACCCTCGACGGCCTGCGCAAGCGCGTCGGCGAGGCCCCGGTGATCGCCGTGATCGAGCCGCGTTCCAACTCGATGAAGCTCGGTGCCCACCGTGACGGCCTGCCGGAAAGCGTCAACGACGCCGATCAGGTGATCTGGTACGCCCCGGCCAACCTTGGCTGGGACCTGGCTGCCACCGCCGCGCAATGCAAAGTGCCCAGCGTGGTGGCCGACAGCCTCGAAGCGATCATCGAGCGGGTCAAGGGCCAGGCTCGCCCAGGTACCCATGTGGTGATCATGAGCAACGGCGGCTTCGGCGGCCTGCACGGCAAGCTGGCCGAGGCACTGAAGTGAGCGGGCCGGAACGCATCACCCTGGCCATGACGGGCGCCTCTGGCGCCCAGTATGGCCTGCGCCTGCTCGACTGCCTGGTGCGTGAGGACCGCGAGGTGCACTTCCTGATCTCCAAGGCCGCGCAACTGGTGATGGCTACCGAGACGGACGTGGTGCTGCCGGCCAAGCCGCAGGCGATGCAGGCCTTCCTCACCGAATATACCGGCGCTGCCGACGGGCAGATCCGCGTGTATGGCAAGGAGGACTGGATGTCGCCGGTGGCCTCGGGTTCCGGCGCCCCGGCGGCAATGGTAGTGGTGCCTTGTTCCACCGGCACCTTGTCGGCGATTGCCACCGGTGCCTGCAACAACCTGATCGAACGTGCTGCCGACGTTACCCTCAAGGAGCGTCGCCAGCTGATCCTGGTGCCGCGCGAAGCGCCGTTCTCCACCATTCACCTGGAGAACATGCTCAAGCTGTCGCAGATGGGCGCGGTGATCCTGCCGGCGGCGCCGGGCTTTTATCACCAGCCGCAGACCATCGACGACCTGGTCGACTTCGTGGTGGCGCGCATTCTCAACCTGCTGAACATTCCCCAGGACATGTTGCCGCGCTGGGGTGAGCACCACTTCGGGGTGGATGATTGAAGCGAGCGCTGGCGGGTTTGCTGGCGCTGGTGCTGCTTGGTGGCTGCGCCACGGTGCGCACGCTGGATGCCAACAAGCCCGGGGCACCGGTGGTGTATGCCGGTACCCGGTTGGACTTGTATGTGATCAATGGCGGGTGCTGCCCGCGGGATCATTACGGGGCTGATGCGCCGGCGTATCCGGGGCTGGACCTGCCGGGGAGCATGTTGCTCGATACCCTGTTGCTGCCGTTGTCTTTGCTGACAGCGGCCGGTGTAGGCTTCCAGGCCACCGGCGGCCTGTAAGGGCCCTTTCGCGGGTAAACCCGCTCCCACAGGTACTGCACCAGGTCTGAAATCGATGCAAATCCTTGTGGGAGCGGGTTTACCCGCGAAGAGGCCCTGGCAGGTAAAGCCTAATTCTTGCCCAACCTGCGCAACTCATCCGACTCCACAATCCGCACACCGTCCTCTTCCTCCAGCGCCAGCCGCCACAGCGCCCGGGCCAAGGTACAAGCCTCGATCCCCCGATACTTTCCGGGTATCAGCTTGGCAAACGGCGAAGCCAACTGTTCGCTGAGCCGCGGCTCGACCCGCTCGCCCAGCAGCAACGATGGCCGCACGATGGTCAGCTGCGGCCAATCCTGGGCCTTGAGTGCCTCTTCCATCTCGCCTTTGACCCGGTTGTAGAAAACCGACGATTTCGGGTCGGCGCCCAAGGCACTGACCACCAGCAGATGCCGTGCGCCCAACTCCCGGGCGCGCTTGCTGAACGCCACCACCATGTCCAGGTCCACCGCGCGGAAGGCCGATTCGGAACCGGCCTGCTTCAGCGTGGTGCCCAGGCAGCAGTAGGCGATATCGACCCGCCCGGCCAGCTGTGGAAGGAACACCGCCGGGTCGCCTACCGGGTTTTCCAAGTGCGGGTGCTCGGCCAGTGGCCGGCGGGTTGGCGCCAGTACGCGGGTGATGGTGGGCTCGTTGAGCAGGCGGTCGAGCAGGTGTTCACCTGTCAGACCCGTGGCACCGGCAAGCAGGACATGCTGAGGCGTCAAATACATGATGTCTCTCCCTTGTTACACACAAGCTTAGTGGTTGCGTGGCGTTTGCGCCTGTTCCCCCACGTTGGCCTGTGTGGCGTTACGCAATGCTTCTTCGGCCTGTTGCCGGCGCAGGTGCTGCCAGTGCTCAAGCACATTCGGCGGCGCCCACAGCTGCGGTTCGGAGGCCTCGAAACCTTCCCTTTGTTCTCTTTCGGCAACGCTGGCGCGCGCCAGTTCAAACGCCTGTTTCAGGTCGTCGGTCTGGTTCAGCGCTTCGGCGAACAGGGCATCGCCGAAGTAGGTGAAATCGGCTTCTTCCGAGCAACCGAAGGACACGCGGTCGGCCCGGGCGGCGGTCATGATCAGCGTGCGCTCATCCTTGAGCGGGGCGATATAGCCCCCTGAATAGCACGCGGATATGACAATGACCTTGTCGCGGTCCTTCAGCGGTGCCAGGGCGCTGGCGAGTTCGTCGGCGGACAGGTCGGCCAGCTGCAGGCGCGGTTGGTCGAACACCAGCTGGTGGTCGTGGCTGCCATGGCTGGTGAGGTAGATGAACACCAGGTCTTCGGGGCCGCTGCGCTCGGCCAGGGTTCGGGCGGCGCGGGTAAGGTTTTCACGCGTGGCCATGGGGCGGGTGGTCATGTGATCGCGGTGGTTGACCAAGGTCACCTGGCCACGGGCGCCAAAGCGCACCTTGAGCATGTTGCTGACGTAGTCGGCTTCGCGCATGAACACGCTCTGCTGGCCATCGCCGCCAACCACCAGGCTGTACAGCTGGACTGCTGGCGCCGACCGCGGCACCCGGGCCAGCGCTTCGTCCAGCAAACGGCCCTGGTTGAGCAGCGCCAGGTCCAGCGGGTCGGGCAACAGTTTGCCGTTCTGGTCCCGTACGCGCACGCCGTTGCTCCAGGTGCCGCTTTCGACCTTGCCGTTGGTCATGATCAGCCGGCCTTGGCCGTGGTAGGCATCGTTGAGGAAGCCACCGATGTACTTGCTGCCGTCGGCCAGTTGCAGGCTGCCCTGGCCCGACAGACGCCAGTCGGCGAAGGTGCCCTTGTAGTGGCTGCCATCGCTGCCCAGCAGTTCGCCTTCGCCGACCAGCGAGCCGTCCTTGAATTCGCCGATCCACACATCACCGTCGGCATTTTCGAAGCGGCCACGGCCTTCCAGGCGGTTGTCCTTGAACTCACCGATGTACTGCTCGCCGTCGACGCTGTCGTAGGTGCCGCTGCCTTCCAGCTGGCCGTTGATGAAGTGGCCGCTGAACTGGTTGCCGCTGGCATCGCTGCGTACCCCGGCACCGTTGGGCTTGCCCTTGGCGAACAGGCCCTGGTAGCGGCTGCCGTCGGCCAGTTCCAGCTCGCCGGCGCCTTCGTACAGGTCGTCCTTGAACTGGCCGCGGTAGGTCTGGTCGGCTTGCTTGAGGGTGCCTTCGCCGTCGCGGCGGCCGTGGCTGAAGGTGCCGGCATAGTGGCTGCCCGGGGTATTCAGCTCACCCAGCCCCTGGAACAGCCCCGCGGCGAACTGGCCGCGGTACACCTCGCCGTTGCGGCCGTGCCATTCGCCCTGGCCGTGCCATTGGCCGTCCTTGAAGGTACCGGCGTACCAGCTGCCGTTGGGGTAGTCGATCCGTCCTTCGCCTTGCAGCAGGCCATCGACCACCTGCCCCCGGTACCGCCCACCGTCAGGCAGGCGCGCGTCCGGCGGGAGCAGCGATTCGCCATCGCCGCAGGCGGCGAGCAGCAGGACCAGGGTGACGGGGAGCAGTGAACGCATGGCGAGAACCGGGCAATAGGTCTGCCGAGTATGACGCAGAATGGGATCCTGAAACAGCGAAGGCATGTGCTGGCGCAGCTCTCGAGCCTGCACTGCATCCAAAGCTGGCACGGAACCTGTGGGAGCGGGCGTGCCCGCGAACACCGGCGAAGCCGGTGCCATCCACCGCGTCGCCTGCTTCGCGGGCACGCCCGCTCCCACAGGTTCCGTGTTGCCTTTGAGGTGCAATCAGCGCACGCCCGGCGAAACGATGATCTTCACGTTCTCCTCCTTGTTGTTGACCAACTCCTCGAAGCCCAGCTCGACAATCTGCTCCAACCCGATCCGCCCGGTCACCAGCGGGCGAATGTCCAGCCTGCCGTCAGCGATGAAGGCAATCACATCGGCAAACTCGCCGTTATACGCCAACGCTCCCAGCACCTGCTTTTCGGGGGACACCAGTTCGAAGAAGTTGAACTCGCTAGGCTCCTCGAATATCCCCACCAACACGCACTTGCCCGCCTTGCGGATGGTGTCGATGGCCAGCTTGGCCGTGTGCTTGTTGCCGATGCATTCAAAACTCACATCCGCCCCCAGCCCGGCAGTCAGCTTGCGGATTTCCGCCAGGGCGTCGCACTGGCTGGGGTCCAGCACCACGCTGGCGCCAACCTCTTTGGCCTTGGCCTTGCGTGCCGAGGACATTTCCAGGGCGATCACCTGCGCCGCGCCTGCCGCCTTGGCACACATGATGGTGCACAAACCGATAGTGCCGGCCCCAACTACCACCACCGTCTGGCCAAGCAGGCTACCGGCCTTCTTTACCGCATGCATGCCCACCGCCAGCGGTTCGATCAGCGCCCCGGCCTCTGCCGGGAAACCCTGCGGCAGCCGGTACAGCAGGTTGGCGGGCACGTTGACCAGTTCGGCAAAGGCGCCGTTGTTCATCAGGCCGGTGAAGGCAAGGCGCTCGCAGATGTTGTACAGGCCGTGGGTGCAGTAGTAGCAGGTGCCGCAATGCTGGCAGGCGTCCGCAGCCACCGGGTCACCGACGGCAAAACCTTCCACGCCTTCACCCAGCTTGGCGATCTGGCCGCAGAACTCGTGGCCGAGGATGCACTGGCCCTGGATGCCGGTCAGCGGGTGCGGTGCCTCCACCGGGATGAATACCGGGCCGGCGACGTATTCGTGCAGGTCGGAGCCGCAGATTCCGCACCAGTCCACCTTGATCTGTACCCAGCCGGGCGCAGGGTCGGCCGGCAGGGGCACCTGTTCGACGCGAATATCATTGCGGCCATGCCAGACGGCGGCACGCATGTGGGTGTGGCTCAGGTCATTCATTGTTGTTCTCCAGGCTCACGGAAAGGGCTTAGTGCTTGCGCAGGAACGCGAGCAGTTGCTGGTTGACCTGTTCGGCCGCCTCCATCTGCACCATGTGCCCAGCCTCGGGCAGTACCAGCACTTCAGCCTCCAACCCTTCGGCATGGCTAGCCGGGATGATCGCGTCCTTGCCGCCCCACACCACCAGGGCCGGGTGCTGCCCCAGCACCCCGCGCAGGTCGTGGCGCTGCCGGTCGCCGTCGGCGATGGCCGATGCCAACAGGCGCAACGCGTCGTCCACCCCTTCCAGGCGCTTGAACTTGAGCATGTCCTCCAGCATCTGCCGGGTGACCAGTGCCGGGTCGGCAAACAGCTGCACCATCTGCGGCTTGAGGGCATTGCGGTTGGCGGCAGCGACGAAGCCTTGCAGGTACTGCCCGTTGATCGCCTCGCCCAGCCCGGCACTGGCCACCAGGCTCAGGCTGGCCACCCGCTGCGGCGCCAGGCGCGCCACGTTCAGGCTGACCGCGCCGCCCATGGAGTGGCCGGCCAGGTGGGCCTTGGCGATGTCCAGGTGGTCGAGCAGGGCCAGCACGGTTTCGCTCAACTCATCCAGGTCGCCCCGTTGCAGGGCCTTGGCCGACTCGCCATGGCCCGGCAGGTCGAGGGCGATCACCCGTCGCTCGGCAGCCAGCGCCGGGTGGTTGAACAGCCAGTTGTTGAGGTCGCCGCCAAAACCGTGCACCAACACCAGTGGCGTGCCGCCTTCGCCCAGCTCGAACCAGCGCAGCAGGCGGCCCCCCACTTGCGCCTTCTGCGGGGCCGGCCCCTGGGCCTGGTCGGCGCCACCCTCGGCGACGAACTCGGCCTGGAAGCGCTGCACCACGGCATCGATCTCAGCCTCTTCGGCTTCGCCTTCCACCACCACCGCCAGCAGGGCACCGACCGGCAGGGTTTCATCAGGCCTGGCCACCTGGCGGCGCAATACGCCGCTGAACGGGGCTTCGACGCTGCTGCTGATCTTGTCGGTCTCGACGTCCAGCACCTCGTCGCCCTTGTTGATTTCGTCACCTTCCTGCTTCAGCCAGGTGTCCACCCGGCCCTCGGTCATCGACAGGCCCCACTTGGGCATGGTCAGGGTATGGATCTGGCTCATGCGGCACTCCTTGCGGCTTCGATCACTTTGCGTACCGCAGCCTCGATCTTCGCCGCGTCAGGGATGTACAGGTCTTCCAGGGCATCGGAGAACGGCACGGGAGTATGCGGGGCGGTGACCATTTCGATCGGGCCCTTGAGCGCGCCGAAGGCCTTCTGTGCCACCAGCGCGCTGATGTCGGTGGCCATGGAGCAACGCGGGTTGGCTTCGTCGATCACCACCAGGCGGCCGGTCTTTTCCACGCTTTCCAGGATGCTGTCCTCGTCCAGCGGGCTGGTGGTGCGCAGGTCCAGCACCTCGCAGTCGATACCCTGGCGGGCCAGGTTGTTGGCTGCTTCCAGCGCCACATGCACCATGCGGCCATAGGTGACCAGGGTCACGTCGTCACCATCGCGCAGGAAGTTGGCTTCGCCGAACGGTACGGTGTAGACCTCTTCCGGTACCTCGCCTTGCATGCTGTACAGCAGCTTGTGCTCGCAGAAGATCACCGGGTCGTTGTCGCGGATCGCCTGAATCAACAGGCCCTTGGCATCGTACGGCGAGGACGGGCAGACCACCTTCAGGCCGGGAATGTGCGTCCACAGCGAGGTGAGCATCTGCGAGTGCTGGGCCGCCGCGCGCAGGCCGGCGCCGTACATGGTGCGCATCACCAGCGGGGTGACCGCCTTGCCGCCGAACATGTAGCGGAACTTGGCGGCCTGGTTGAGGATCTGGTCCAGGCAGCAGCCGGCGAAGTCGACGAACATCAGCTCGCACACCGGGCGCAGGCCCTGGGTGGCAGCACCAACGGCGGCGCCGACGTAGCCGATTTCCGACAGCGGCGCGTCGAGCACGCGCCCCGGGAACTGATGGTAAAGGCCCTTGGTCACGCCCAGCACGCCACCCCAGGCGTCATCCTCGCCGGGGGCACCGGCGCCGCCGGCAACGTCTTCGCCAATGATGAACACCGTGTTGTCGCGGCGCATTTCCTGGGCCAGGGCTTCGTTGATGGCCTGCTGGTAGCTGATCTTTCTTGCCATGGTGATTCTCCTGTTGTTCTTGTAATCCGCAGCTCAGGGGTAGGCGACGTAGACGTCGGTGAGCAGGTCGGCGGGCTGTGGCTTGGGATCGGACTTGGCGCGGCGCACGGCGTCTTCGATCAGGTCCTCGACGCGGGCGTCGATGGCGTCCAGTTGCGCAGCCGTGAGCAGGCCGGCGCGGGTGGTCTTGTTGCGGAACTGCATGAGGCAGTCGCGGGATTCGCGCAGGTTCTTCACTTCGTCCGGGGCGCGGTAGGTTTGTGCATCGCCTTCGAAATGGCCGTAGTAGCGGCTGAGCTTGACCTCGATCAGCGACGGGCCTTGCCCGGAGCGTGCACGTTCGATGGCAGCACCGGCGGCCTCGTACACGGCAAAGAAATCGAAACCGTCGATGGTGACACCGGGCATGCCGAACCCGGCCGCGCGATCGGCGATATGGTCGCAGGCAACCGACCAGGTCGAGGCGGTGGCTTCGGCGTAGCCGTTGTTCTCGGCCACGAAGATGCACGGCAGGTTCATGATCGAGGCCATGTTCATGGCTTCGAACACGGCGCCTTCGTTGGAAGCGCCATCGCCGAAGAAGGCCACCGACACATCGTCGCTGCCCTTGATCTTGGCCGCCAGCCCGGCCCCGGCCACCAGCGGTGCACCGGCACCGACGATGCCGTTGGCGCCGAGCATGCCTTTTTCCAGGTCGGCGATATGCATCGAACCGCCCTTGCCACCGCACACGCCGGTCTTCTTGCCGTAGATTTCGGCCATCATGCCGTACACATCCACGCCCTTGGCGATGCAGTGGCCATGGCCACGGTGGGTCGAGGCGATGCAGTCGCTGTGGCGCAGGTGGGCCATCACCCCGGCCGCGGAAGCCTCTTCGCCGGCATACAGGTGGACGAAGCCGGGGATCTCGCCGGTGGCGAACTCCACGTGCAGGCGTTCTTCGAAGGCGCGGATGGTGCGCATCACTTCATAGGCATGCAGCAATTGTTCGGTACTGAGTTGATTGGACATCTTGTTGTTCTCCAGGGTTGTCTCAACACGGGTTTGCAGGGTGCAACCGGTGGCCGCGCGGTACGGCCAGCAGGTGATGGCGGGCGGCATGCGCCAGCACGGCCTCGACATCCACGCTCAACGGGCCTTGGTGATCGAGGGTGATGGTTGGGGTGTCGTGCTCGGAAAATTCGATTTCGCGCTCGCCGTCCAATGCCAGGGTGCCGCTGGCCAGGCTCAGGCGATGGGCTACGCCGGGCGTCAGTGGGCCGCTGGCGGTGATGCCGCAGCCTTGCAGCAGGCCGGGTGCCAGTGGTGCGAGCAGCGCCTGCTCGGCGCCGGGGTTCAGGCGTACCCAGGCGCCGTGCGGGTCCTGGCGCGAGACCGGGCACCACAGGCCGCACAGGGCCGAGAGGCCAATGGCATGGGGTTCGGCGAAACAGGCGAAGACTTCGCAAAGGTCCTCGCTGCGGCTCAGTGCCCGAGCGCCGATGAAGCGCTGGGGCGACACCGCCACCTCCACCAGGGCCCATTCGGCAAGCTGTTGTTCGGGCACCTTAACCAGCAGGCGCTTGTTGCGGCGCAGGCCGATGCTGGCCGGTACCCGGCCGCTGGCAAGCAGGCCACCGGCCAGGCCGGCGCTGGTGGCCTCGCGCAGTTCGGGGAAGGCATTGTTGGTGCCGGTGGACAAGGTCAGCAGCGGTACGTCACCGGCCTCGGCAGCAACTGCCTTGTGGGTGCCGTCGCCGCCGAGCACGGCGATCATCGCCACACCGCGTTCGACCATGCGGCGGGTGGCTAGGCGGGTATCGGCAACGGTCTGGGTCAGCGGCAGGTCGAGTATTTCGATGGCCGGCCAGTGCTGGTCACGGGCGACCGGGCCCAGGCTGGCCTTGAGCACGGCGGCGGCAATGCCGGTCATGTCACTGGGCAGCAGCACCTGGCCGATGCCGGTGGCACCGAAGGCGGCCAGCAGGCGCTGGATCGCCGAAGCCTTGTCGGTACTCGAATAGAGCCCGGCGTTGGCGGTCAGGCGGCGCAGGTCGCGGCCAGAGGCAGGGTTGGCAATGATCCCGACGGTTGGGGCGGGTAGCGGCATGGCGCACCTCGTATTCTTGTTTTCCAGGGCAGGAGCAAGCACGGTGCCAGCTTCTTTGGAATTGGCTGAAGTGCCTGCAATAGAGCGGTTTTATTGCGCTCCGGCAGGTGCTGATGGTTCTGCTGGCGAGACGCCCGGTGCCAGTGCGGGGCCGACGTTGCCGAGACGCTGAGACGCTGCGTCTCAAGCGGGCCGGTAATCACGCAGTGCTTGTCGGGGCATGCCCGGAAGCGCTTAATGGCCGGACAACGATAAAAACAGCAACGAGAACCGGAGGGCCTGAATGCTTGCCGCGAACTCCCGAGCCCATGTCGACTGCGTCAGCAGGGTGCTGAAGAATGCCGACCGCCTGCCGCAGGCGCCGGTGCCACCGCTGATCCTCGATTCATGGCGCCGTTCCATGGAGCTGTACCGCCTCGACCCCGGGTCCCAGCAGGGGCCGCGCATCCTGTCCCAAAGCCTGCTCAACGAATGCCGTGAGCGCGCCGAACTGTTCCTGCGTATCGCCAGCGATGCCGTGGCCCGCCTGCATGAACGGGTGCGCGGTGCCGACTACTGCGTGCTGCTCACCGATGCCTTGGGGCGCACCATCGATTACCGGGTCGAGTCGGCCATCCGCAACGACTGCCGCAAGGCCGGGCTGTACCTGGGCACCTGCTGGTCGGAGGGCGAGGAGGGCACCTGCGGCGTGGCGGCGGTGTTGACCAGCAAGGCGCCGGTCACGGTGCACAAGCGCGACCACTTCCGCGCTGCGTTCATTGGCCTGACCTGTACGGCGGCACCGGTGTTCGACCCATTGGGCGAGTTGCTGGGCGTGGTGGATGTCTCAGCCTTGCAGTCGCCGGACGACCGCCGCAGCCAGCACCTGATCCGCCAACTGGTCGAGCAGACTGCCCGCGAGATCGAAAATGCCTTTTTCATGCACAGTGCCCAGGGCCATTGGGTGATGCGTGCCCATGGCACGCCGGGTTATGTGGAAAGCCAGCCCGACTACCTGCTGGCCTGGGATGGCGATGGCCGCCTGCAGGCGATCAACAGCCTGGCGCGCCAGCGGCTGGTGGAGCACCTGGGGCGTTTGCCCGAGCACATTGGCGAGCTGTTCGACATGGACCAGCTGCGCCGCGTGAACGCATCGTCCGCTCAACGCCTGCCGGGCCTGGGTGGGCTGTACGGCCGGGTCAGCGCACCCCGCCAGCGCCAGCGTGCGCAGCCGTTGCGCCAGGCCCAGGACGCCCGCATCGAGCAGCATTTGCGCCTGGCCACGCGGGTCAAGGACTGCAACCTGGCGGTGCTTGTGCAAGGCGAGACGGGGGCCGGCAAAGAGGTATTCGCCCGCCAGCTGCATCAGCAAAGCCTGCGTCGCGATGGCCCGTTCGTCACCCTGAACTGCGCGGCCATTCCGGAAAGCCTGATCGAGAGCGAGCTGTTCGGCTATGTGGCCGGGGCCTTCACCGGGGCTTCCAGCAAAGGCATGCAGGGGCTGTTGCAGCAGGCCGATGGCGGCACGCTGTTCCTCGACGAAATAGGCGACATGCCGCTGAACCTGCAAACCCGGTTGCTGCGCGTGCTGGCCGAGGGTGAAGTGGCGCCGCTGGGCGCAGCGCGGCGGGAGCGGGTGGATATCCAGGTGATTTGCGCGACCCACCGCGATTTGGCGGCGATGGTGGAGGATGGGCGTTTTCGTGAGGACCTGTACTTCCGCCTGGCCAATGCCCGCTTCGCGTTGCCGCCGCTGCGCGAGCGTGAGGACCGCTTGGGGTTGATTCACCAGTTGCTGGCCGAGGAGGCCGAGGCCTGCGGGGTCGAGGTGGTGTTGGCGGATGATGCGCTGCAGGCGCTGCTGGTTTACCGCTGGCCGGGGAACCTGCGCCAGCTGCGGCAGGTGTTGCGCTATGCCTGTGCGGTGAGCGAGGGCGGGCGGGTGCAGGTGCAGGACCTGCCGCAGGAAGTACGCGGCGAGGTGCTCGCTTCGGCGGAAAGCAGCATGTCTTGTCCGGCCCGGCAGTTGCTGCTGGATGCGCTGATCCGCCATCGCTGGAAGCCGGCCGATGCGGCGCGGGCTTTGGGAATATCGCGGGCGACCTTGTACCGGCGGGTGCATGAGCACCACATCGAGATGCCGCGGATGAAGGGGTAGGGCCCTGGGGGCGCGTTGCGCCCCTTTCGCGACACAAGGCCGCTCCCACAGGTACAGCGTCAACCTTGAGACCTTGCGAAACCCTGTGGGAGCGGCCTTGTGTCGCGATGGGCCGCAAAGCGGCCCCAGGATCCCCCAGGCAATAAAAAACCCCGGCACAAGTCCGGGGTTTCGGTACATCACACTACGCGATCACTCCTGGCTAGCCAGTTTGTGCTCGAGGTAGTGAATGTTGACGCCGCCTTTGCAGAAACCTTCATCACGCACCAGGTCGCGGTGCAGCGGGATGTTGGTCTTGATGCCGTCGACGACGATCTCGTCCAGGGCATTGCGCATGCGCGCCATGGCTTCGTCGCGGTCCTTGCCGTAGGTGATCAGCTTGCCGATCAGCGAGTCGTAGTTCGGCGGAACCGAGTAACCGCTGTACAGGTGCGAATCCACACGCACGCCGTTGCCGCCCGGGGCGTGGAAGTGCTTCACCTTGCCTGGGCTCGGGATGAACTTCTTCGGGTCTTCGGCGTTGATACGGCATTCCAGCGCATGGCCACGGATGACCACGTCTTCCTGGCGGAACGACAGCTTGTTGCCAGCGGCGATGCTCAGCATCTCCTTGACGATGTCGATACCGGTCACCATCTCCGACACCGGGTGCTCAACCTGCACGCGGGTGTTCATCTCGATGAAGTAGAAGCGGCCGTTCTCGTACAGGAACTCGAAAGTACCCGCACCACGGTAGCCGATCTCGATGCACGCATCGACGCAGCGCTTGAACACTTCCTGACGGGCTTTCTCGTCGATGCCCGGGGCTGGCGCTTCTTCCAGTACCTTCTGGTGACGGCGCTGCAGCGAGCAGTCACGGTCGCCCAAGTGGATGGCGTTGCCCTGGCCGTCGGACAGTACCTGTACTTCCACGTGACGTGGGTTGGTCAGGAACTTCTCCAGGTAGACCATCGGGTTGCCGAAGGCTGCACCGGCTTCGGTACGGGTGAGCTTGGCCGAGGAAATCAGGTCCTCTTCCTTGTGCACCACGCGCATGCCGCGACCACCACCGCCACCGGCGGCCTTGATGATCACCGGGTAGCCGACGTCACGAGCAATCGCCAGGGCGACTTCTTCATCTTCCGGCAGCGGGCCATCGGAGCCCGGCACAGTCGGTACGCCCGACTTGATCATCGCGTCCTTGGCCGAAACCTTGTCGCCCATCAGGCGAATGGTGTCGGCTTTCGGGCCGATGAAGGCGAAACCGGATTTTTCCACCTGCTCGGCGAAGTCGGCGTTTTCCGCCAGGAAGCCGTAGCCCGGGTGGATCGCGGTGGCGCCGGTCACTTCGGCGGCAGCGATGATCGCCGGGATATGCAGGTAGGAATCCTTGGACGATGCAGGGCCGATGCAGACCGACTCGTCTGCCAGGCCCAGGTGCATCAGTTCACGGTCGGCAGTGGAGTGCACGGCGACGGTCTTGATGCCCAGCTCTTTGCAGGCACGCAGGATCCGCAGGGCAATTTCCCCGCGGTTGGCGATCAGGACTTTTTCGAGCTTCCCAGACATCGTTGGCTCTCCGCGATTCAAACGACGGTGAACAGCGGCTGGTCGAACTCAACCGGCTGGCCGTCTTCTACCAGGATGGCGTCGATGACACCGCCAACATCGGCTTCGATGTGGTTCATCATCTTCATGGCTTCGACGATGCACAGGGTGTCGCCTTTCTTCACGCTCTGGCCAACTTCAGCGAAGTTCGGCGAGGTCGGCGAAGGCTTGCGGTAGAAGGTACCTACCATCGGCGAGCGGATCACGGTGCCTTTCAGGGCCGGGGCAGCGGCAGCGACTTCAGCGGCCGGAGCGGCAGCGGCGACCGGGGCAGCAACAGGGGCAGCGGCTACCGGAGCCGGTGCGAAGTACTGCTGGGCAGCTGGGGTCTTGCTGTGACGGCTGATACGGACCGACTCTTCGCCTTCCTTGATCTCCAGTTCGTCGATGCCAGACTCTTCCAGCAGCTCGATCAGTTTCTTGACTTTACGGATATCCATTAATCATCAACTCCCAAAGGTTCGGTCAGGGGGCGAAATACAAAAAACGTATCTGAAACGTTTCTCTCGAACCCTGGCCCACTGAGGCCAGGGTTTTCATCATTTGGGCTGTGCGTTGGCAGCCAGTTGTTCCAGCGCGGACTCCAGGGCCAGGCGATAACCGCTGGCGCCCAGGCCGCAGATCACCCCTACGGCAACATCGGAAAAGTAGGAGTGGTGGCGGAACGGTTCGCGTTTGTGCACGTTGGACAAATGCACTTCGATGAATGGGATGCTCACCGCAAGCAATGCGTCACGTAATGCGACGCTTGTGTGGGTGAAAGCAGCCGGATTGATCAGGATGAAGTCCACACCCTCGTTGCGTGCGGCGTGAATGCGGTCGATCAGTTCGTATTCGGCGTTGCTCTGCAGGTACTGCAGATGGTGGCCTGCGGCGCGGGCACGTTGCTCCAGGTCCTGGTTGATCTGGGCCAGGGTCACGGCGCCGTAGTGGCCAGGCTCGCGGGTACCGAGCAGGTTGAGGTTGGGGCCGTGGAGCACCAGTAGCGTTGCCATCTGCGGATTCCTTGGATTTGTAGGGCAATTCGACACAGCGCGGCGAGTGTGCCGTAAAGCGACGGCAAGTGTCCAGTTCCCGGCAATAGCCAGCACGATGTCCGAGGTTCGCGCGAAGTATGTGACCAAATAATTAAATTTGGTCACTGATTTCAGGATTTTTCACAGCTCGCGGGAAGTTATAGACCGACTTTGCCGCGCACGCGTGTCAGAATTTGCGCGAATTCACCGGCATTTATCTCGCCAATGACCCGATCAGCGGTTATTTCGCTACCGTTCGCGGCAAAGAACAACAGGGCGGGAGGGCCGAACAGCTGGTAGCGGTCGAGCAGGCTGCGTTGTTCGGCATTGCTTTCGGTGATGTCGAAACGCAGCAACTTGAAGCCAGCCAGTTGCGCTTGCACCTGCGGGGCGGTGAGCACCTCGCGCTCGATCACCTTGCAGCTGATGCACCAGTCGGCGTACCAGTCCAGCAGTACCGGCTGGCCGGCCGCCTTGGCCCGGGCCAGGGCGGCGTCCAGTGCGGCGGGGGTAGTGATGGTCTGCCAGCTATCCGCCTGCACCGCCGCCCCGTTGCCGGTGGCCACAAGGGTTGCCGGCGGCAGCGGGCGCAGTGGGTCGCCGTGGCCGCTGAGGGCGCCGTACCAGCAGGCCAGGGCGTACACCAGCAGGGCCAGGCCGAGCAATTGGGCCAGGCGCTGGCGCGCGGTCTTGACGACAAATTCGAGGGCACCGAGGAACAGCGCCACGCCAGCGGCGAGGAAACCGACCAGCAGCAAGGTCAGCGGGCCTGGCAGCACACGGCTGAGCAAGCCGATGGCCAAGCCCAGCAGCAGGACGCCGATGGCGTTCTTCACCGTGTTCAGCCAAGGGCCGCTTTTCGGCAGCCAGGCCGCGCCACCGGTAGCTACAAGCAGCAATGGTGCGCCCATGCCCAGGCCCAGGGCGAACAGCTTGAGTGCGCCGCCCAGGGCATCGCCGCTGGCGCTGATGTACAGCAACGCACCGGCCAGCGGCGCCGACACACAGGGCGAAACCAGCAGGCTGGAGAGTACGCCCAGTATTGCCGCGCCCAGCAGCGAGCCGCCCCGGGTGTGGCTGGCGACATTGTTCAGGCGGTTGCTCAGGGCTTGCGGCAGTTTCAGTTCGAACAGGCCGAACATGGCCAGGGCGAACACCACGAAGAACAGCGCGAAGGGCACCAGCACCCAGGCCGACTGCAGGCGCGCCTGCAGGTTCAGGCCGGCGCCGAACAGCCCCATCAGGGCGCCGAGTACCGCGAAGCTGGCTGCCATCGGCAGCACGTAGGCCAGCGACAGCGCCAGCCCGCGCAGGCCGCCGGCCTGGCCACGCAGCACCACGCCGGAGAGGATCGGCAGCATCGGCAGCACGCAGGGGGTGAACGTCAGGCCCACCCCGGCGAGGAAGAACAGCAGCAGCGACTTCCAGGTCCAGGCGTGTTCAGCGCTGGCCGGGGTGCTTGCGCCGCCTTCGCCATCAATGCTCAGGCGTGCGGTTTCCGGGGGGTAGCACAGGCCTTTGTCGGCGCAGCCCTGGTAGCCCACCAGCAGGGTGAAGGCACGCGGGTCGTTGCGCGGCAGCTCGATATCGAGCACGCCGTGGTATACCTCGACATCACCGAAGAACTCATCGTGCTTGGCCTCGCCCTTGGGGATGTTTGGTGTGCCCAGGGCAATGTCGGCCGGTTCGGTGCGGAACTGGAAACGGTGGCGATAGAGGTAGTAGCCGTCGGTAGCGACGAAGCGCAGCTTGATGGTTTGCGCATCGGCCTGGACCAGGCTGAGCTTGAAGGCCTCGTGTACCGGCAGGAAGTCGGCGTTGTTGGCCAGCGAAGCTGCGCCGAGGGTGGCGCTGGGGCGGTTGTCGAGCAGGCCCGTGGCGAAGGCAGGGCTGGCCAGCAGCAGGAACAGCAGGAAAAACAGGCGGCGCATGGCGGACTCGCGAGGTGGAACGTGCTGGGCATGATAGCGGAGTTGGTGCAGGTTGGGGCCATGCGGGTGGCGGGGGCGACACATGGCCGCTGGCTCATGTACTGCCTGTGCCTGCCTCTTCGCGGGTAAACCCGCTCCCACCTCGACCGCATAAACCTCAAGCCATGCGCTATCCCTGTGGGAGCGGGTTTACCCGCGAAGAGGCCGGTACAGGCCAACCTAGACCCTGAAGGCCCGCACCGCCCGGTTCAGCTCACCGCCCAGGCTCAGCAACTGCTCGCCTTGCTCGCGCCCCTCGCCAATGCGCTGCAGGTTGTCCTCACCCAGCTCATGAATCCGCTCGCTGTGGTCGCGAATCTCGCTCACGGCACCACTCTGCTGCGCCGTGACATCGGCAATCCGCACCGCAGTGTCCGAAATGGTGCGAATGGCACAGACAATCTCGTCCAGCGCCCCATCCGCCGCCTGCGCCTGGTTGGCCGTGGCCTCGGCATGCTCAAGCTGCGCACGCATCCCGGCCACCGAACTTCTGGCTGCCTGCTGCAAGCGGTCGATCAGTGTCTGAATCTCGCCGGTCGCACCGGTGGTGCGCTGTGCCAGCGAACGCACCTCATCGGCTACCACGGCGAAACCACGGCCCATCTCACCGGCGCGGGCCGCTTCGATCGCGGCATTCAGCGCCAGCAGGTTGGTCTGCTCGGCAATCGAGCGGATCACCGTCAGCACGCCACCGATGGTGGCCGACTCCTCCGCCAGTTGCTCGATCATGCGGGCGTTGCCCTGCACCTCGTCGACCAGCTCACGCAACCCCGACAGGCTCTGGCCGATCACCGCCTGGCCCTGTTCCACTGCACGCCCGGCATCGCGGCTGGCGTCGGCTGCGGCACTGGCGTCGCCGGCCACTTGCTGGATGGTCGCTTCCAGCTCACCCAAGGCATCGCGGATCTGCCCGGTGTCGCCGGCCTGGCGTTCGGCGCCGTCATGCAGGGCGGCGCTCATGCCGGCCAGGGCGTGGCTGCTGCCAGCCACCTGCTCGGCGTTGTGGCGGATGGTGCCGACCAATTCCACCAGGTATTGGCGCAGGCGGTTGAGCGATTCCTGGATGTCGCGCAGTTCGCGGTTGGTCCTGCCCAGGGCGATGGCCTCGGCGAAGTCACCCTCGGCCCAGCGCGACAGGGCCGGGGCCAGGCCGGTCAGGGTGCGCGCCAGGCGGCGTTGCAAGGTGTCGATCAGCAGGGCGATAAGCAGGATCAGGCCGATCATCAGGCCCTGGATGATGCGCACTTCGCCGGCAATTTTCCCATGCTGGGCGCGTACCTCGGGCTCCAGCGCCGCAATGGCCTGTTGCACGGCCTCCAGGCGTTGGCTGGTGCTGGCCGCCAGGGCGACGCGGCGCTCGATCTGTTCGCGGGTGCGCTGCAGTTCGGCCGGGTAGCGGCCGAGCAGGCTCTGCAGTTCGCGCTTGAGGCCGACGGCAATGTCTTCCTGCTGGGCGCTGGCCTGGGTTTCCAGGCCCATCATCGCGGCGAAGTCGTCGGCACCGGATTCGGCGCTACGGGTTACGCCCAGCAAGGGCAAGGCGTCGATCGCCTGGGCCTGGGCACGGATCAGTTGCAGCTCGCGCTCCACTTCGTCGGCCAGCTCCGGGCGACCGCTGCTGACCAGCTTGTCCCGGGCCAGCGACAGGCGACCGAGGTGCACGGTGGCGTCGAGCAGTGGCACCAGGTAGCGGTTGGCGTCGGCGCTGCCGCTGTCGCGGGCGTAGCCGGCCAGTTGTTCGAAGTTGGCACCCAGTTCCCGCTCGGCCTGCAGCAGCAGGGCTTGCGGGTCGCCGGCCAGCTTGCCAGCGGCCAGCAGCTCCGCGGCGGTAAAGGCCTGCAGGCTGTCCAGGCTGGGGCGCAGTTTGTCGGCCAGTTCGCTGGGCCATTCGGCCAGCGCGGCCTGCAGTTGCTGGTTGGCCTCCATCGCCGCGGCGTGGCGCAGGGCATCGCCACTGCCCAGGTACCCCTGGATGTTGCGGGCCGCCTGGTTCTGGAACTGCTGGGACAGGCCCAGGTAGCGCTCCATCAACTGGTAGGGGCGCTCAAGGGCCCGCTGCGACCACCAAAGGGTGGTGCCCAGGGCGATACACACGGTTACCAGCAACAGGGTGTTGAAATTGGTCAGCCACTTCAGGCGCATAGCCGCGAGCTTCCTGCGGGGGAGGGGGAGGTCGGTGGCTGAAGTTATTGCGATTTTGTGACGGGGTGATGACGACAGGGGGTTGGCGCCATAAAAAAGTGGCACAGTGCCTCCATATCAATCTGTGCCGGCCTCTTCGCGGCTAAAGCCGCTCCCACAGGGACTGCGCAATCCCTCAGTCCGGTGGATTACCTGTGGGAGCGGCTTTAGCCGCGAAGAGGCCGGCACAGGCAAAGCCTGATTCAGGGCTCTACACGCACCACGCAATTACGCCCGGCATGCTTGGCCCGATACAGCGCCTCGTCCGCCGCACTGGCCATGGTCAGCGCATCCAGCCCTTCATCCATTTGCACCACCCCGGCACTGAAGGTGCACTGCAAGTCCCGTGGCTGCGCCGGGTAGAGAATCTCGGCAAAGCGCCGGCGGATTTCGTCCAGCACCTTGTGCGCCGCGTCCAGCGCGGTATTGGGCATGACAATGGCGAACTCTTCACCACCGTAACGGCCAATGAAATCGGTCTTGCGCAAGCGTTGCTTGAGAAACAGCGCCAGGCTCTTGATCACCCGGTCGCCCATGGGGTGGCCGTGGCGGTCGTTGATCTTCTTGAAGTGGTCGATGTCGAGCATGGCAAAGCTCAACGGCTGCTGCTCGCGACGGGCGCGGAAGCTGCAGTCTTCCAGCAGTTGCAGGATGTGGGTGTGGTTGTACAACCCGGTCAGGCTGTCGCGCACCATGCGCGCCTTCAGGTGCCGGGCGCGGGCGGCGCGGTTGCGCACGGTGGTGATCAGGTGGCGTGAGCGAAATGGTTTGGTCAGGAAGTCATCACCGCCTTCGCTCATGGCATCCAACTGCTTGTCCAGGTCGTCCTCGGCAGACAGGTAGATGATCGGCACGCTCACATAACGGTCGCTGTGGCGGATCACCTTGGCCAGCTCAGGGCCGGTGCAGGCCGGCATGTACAGGTCGAGGATGATCAGGTCGGGCTGGAAGTCGGCCAGCTCGGCCATGGTGCGGATCGGGTCGGTCAGGCTGCGGGTGATCATGCCGGCACTGGCCAGCACGCGCTCGGTGTACAGCGCCTGGGTGCGTGAGTCGTCGATGATCAGCACGCGCAACGGGTCATGCTGGGTGGCATTGGTCAGCAGTTCGACCTTTTCCAGCAGGCTGGAGGCTTCCAGGGTGCCGGTGAGGAAGTCCTGGCCACCGGCGCGCACGGCGGCCAGGCGGGTCGGGGTGTCGGTTTCGTGGTGGCTGAAGAACAGCAGCGGTATATGCCGGGCCAACCCCTGCTGCACCTGGGCAGCCAGCAGCAAGCCTTGGCCGGCACCGTTGAAGTCGACATCCATGATGATGGCCGAGGGCGGGTATTCGCCGATCGAGGCCTGAAACGCCGCGGCGCTGGCCAGCGCCTGCACCACCAGGCCAAAGAATTCCAGTTGCTGGGCCAGGCGCTGGGCACGTTCGTGGTCCTGCAGCAGGATATACACCGGCTTGCGCAGGGGCGGCAGCAGCACCTGGTCGAGCGGGTCGTCCTTGCGCAGGCCGCTACGCGTCAGCTGTTGGGCGGGGCACAACGGGCTCGGCTCGGCTGCTTGGCTCATGTCCTGGCTACTTGTAGGTTGGGGTGTGCAGGGGCGATGATGGCTCTATGCTAGCAGTTCTTTTCAGGCGCGTGAGTGCGCTGCCTCAACAAAGCGGCCAGAACGAATATTCAGTTGCTGACCGATTGGTCGCTTATGCGTAAGGCGGTGTCTGCTTTATAGTGCTGCCACGCGGGCTTGCCGTGGCACCCTGGCGCAGGCCTGTGGTCCAAGCCCCTGAACCGTCGTGACTGATTAAGGACAAAGCCATGCTGGACTGGAAAAACCGCGAGGCCAAAGCCGAGCCCCGCGAGCGTGTCGACGGCCGTGGCGCCGCCGCCCGTAGCTACCTTGGCGGCCTCTGGAGCCGTGCCCTGGGGACCCTGATCGGGTTGTACCTGCTGGTGTGTATCGGCCTGGGCTGGTACTGGAGCCAGGAGCCGGAGCTGTTCCCGGTGCAGCAGAACGCCCAGGCCGCAGCCGAGCGTACCGGCCAGCAGATGGTGGTGGGCTACACCACTATCGAAACCCTCAAGACCGTGGCCGGCACCTTGCTGAACAAGCCCGGTGGCTACATTTCCAACGACCGCTTCCCGCCAGGGCTGTGGATGGACAACATGCCGAGCTGGGAATATGGCGTGCTGGTCCAGGTGCGCGACCTGTCCCGTGCCCTGCGCAAGGACTTCGCCCGTTCGCAGTCGCAGTCGACCGAAGACGCCGACCTGGCCAAGGCCGAGCCGCGTTTCAACTTCGACAACAAGAGCTGGATCCTGCCATCGAGCGAGTCGGAGTTCGAAGAGGGCATCAAGTCGCTGACCCGCTACCAGACCCGTCTGGCTGCCGGCGACAAGGGCGCAATCTTCTACACCCGTGCCGACAACCTGAACAACTGGCTGGGTGACGTGGCCACCCGCCTGGGCTCGCTGTCGCAGCGCCTGTCGGCCAGCGTTGGCCGGGTCAAGCTCAACACCACGCTGAAGACCGAGTCGCTGGTCGCCGGCCAGGCACCGCAGGTGGACGAGGAGCTGGTGGAAACCCCATGGCTGCAGATCGACAACGTGTTCTACGAAGCCCGAGGCCAGGCCTGGGCGCTGTCGCACCTGCTGCGCGCCATCGAGGTGGACTTTGCCGACGTGCTGGCGAAGAAGAACGCCACGGTCAGTGTGCGCCAGATCATCCGTGAGCTGGAAGCCTCGCAGGAAGCCCTGTGGAGCCCGATGGTACTCAACGGCAGCGGCTTCGGCATGTGGGCCAACCACTCGCTGGTCATGGCCAACTACATTTCCCGGGCCAACGCGGCGGTCATCGACCTGCGTCAGCTGCTGTCGCAGGGTTGATGATGGCGATCAGCCCGAACGAGGCCGCCCACCGGGCGGCTTCCGACCGAGAACTGGTCACCTGGGTGGACGAAGCCGACCAGGTGCTGGGTGCCTTGCCCCGCGCCGAACTGCGCGAGCGCGGCCTGATCGGGCGTTGCACGTTCATTCTGCTGTTCAACAGTGCCGGTGAGCTGTGCGTGCACCGGCGCACCCTGAGCAAGGCGCTGTACCCGGGGTACTGGGATGTGGCGGCAGGCGGCATGGTGACGGCCGGGGAGGCGTATGCCGATTCGGCGGCGCGGGAGCTGGCCGAGGAGCTGGGGATCGACGGTGTGGAGCTGCGTTTTCATGAGCGGTTCTACTTTGACCAGCCGGATAGCCACTTGTGGTGTGCGGTGTATTCGGCGGTGTCGGATGCGCCGTTGCGGTTACAGCCGGAAGAGGTGATCGAGGCACGCTTCATTGGCCTGGAGCAGGCTGAGCAAGAAAGCCTGACCAAGCCGTATTGCCCGGACTCGTTGGCGGCGTTGCAGCGCTATAAAGCCAGCCTCAAATAGATGCGTGGCCCATGCCGGCCCCTTCGCGGGTAAACCCGCTCCCACAGGGATTTCACAGGTCGTGAAACCTGCGCAGTACCTGTGGGAGCGGGTTTACCCGCGAAGGGGTCGCAAAACATTCGCAAAATGCCGCATTCCAGTACTTAGCAACGGCCGGATTTATCGTTACACTGCGCGCCCTTTTCGGGCTGCCGCAGGTCTTGCGGTGGTAGCGCCGCCCCTGCCAGAGTGGGGCTTCGCGGTCGGGCTCAACCCCCTGGGGCCGACCAGTTTTTGTCCTCAGCACAGAGGAACAAAAGTGGCCAAGAAAGCTTCTTCCTTCGCCGCCCTTGGCGGTCTCGTTTACTCCACCGACACCGGTCGGCACTGCCCCGACTGTAGCCAGCCGGTGGATGCCTGTACCTGCAAGCAGCAGGTCATCCCCGAGGGCGATGGCATTGCCCGTGTGCGCCGCGAAAGCAAGGGCCGCGGCGGCAAGACCGTGACCACCGTCACCGGCGTGCCGCTGCCGCTCGATCAGCTCAAGGAGCTGGCCTCTACCCTCAAGCGCCGCTGCGGTACCGGTGGCGCCCTGAAGGATGGGGTCATCGAAATTCAGGGCGACCATGTCGAACTGCTGATCGGTGAGCTGACCAAGCAGGGCTTCAAGGCGAAAAAATCCGGCGGCTGATGCGGCCACGCGATTTTTTGCCCAGTGCTTTCTAAACTCGTTGCCGTGACCAGGGTCTACCCGAGGGCACGGACGAATCGTCATTTTTGGCTTTTACACTGCGCCCGCCTCCTTGCGGGGCAGTGTCTTCGACTTATCTATAGGGGACTTGAATGTCCGTACGACGCACACGCAAAGACGATGGTAGCCAATGGACCGTGGCCGACAGCCGCAGTGTTTATGGTATCCGCCATTGGGGCGCTGGTTATTTCGCCATCAATGAAGCCGGGCGCGTCGAAGTACGCCCCAACGGCCCCAAAAGCGCACCGATCGACCTGTTCGAACAGGTCGACGAATTGCGCCAGAGCGGCCTGTCGCTGCCATTGCTGGTGCGCTTCCCCGACATTCTGCAAGACCGCGTGCGCCAGCTGACCGGCGCCTTCGATGCCAACATCGCGCGCCTGGAATACCAGAGCAAGTACACCGCGCTGTACCCGATCAAGGTCAACCAGCAGGAAGCGGTGGTGGAAAACATCATCGCCACGCAGAACGTCTCCATTGGCCTGGAAGCCGGCTCCAAGCCCGAGCTGCTGGCAGTGCTGGCGTTGGCGCCGAAGGGCGGCACCATCGTCTGCAACGGCTACAAGGACCGCGAGTTCATCCGCCTGGCGCTGATGGGCCAGAAGCTCGGCCACAACGTGTTCATCGTCATCGAGAAAGAGTCGGAAGTGGCCCTGGTGATCGATGAGGCTGCCGAACTCAAGGTCAAGCCGCAGGTCGGCCTGCGCGTGCGCCTGTCGTCGCTGGCCTCGAGCAAGTGGGCCGACACCGGTGGCGAGAAGTCCAAGTTCGGCTTGTCCGCCGCCCAGCTGATCTCGGTGGTGCAGCGCTTCCGCGATGCCGGCCTGGACCAGGGTATCCGCCTGCTGCACTTCCACATGGGTTCGCAGATCGCCAATCTGGCCGACTACCAGCACGGCTTCAAGGAAGCCATCCGTTACTACGGTGAGCTGCGTGCGCTGGGCCTGCCGGTCGACCATATCGACGTTGGCGGTGGTTTGGGCGTGGACTACGACGGTACCCACTCGCGCAATGCCAGCTCGATCAACTACGACATGGACGACTACGCCGGCGTGGTGGTGGGCATGCTCAAGGAGTTCTGCGACGCGCAGGGCTTGCCGCACCCGCACATCTTCTCCGAGAGCGGCCGTTCGCTGACCGCGCACCACGCTATGCTGGTGATTCAGGTGACCGACGTCGAGAAGCACAACGACGATGTGCCGACCATCGAGAACAAGGAAGCCCTGCCCGAGACCGTGCAGTGGCTGGTCGACCTGCTCGGCCCGACCGACATCGAGATGGTGACCGAGACCTACTGGCGCGCCACCCACTACATGGGTGACGTGGCTGCGCAGTATGCCGATGGCAAGATCAGCCTGGCCGAGAAGGCCCTGGCCGAGCAGTGCTACTTTGCCGTGTGCCGCCGCCTGCACAACTCGCTGAAAGCCCGCCAGCGCTCGCACCGCCAGGTGCTGGACGAGCTCAACGACAAGCTGGCCGACAAGTACATCTGCAACTTCTCGGTGTTCCAGAGCCTGCCGGACACCTGGGCCATCGGCCAGGTACTGCCGATCATCCCGCTGCACCGCCTGGACGAAGAGCCGATGCGTCGTGCCGTGCTGCAGGACCTGACCTGCGACTCCGACGGCAAGATCAACCAGTACGTCGACGAGCAGAGCATCGAGACCAGCATGCCGGTGCATGCGGTGAAGGAGGGCGAGGACTACCTGCTGGGTGTGTTCCTGGTCGGTGCCTACCAGGAAATCCTCGGTGACATGCACAACCTGTTCGGTGACACCGACTCGGTGAACATCTACCAGAACGCCGACGGTAGCGTGTACCACGCTGGTATCGAGACCCACGACACCATCGAAGACATGCTGCGCTATGTGCACCTGTCGCCGGAGGAGTTGATGACGCACTACCGTGACAAGGTGGCCAGCGCCAAGATCACTGCGCGGGAGCGGACCCAGTTCCTGGATGCCCTGCGCCTTGGTCTGACCCGGTCTTCGTACCTGTCGTCATAATTGCCAGGCCGCTCCCGCTTTTTTGTGGGAGCGGCCTTGCGTCGCGATATGAGGGCGAAGCCCTCACCGCGTCATACCTGGTAATGGTCCAGTCCTCGCCTATCGCATCAGCGCCGCTACCTTTGAATGCAATGTTCAAAGGAGGATGACATGGAAAGTCCCGGCTCCCATCGTTTACGTAGTGGCCGAGTGTCCGATCCAGGGCGTCTCTACCTGCTCACCACGACCACCCGCAACCGAACACCGTTGTTCAAAGACTTCTTGTTCGCCAGAACAGTTATCCAGCAATTGCGGCTCAGCGAAGAGCGCAAGGCGTGTCGGTCTCTGGCGTGGGTCTTGATGCCGGATCATCTTCACTGGCTTGTCGAGCTTGGGCCGTCGACCCTGGGTAGGCTGATGTGCGAGTTCAAGTCCAGAAGCAGTTGTGCGCTGTACAAGGTGGGGGCTGAAAGGCGGCATATCTGGCAGACCAGCTTTCATGACCGGGCTTTGCGCCGCGAGGAGGATGTGAAGGCAGTGGCGCGCTACATCATAGCCAATCCCATTCGGGCTGGCCTGGTGCGGCGGGCTGGTGATTATCCACATTGGGATTGTGTGTGGCTGTGAATCCGCAGGTGAGGGCTTCGCCCTCATTTCGCGACACAAGGCCGCTCCCACAAAGTCCTGAGTACGCCGATCAATGTGGGAGCGGCCCCGGCATTACTGAACCCAAAGCCCTTTTTCCTGCAACCGCCACCCCACCCACCCCAACGTCACCGCCCGCAACGCCATGAACCCGAGAAACGCCAACCACAACCCATGGTTGCCAAACCCACCCATGAGCACTCCCAAAGGCAGCGCAATCACCACCGACAGCAACATCGCATTACGCATCTCCCGCGCCCGTGTCGCGCCGATGAACAAGCCATCCAGCAAGTAACTCCACACCGCAATCAACGGCAGCAATGCCAGGTACGGCAGGTACGGATAGGCCGCTGCCCGCACACTCTCGATGTCGGTCTGCAAATCGATGAACAGGTGCCCGCCCAGCAGGAACAACCCGGCAAACCCCAGGCTGGTGATCAGCGACCAGCCACAGGCCACCACCAGCGAGCGGCGCAATGTGTCGCGGTCGCGGGCGCCAATGGCATGGCCGCACAGGGCCTCCACCGCATGCGCCAACCCGTCGAGCGCATAGGCAGTCAGCAGCAGGCCGTTGAGCAGCAGGGCATTGGCCGCCACGGTGGCTTCGCCCAGGCGAGCGCCCTGTACGGTTATCAGCAGGAACACCAGTTGCAGCGCCAGGCTGCGCAGGAAGATGTCGCGGTTCACCGCCAGCAGCGGCCGCCAGGCCTGCCAGCGCTTGAGCGCCGCCCACACGATCTGCCCCGGGTAGGCGCGCAGGGCCGGGCGGGTCAGGGCCAGGCCGAGCAGGGCGGCGCTCCACTCGGCAATCACCGACGCCCGCGCCGAGCCCAGCACGCCCCAATTCAGGCCAAGCACGAACCACAGGTTCAAGGCGATGTTCAGCAGGTTGGTGGTCAGCAGGATGGCCAGCGGCGCCCGCGCGTGCTGGGTGCCGAGGAACCAGCCGACCAGGGCGTAGCTGGCCAGTGCCGCGGGCAGGCCGAGCAGGCGGGTATGGAAGAAGTCTTCGGTGGCTTGCTGCAGGGCCGCGCTAGGTTGCATCGCCTGCAGCGCCAGCTGGCTGAAGGGCAGGGCCAGCAGGCCGATCAGCAGGGCGAAGCCGACCGCCAGCAGCAGCCCTTGTACCAGCACCTGGCGCAACGCTGCACCGTCGCCACGGCCGGCGGCCTGGGCGGTGAAGCCGGTGGAGCCCATGCGCAGGAAGCCCATCAGGCCGACCATGAAGGTGAACAGCGTGGCGCCCACGGCTACGGCACCCAACTGGTGGGCGTGGGGGAGGTGGCCGATGACCGTGCTGTCGACCAGGGCTACCAGCGGCACGGAGATGTTGGACAGGATCATCGGCGCGGCCAGGGCCCAGACCTTGTGGTGGGTGGGGCGGTGCTGCCAGTCGGTGGTCAGTGAGGTCATCGGGTGTCCTGGGGAATCCTGGGGCTGCTGCGCAGCCCTTTCGCGACACAAGGCCGCTCCTACAGGAACTGCAAGGCCTTCCAGGTTGCCGCGGTCTCTGTAGGAGCGGCCTTGTGTCGCGAAAGGGGCGCAAAGCGCCCCCCGCTTTTCTGAATAGCCAGCAGTGTACCGGCCATGCAGCCAATTCGCGCGACCACAGTCACACCTGACGCGCAACGCCAGGTACTGCACCCGCCATTGCGCTATAGTTGCTGCCCTCACGTACACGCTGCCAAAGAGTTCTACTCCATGTTCAACAAAGGATTGTTGCTGGCCTGCGCGCTGGCCTTGCTCAGTGCCTGTGACTCTTCGACGCCGGACAAGCCGGCGCCATCCGAAAAGCCGGCGGCCACAGCGCCCGCCGCCACCCCGGCACCCCAACGCGAAGACCCGGCCGTACTCGCCAAACGCTACGAGGGCCGCGAGCTGACGGTGCTGGATGTTTCCGAAGTGCAGCTCGATGGCGCCGCGACGCTGTCGATCAGCTTCTCCGCGCCGCTGGATGCCAAGCAGGACTTCGCCAGCAAAGTGCACCTGGTCGACACCGTCAAAGGCAAGCTCGACGGCGCCTGGGAGCTCTCCGACAACCAGATGGAGCTGCGCCTGCGCCACCTGGAGCCGCAGCGCAAGCTGGTGCTGACCGTCGACAAGGGCCTGCTGGCGGTCAATGGCAAGCAACTGGACAGCGAGTCGATCAGCCGCCTGGAAACCCGCGACATGCAGCCGACCATCGGCTTCGCCAGCCGCGGTTCGCTGCTGCCCACGCGCCTGGCCGAGGGCCTGCCGGTGATCGCCCTCAACGTCGACAAGGTCGATGTCGAGTTCTTCCGCGTGAAGCCGGACATGCTCTCGACCTTCCTGGTCAACTGGGGGCGCAACAGCAGCCTTTACTACTACCAGTCCAAGGAAACCCTGGACATGGCCGAACTGGTCTACAGCGGCCGCTTCGACCTCAACCCCGCACGCAACACCCGCGAGACCGTGCTGCTGCCGATCGCCGGCATCAAGCCGCTGCAGGAGCCAGGCGTGTACCTGGCGGTGATGCGAGCCTCGGGCACCTACGACTACTCGCAACCAGCGACCCTGTTCACCCTCAGCGACATCGGTGTGTCCGCGCATCGCTACCGCGACCGCCTCGATGTGTTCGCCCAGGCCCTGGAAGGTGGCAAGGCGATGAACGGCGTCAACCTGGAAATCCATGACGACAAGGGCAAGCTGCTGGCCCAGGCCAGCACCGATAGCGATGGCCACGCCCAGCTGCCGATCACGCCCAAGGCGGACACCCTGATCGCCACCCAGGGTGTGCACACCACCCTGCTGCGCTTGAGCAGCGCGGCGCTGGACCTGGCCGAGTTCGACATCACCGGCCCGCAGGCCAACCCGCTGCAGTTTTTCATCTTTGGCCCGCGTGACCTGTATCGCCCCGGTGAAACGGTGTTGCTCAACGGCCTGCTGCGCGACCAGGACGGCAAGCCGGTCAAGGCGCAGCCAGTGAGCGTGGAAGTGCGTCGCCCGGATGAGCAGGTCAGCCGCAAGTTCGTCTGGGAAGCCGACGGCAATGGCCTGTACCAGTACCAGCTGCAGCTGGCCAGCGAGGCCCCGACCGGCCGCTGGCAACTGCTGCTCGACCTGGGCGGCGGGCGCAAGCAGGTGTATGAATTCCTCGTCGAAGACTTCCTGCCCGAGCGCCTGGCGCTGGAACTCAAGGGCAGCAGCAAACCGTTGTCTCCGGATCAGGATGCGCGCATCCATGTAAATGGCCGTTACCTCTACGGCGCCCCGGCTGCCGGCAACCGCCTGAGCGGCCAGGCCTATGTTCGCCCTCTGCGCGAGGCGGTACCGGCGCTGCCTGGCTACCAGTTCGGCTCGGTCACCGAAACCGAGCTGAACCAGGATCTTGAGCTGGACGAAGTCACCCTCGACCAGGCCGGCAAGGCCGTGGTCGATATCGAAAGCCGCTGGGCCGAAGCCCGCTCGCCGCTGCAACTGACCGTGCAGGCCAGCCTGCAGGAGTCCGGTGGCCGGCCGATCACCCGGCGCCTGGAACAACCCATCTGGCCGGCCGAGCGCCTGCCAGGCCTGCGTGGCCTGTTCGACGGCGAGGAAACCGACAGTGACGGGCCGGTGGAGTTCGAGTTCCTGGTGGCCGACCGCAACGGCAAGAAGCTGGCAGCCAACGACCTCAAGGTGCGGCTGGTACGCGAGCGCCGCGACTACTACTGGAACTACTCGCAGAGCGATGGCTGGAGCTACGCCTACAACGAGAAGTTCCTCACCCAGAGCGAAGAGACCGTCAGCGTCAAGGCCGGCTCCACCGCCAAGCTGAGCTTCCAGGTGGAATGGGGCCCGTACCGTGTCGAGGTGGAGGACCCGGAGACGGGCCTTGTGTCCAGCGCGCGCTTCTGGGCTGGCTACCGCGCCCAGGACAACGCCGAAGGCGGCGCGGTGCGACCGGACCAGGTCAAGCTGGCACTGGACAAACCGGCCTACGCCGACGGCGCTACCGCCAAGGTCACCGTCACCCCGCCCGCAGCCGGCAGTGGCTACCTGATGATCGAGTCCAGCGATGGCCCGCTGTGGTGGCAGGAGATCGACGTGCCCGCCGAGGGCAAGACGTTCGACGTGCAGCTGGACAAGCAGTGGGCCCGCCACGACCTGTACATCAGCGCGCTGGTGATCCGCCCGGGTGAGCGCAAGGCCAACGCCACGCCGAAACGCGCGGTGGGCGTGCTGCACCTGCCGCTGAACCGCGCCGAGCGCAAGCTGGCGGTGAGCCTGCAGGCGCCGGAGAAAATGCGCCCGAAACAGCCGCTGACCGTGAAGGTCAAGGCTGCAAATGCCGATGGCAGCGTGCCGAAACAGGTGCATGTGCTGTTGTCGGCGGTGGATGTGGGCATCCTCAACATCACCGACTTCAAGACCCCCGACCCGTTCGCCAGCCTGTTCGGGCGCAAGGCTTACGGTGCTGACCAGCTGGATATCTACGGCCAGTTGATCGAAGCCGGCCAGGGCCGCCTGGCCAGCCTGGCATTTGGTGGCGACGCGGCGATGGCCAAGGGTGGCAAGCGCCCCAACACCACGGTGACCATCGTCGCCCAGCAGAGCCTGCCGGTGACCCTGGACGACAAGGGTGAGGGCCAGGCCACGGTCGATATCCCCGACTTCAATGGCGAACTGCGGCTGATGGCCCAGGCCTGGACCGAGGAACAGTTCGGCATGGCCGAAGGCAAGACCGTGGTCGCCGCGCCGCTGATCGCCGAGCTCTCGGCGCCGCGTTTCCTGGCCGGTGGCGACCGCACCAACCTTGCGCTGGACCTGGCCAACCTGTCGGGCCGTGCCCAGCAGCTGAACGTGGAGATCAGCACCGAAGGGCAGCTGAGCCTGGCGGCCAACGCCGTGCAGAACGTTGCCCTGGCTGAAGGCCAGCGCTCGACGCTGATGATCCCGGTGCAGGCCCAGGGTGGCCTGGGGCAGGGCAAGGTGCATGTGCGGGTCACTGGCCTGCAACTGCCGAACGAGCCGACCGGCGCGTTCGAGCGCGAGTGGACGCTGGGCGTGCGCCCGGCCTACCCGGCGATGCTCAAGCACTACCGCGTGGCCTTGAAGGACCAGCCATGGACCCTGCCTGAAGCAGACCTGGCCGCCTTCGAACCCGCCGGGCTTGAAGCCAGCCTGGCCTTGTCAAGCCGGCCACCGCTGAACCTGGCCGAGCAGATCCGTGCCCTCGAAGCCTACCCCTACGGTTGTCTGGAGCAGACCACCAGCGGCCTCTACCCGTCGCTGTATGCCGATGCCGACAGCCTCAAGCGCCTGGGTATCAAGGGCGAGCCTGCCGATGTGCGCAAGCGCAAGATCGAGATGGGTATCGAGCACCTGCTGGGCATGCAGCGCTACAACGGCAGCTTCGGCCTGTGGAGCTCGGACAGCGAAGAAGAATACTGGCTGACCGCCTATGTCACCGACTTCCTGCTGCGCGCCCGTGACCAAGGCTATGGTGTGCCGGCCGAAGCGCTGAAGAAGGCCAGCGAGCGCCTGCTGCGTTACCTGCAGGAGCGCAACCTGATCGAAGTCGACTACAGCGAGAACGCCGAACACACCCGCTTCGCCGTGCAGGCCTATGCGGCATTGGTGCTGTCGCGCAGCCAGCAGGCGCCGCTGGGTGCCCTGCGTGGCCTGTTCGAACGCCGCGCCGATGCCCGCTCCGGCCTGCCACTGGTGCAACTGGCGGTGGCGCTGGACAAGATGGGCGACAAGCCGCGTGCCGAGCAGGCCCTGCAGGCGGGCCTGGGCATCAGCCGCGGTAAAGGCTGGATGGCCGACTATGGTAGCGCCCTGCGCGACCAGGCACTGATCCTGGCGCTGCTGCAGGAAAGCAACCTGGCCAGCCGCCAGGTCGACCAGCGCCTGTTCGCCCTGTCGGATGAACTGGCGGCCAACCGCTGGCTGTCGACCCAGGAGCGCAATGCGCTGTTCCTGGCCGGCCGTGGCCTGCTGGGCAAGCCGGAAGGCCAGTGGCAGGCGCGCCTGGACAGCGCGGGCGAAGTGCGCGAGTTCAACAATGCCGAGGCCGGCATGAAGCTAGAAGGCCCGTTGCTGGCGTCGCCATTGAGTGTGCAGAACCAAGGTAGCGAAACGCTGTACCAGCAACTGACCTTGTCGGGTTACCCACGCCAGGCGCCTGCGGCCGGTGGCAACGGCATGCAGATCCGCCGTGAGTACCTGGGCATGAATGGCCAGCCGTTGGACCTGCACAACCTGCGCAGCGGCGACCTGGTGCTGGTGCACCTGGCGCTCAAGGCTGAAGACCGGGTGCCGGATGCGCTGGTGGTGGACTTGCTGCCGGCAGGCCTGGAACTGGAGAACCAGAACCTGGCGCAGAGTGCCGCCAGCCTGGACAACGCCAGCAGTGCGGTGAAGGAATGGCGCGAGTCGATGCAGAACGCCAGCGTGGTGCACCAGGAGTATCGCGATGACCGTTACGTCGCTGCGCTCAAGCTGGACAGCTACGGCACCACCCACCTGCTGTACCTGGCTCGGGCAGTGACCCCGGGCACCTACCGCGTGCCGCCGCCGCAGGTCGAATCGATGTACCGGCCAAACCTGCAGGCCGTGGGGGATGGGCAAGGGGAGATGACCGTAAAAGCCCGCTAAGCACCTGCCTTGCGCGCACTATGTGGGAGCGGCCTTGTGTCGCGAAAGGGCCGCAAAGCGGCCCCGGCATTTCAAGCGGCGGAGCTGAGATCCTGGGGCTGCTCCGCAGCCCTTTCGCGACACAAGGCCGCTCCCACAGGTCTGCGCCGGGCAGTTCAATGTCAGTGAATCACCCAGCTCATCACCCACAACCCCAGCAGCAGCCAGATGATCCCGAGGATGATCGAGGCGCGCATGAACGCGCGGATTGCCGAGTACAGCAGCACCAGCCCGATGATCAGGGCGAGGATGCTGAGCAGCGAGGTTTCCATGCCCAAGGTGCGCGCCAGGCCATCGATGAAATTGCCTCCGGCACTGGCCAGCAGGTTGAACAGCCCGCTCAATGCGTCGACGATGAAGCGGATCAACGACCCCAGCGCCTGGCCCAGCCACTCGAAAAAACCTTCTACATGCATAGTTGCTTCCTGATGAACGAATCGGCGATGTTGCCGTTCCCAAGCCTTTGGCCATCACCTGGCCAGGTCGGTTCCCGATGCCAAGCTTAACGCGGCCGCGTACCCGTGCGGGCAGGCTATTGCGCGCCACGGTGATCGGCATGCTGGTGCTGTTCGGCCTGTTGTGGCTGGCCGACCGCCTCTGGCCGCTGCCCATGCCCGGCGACGACCTGGCCCGCGTGGTGCTGGCCGAGGACGGCACGCCGTTGTGGCGCTTTGCCGATGCCGATGGCGTGTGGCGCTACCCGGTCAGCCCCGACGAGGTTTCGCCGCTGTATCTGCAGGCGCTGCTGACCTACGAGGACCGCTGGTTCTACAGCCACCCCGGGGTCAACCCGTTGGCCCTGGCCCGCGCTGCCTGGCTGAACCTGCGTGGCGGGCGTGTGGTGTCGGGCGGCAGCACGCTGTCGATGCAGGTCGCGCGCCTGCTCGACCCGCATGAACGCACCCTGGCCGGCAAACTGCGCCAGCTGTGGCGCACGGCGCAGCTGGAATGGCATTTGTCCAAGCGCGAAATCCTGCAGATCTACCTGGACCGCGCGCCTTTCGGCGGCACCCTGCAGGGCGTGGCGGCCGCCAGTTGGGCATACCTGGGCAAGTCGCCCATGCACCTGACCCCGGCCGAAGCGGCGCTGCTGGCCGTGCTGCCCCAGGCGCCCAGCCGCCTGCGCCCGGACCGTCACCCCGAGCGTGCCCAGCGCGCCCGGGACAAGGTGCTGCAACGCCTGGCCGAATACCAGGTGTGGCCGGCCCAGCAAATCCGTGAGGCAGGTGAAGAACCGCTGGTGCTGGCGCCACGTCAGGAACCGGCCCTGGCGCCGCTGCTGGCCCGGCGCCTGAACAGCGCCGACAGCCCGCCGCTGATCCGCACCACGCTCGACGCCGTGCTGCAGCGTCGCCTCGAAGACCTGCTGCTGGGCTGGCGCGCACGGCTGCCGGAGCGCACCTCCGCCGCCATCCTGGTGGTCGATGCGCAGACCATGGCGGTGCGTGCCTACCTGGGCTCCATCGACCTGGCCGACGAGCGCCGCTTCGGGCATGTCGACATGGTGCGTTCGTTGCGCTCGCCGGGCTCCACTCTCAAGCCGTTCCTCTACGGCATGGCGCTGGATGACGGCCTGATCCATTCCGAGTCGTTGCTGCAGGATGTGCCGCGACGCTATGGCGACTATCGCCCCGGCAACTTCTCCATGGGTTTCAGCGGGCCGGTGTCGGCCAGTTCGGCGCTGGCGCTGTCGCTCAACCTGCCGGCGGTGCAGCTGCTGGAGGCCTACGGCCCGAAACGCTTTGCCGCGCAACTGCGCATGGCGGGCATGCCGCTGATACTGCCGCCCCTGGCCGAGCCCAACCTGTCGTTGATCCTGGGTGGGGCGGGCAGCCGCCTGGAGGACCTGGTGGGTGGCTACGCGGCTTTGGCGCGGGGTGGCAACAGTGCGCGGGTGCGCCTGCAACCGCAGGATCCGTTGCTGGAACGGCGCCTGCTGTCACCAGGGGCTGCGTGGATCATCCGGCGTATCCTCAGCGGCCAGGCGCGCCCCGACCGCGACCCGCATGCCGAGCTGGTACAACGCCCGCAACTGGCCTGGAAAACCGGCACCAGCTACGGCTTTCGCGATGCCTGGTCGATCGGCGTGGGCCCGCGCTACCTGATCGGCGTATGGATCGGCCGCCCCGACGGCACACCGGTACCCGGCCAATTCGGGCTGGCTTCGGCGGCGCCGCTGATGCTGCAGGTGCACGACCTGCTGAGCAACCGTGACAGCCAGCGTGGCATCGGTGTGCCGGTGGAGCGGGTGCCGGCCAATGTCGGCGTGGCGGCGATCTGTTGGCCGCTGGGCCAGCCTATGAACAAACAGGACCGCAACTGCCGGCGTCAGCGTTTCGCCTGGACCCTGGACGGCACTACGCCGCCAACCCTGCAGGCCGCTGACCAGCCACTCGGCCTGGGCCTGCGCGAAAGCGTATGGGTCAACGACCAGGGGCTGCGCGTCGATGGCAGTTGCCCGGGCGCCAAGGCCCGCGATATCGCCCTATGGCCCGCCCCGCTGGAGCCTTGGCTGCCACGTGTGGAGCGGCGTGCGGCGCGCCTGCCGGCCATCGACCCGGCCTGCCCGCCGCAGGTGCCGGCCAGCGCGCCACCGCTTTCGATCGTGGGCGTGCGCCCGGGCGACAACCTGCGCCGCCCGGCCACCAGCAGCGAGCCGTTGCAACTGTATGTGTCGGCGCTGGGCGGCGGCGGGCGGCGCTGGTGGTTCCTCAACGGCCAGCCATTGGGCGAAACCCAGGGGCAGGACAGCCTGCTGGTGCGCTTCCAACAGGTAGGCCAGGCGGAAATCAGCGCGCTGGATGAAAGCGGCGAGACGGCGCGCGTGGCGTTCCAGGTCAGCGAGTAGCCGTTCGACGAGGGCCGAGGCAGCACCTACGCTTGCAAGTAACGGGTGTGACCGGCTGACGCCCCTGATGCCTGTCAGTCAAGCAATTTGGGGCCGCTTTGCGGCCCTTCGCGGGCACGCCCGCTCCCACAGTTCAGGAAATGCGCGATCTCTGTGGGAGCGGGCGCGCCCGCGAAGGGCTGCAACGCAGCCCCTGGGAACATGGAGCGCCCTATGCGTCCTCTGGCCGTGCCCCTGTTGTTGCTGCCTTGGGCGCTTGCGGCCCATGCCGAACCTTTGCCGGGTTTTCTCGACAGCCATGAGTACGAACGTCGCCTGCTCGGCGCCAACCTGCCAATAGACGCCTACCGCCCGGTCAGCGCTCACCTGCAGCTGGCCGGGGTGGAGGGTGACAGCCCCGCGTGGGCGCCTGCGAATACCCCGCTGGTGCTGCATAAAGTGCGCTTCGAAGGCGGCACGGTGTTCCCCTTGAGCGACCTGCGCGAACACTACCAACCGCTGATCGGGCGCCAGACCACGTTGGGCGAGCTGCAGCAGTACACCGCGCGCCTGACCCAGCGCTATCGGCAGGAAGGCTACCTGTTGTCATACGCCTACCTGCCGCCGCAGGAGGTGGCCGATGGCCGGGTCAATGTGGTGCTGGTCGAAGGCTATATCCGTGATTACCGCGTGGACGGCGATATCGGCCCGGCCGGCGCCTATCTGCACCAACTGCTGGAGCGGCTTGCAACCGAGCGCCCGCTGACCCGGGAAACGCTGGAGCGCTACCTGGGCCTGGCCGAGCGCCTGCCGGGGGTGACGATAGATCCGCAGCTGGCCGTGGCGCAAACCGCTGATGGTGCTGCGCAGTTGACCGTGCATGCGCAGCGCAAGCCGTTCAGCGCTGCGGTTACCGTTGCTGATGGCAACCGCGACGATGCACAGGCGCTGATGACGGCAACCAGCCACGCCCAGACTCGCTTTGCCGAACAGATCGAGGCCAGCCTGTTGCTGCCGCCGGGGGATGACCAGGTGCATTACCAGCGCCTGGCCTACAGCCAGTACCTGGACGCGGGCGGCAGCCAGCTGCTGCTGTCGGCTTCGCGCTACCGCAGCGAGCCCGGCACGCGGATTCGTCTGGACGATGGCCGTGACATCACCCGCAAGCGCGACAGCGATCGCTATGCGATCGGCCTGCGCCAGCCGGTGATCGTCAGGCCCGATGAATGGATGGTGGTGCAGGGGCAGGTGTATTCGCTCAGTGAGCACTTCGAGGACCGGGTGGATGGGTTGCCATCGGCACGGGACTACGACACCTACGTGCGTGCGCTGTCATTCGAGGGCGACTGGCGCAAGGTGGAAGAGGGCCGTTTGCGTATCGTCAGCGCCGGGGTCTATCAGGGCCTGGATTACCTGGGGGCGCGCAGCGATGCCGACTACGATCTGGATTTTCTGCGGTTGCGGCTTTCCGGTTTGCAGAGCGACAGGCTGCTCGGTAACTGGCAGGGGGTGGTGTCCGGGGCGCTGTACTGGAGTGATGACCGCTTGCCCGACAGCGAGCGTGCGGGGTTTGGCGGGCAGAGTTTCGGCCGTGGCTACCCGCGCGACCAGGCGGACGGGGACAAGGGCTGGGGTGTGGCTTACGAGGTGAATTACAGCATGCACGCCAACTGGCTGGCGTTGGTGCAGCCCTATGTGGTGTTGGATACGGCGCAGGCCTGGCATAACCGGGGGCCTGTGGAGGATGCCCACCTGGCTTCGACGGCGCTTGGTGTGCGGTTGGGCGATGGGCGCTTGTTCAATGTGGCGCTGGAGCTGGCCAAGCCTTTGGCGGATGTGGCCTTGGACAGCCTGGACCGTGGGCCTCGGCTGACTTTGACGCTTGGCGTTCAAATGTAAGGGGGCGCTGTGGGAGCGGGCGCGCCCGCGAAGAATCCAACGCGGTGCATGGCACCGGCTGCGCCGGTGTTCGCGGGCGCGCCCGCTCCCACAGGTGTCGCGATGTGCTGTAACGCAGCCGCCAAAATCTTGAAGCTACCTGCTTAGTGGGTAGTAAACCGCTGATGCACCGGCGACGAACTGGGTGTCAGTGCCAGGGCCAGCTGGGTGCGGTTGTGCATGTGGGTCAGGCGCAGCACCTGCGACACATACAGCTTCACGGTGTTCTCGGTAATGCCTAGCTCACAGGCGATCTGGTAGTTGGTCTTGCCCTTGCTCACCAGGCGGGCCACCTCCAGTTGGCGTGGCGACAGCTTCTCGAACGCCGCTGGCAGCTCGCTTTCGCTTTCTTCCACATCCGTGGCACGCCGATGAGTACCTTGGCCCCGTGCCTTTTCCAAATCCTGGTAAAGCTCGTCAATCGACTCGGCCAGATCCTGCAGACGTTGATTCAATCCGCCAAGGTCGCGGAAGTTGCGCTGGCGTTCCAGCAACGCCTCTTCCTGCCGACGAATGCCTTCCAGCAGTTCATCGAGATCCACCGGCTTCTGGTAGTAATCGGCAAAGCCTTCGCGCAGCGCGCGGATCACGTCCTGTTTCTCGGCACGCCCGGTCAACATGATGGCTTCGAACATGCGCTGGCTGCCGTCGAACTGCTTCAGGGTGCGCATCAGTTCAACGCCATCCCGTCCCGGCATGTGCAGGTCGCAGATAAGCAGACCGATGGCTGGGTCTGCCATATAGCGCTCGATGGCTTCGTCAGCAGAATGGGCCGGTACGCAAACATAGCCCTTGGTTTCGAGGAATTCACAGAGTTGTTCGACAATGACCGGTTGGTCATCCACCACCAAAACCTTCAACTCACTCACTTGTCTGGACACGATCCACTCCCTGTTCGTATACGGCCCTGCTCCCGGGCCAGACGCTCTGGCAGTTTAAAAATAGTCGCACCAAGCGAATATGTACAAGTTTTGTACAAGGTGTCGGACCACAGGCTGGCTCATTGGACCCATACCGCTGTCAACAGAAAGCCGGCCAGCACATAGGGGACGAACGCCTGCTTGTCACCCATTTCTTCGGTCAGGGCCTGCAAACGCTTTTTCACCTTTGGGTTGAGCAAGGTCCACAGGCGCCGGCGGGTGAGCAGCCACAGCAGCACGCTGACACCGGCGCCGATGAAGGTGCCAAGCACGTATTGCGGGCTGGTGGCCAGGGCCAGTGCGCCCATCAGCTTGACGTCATCGGCGCCGAAACGGCCGAGCATGTAGCCGGGCAGGGTCAGCAGCATGACGATGGCCAGCGCCCAGCCTGCATCGCTGGCATCGGCGCCGATCCAGCTATGACCGGTGGCGAACAGCCAGGCCAGGGCGCAGGTAGCGACGCCAAGGGTGAGCATGTTGGATATCTGGCGTTGACGCACGTCCTGTTCGGAGCACAAGGCAAGCCACAGCAGGAGAACAATGCTTTGCATTGGCAGGTCGCCCTTTCCCAAATGTTGAACACATCTACCCGGTCAGTCAGGTTTCCTTAAGTGAAGATAGACGGGAACCTGCGGGGAGTGGAGCGGGAGAGGGAAAAAGGCGTGGCCGGGATGGATTTTGTCGCTGTTGAAACAGGCCTCGCAGGCGACCCTTGTGGGAGCGGGTTCACCCGCGAACACCGGCAAAGCCGGTGCCATGCACCGCGTTGTTTTCTTCGCGGGTAAACCCGCTCCCACAGGGGCTGCGGCGCCTGCATAACCGCGTTCGGTGTTACTTCCTGCTCCCCGGCGGGTAGTTGGCCAACACCTTGGTCACGGTGTTCTGGATCGCGCTGTTGCGTTCCTCGGGGCTTGGCGGGTAGTTGTTCATGATCTGCTCGGCACTGCCGCGCCACACCAACTTGCTGTCACGCCCATCGAAGAGGTCGATCTGGATGGTGGCGACCTTGTAGTCGACGCTGCGGGTTTCGTTGTACATCGGCCCACCCCAGTAGCCGCCCCAGTAGCCCCCCCAGCCACCGCCGTAGTTGGTGGTGATCTGTTGCTGGCGCTGCTCGACGATCAGGTACGCGCGCACTGTCAGGTCTGGCCGCGCGCCACTTTGCACCGGGCGCAGGCCGCGCTGGTCGAGTTGGTTTGCGACTGCCTGGCGAATGCGCTGCTCGGTCAGGTCGCTCTTGATTCGTGGGTCGTCCGGGCGGTACTGCAGGCCCGGTTCCTGCCATGCCCAGCTGCGGTAGGCGGCAAAGTCACGGCTGGCATCGAAATCCTGCTGGACGTTATTGCTGGAGCAGGCGGCGAGCAATAACGCGAATGACAGTAGAACGAGACGGCGCAACATGATGGTTCTCCGTTGGATATCAACTGGGAGGATAGCCGTTGAGCGCCTTGTGCACAGAATCGCGCAGGGCGCTTTCGCGTTCACGCGGCGAGTCCTTGTCGCTGCCGCTTTCGGCGCTGGCACTCCATACCGGCTGGCCGCTGCGGGCGTCGTACAGGTCGATACGCACCACCATCACTTGCACCTCGTAGGTGCGCACGATGGGCACGCTGGCATAGCCACCATAGCCATGGCGGTAGCCGCCATAACCGACACCACCGTAGGGGTACGGGCCGTAGTAAGGGTCGTAGGCATCGTAGTCACGTACCTGGCGCAAGCGCTTTTCCAGGCGTATGTCGGCGCTGACCAGCAAGTCGCCGGGGCCGCCCCGGGCGGGGCGCAGGCCATGCTGGTCCAGCGCGCCGCTGACGGCATCGGCCAGTTGCCCCGGGTCGGTATCGACCGAGCCACTGGGCAACTGGCCGTTGCGCCAACTCCAGCTACGGTAGTGCCCGTAATCTCGGGCCGGTGTCGGGTAGGCACTGGCATCGAAGGTGCTGGCCGCCTGGGCAGGCGCCGGTGGTAACGGGCGGCTGCTGGCCACATAAGGGTTGCTGCCCTGGCAGCCAGCCAGGGCAAGCGGCAGCACGGCCAGGCACAACAGACGGTACGGCATGTATTCCTCCCGGCGGGCAGGTCAGCGGGGGCGGCAGACCCAGTGCAGGTAGCGGCCGAGCCCGGCGAAGCTGGGGTGTCGACGGTAGGCCAGTTCCATTTCCAGCAGGTCGAGCAGCTCGGCCTTGCCTTGGAATTCCTTGGGCATGTAGTCGTGGAACACCCGCACGCCACTTTCGCTTTCAACCTGCCACATAGGATCAAGTTGCGCTCTGAGTTCGCGTGGATCAAGCGGTTTTTGCGGGGTCAGGCTCTGCTTTTCACCTTCCAGCCGGTTGCTGCGCAACTTGCGGAAATGGCCCTTGAGCAGGTTGCGATAGACCAGGGCGTCGCGGTTGTAGAAGGCCAGCGACAGCCACCCGGAAGGGGCCGTGAGCTGGTGCAGCACCGGCAGGATGCTTTCGGGCTCGGCCAGCCATTCCAGTACGGCGTGGCATAGCACCAGGTCGTAGGGTTCGGTCAGCTGGCCGAGCAGGTCTTGCCAGGGGGCCTGGATGAAGGTGGCCGGTTGTCCGGCTTCGGCAAAGCGCGCCCGTGCGCCGTCGAGCATGGGCGCGGCGGGTTCGGCCAGGGTCAGCTGGTGGCCGCGCTGGGCCAGCCACAAGGCCATGTGACCCAACCCGGCACCGATGTCGAGGATGCGCAGCGGGCGGTCGGGCAGGGCTTCGGCCAGGTCGGCCTGCAGCACGGCCAGGCGGATGGCGCCCTTGGCGCCGCCGTAGATCTTCTCGGCAAAGCGGGTGGCCAGCTCATCGAAATGACGGTCGTTCATCGGGCGAAGCGCCTCTCGCTGTCGGACAGCTTGGCTCGCACCACCTGGTCCATGTCCAGGCCTAGTTCGCTGCACAGCAGCAACAGGTACAGCACCACATCGCCGATTTCCTGGCCGGCATGGGCCAGCTTGTCGGCGGGCAGCTGGCGCGATTGGTCTTCGCTCAGCCACTGGAAGATTTCCACCAGTTCGGCCATTTCGACGCTGGCGGCCATGGCCAGGTTCTTCGGGCTGTGGAAGCCACGCCAGTCGTTGTTGTCGCGGATCTGGTGCAGGCGTTGGGTGAGTTCTTGCAGGTTCATCGGGGGTCTCCTAATGCTGCATAGCTTCTGCGCAGGCCCGATGCAAAGCAAGCGTATACCGCCAAGACAGGCATGGTCCCTGTAGGAGCGGCCTTGTGTCGCGATGGGGCGCGAAGCCGCCCCAAATTATCAGCTTCGCCGCTGGCATCGCCGGGGCCGCTTTGCGGCCCATCGCGACACAAGGCCGCTCCTACAGAGTTGCCCAGCGCCCGACCATGTGCAGCATCCCTCCATGCCCATCCAGCCGCAGCTCTCCCGCAGCCCCCGCCTCACTGGCACCGAGCACCACCTCCGACGGCAACCGCACCGGTTTGCGGAAATCCACCTCGAAGGCATAGCCACTGTGCGGCAGGTGCCCGCGCAGTGCCGCCAAGGCCATGGCCTTGCTCCACATGCCATGGGCAATGGCCGTGGGGAAGCCGAACAGCCGCGCACTGGTTGCGCTGAGGTGGATCGGGTTGTAGTCCCCGCAGACCTTGGCATAACGCCGGCCGATATCGCTGTCGGCGTACCAGCGGGTCGCCTCTGGCAACGCTTGCGGTTCGTCCTCGGCAGGCTCACCTGCCTCGCTTTCCAGCTTCAGCCCGCGCACCAGCATACGGCTGGTCTCGCGCCAGAGCAGGCCGATGCCGTCTTCGGCTTCGGTGACCAGGTCGAAGGTGCCGCCCTTGGCATGCGCCTCCAGATTTCCTGCATGCACCGCAAAGCGCAGCCCTTCGATCCCGCCCAGTGGGCGCAGCACTTCGATGCGGTTGTGCAGGTGCACCAGGCCGAGCAGCGGGAAGGGGAAGTTTGGCGCGGTCATCAACTGCAACTGCAGCGTGAACGCCATGACATGTGGATAAGTACCCGGCAGGCGGCCATCGTCGGTGAAGTGGCACAACCGTCGATAGGCGGCCAGGTTGCCCGGCTGGACGCGGATGAAGCAGCGCAGGCCGTCGTCCGGCAGCTGGTCGCCGCTGATGCTGCGCTTGCTGGCCGCGCGAAGGTAGAGGCTGGCGCGCGAAGCCGGGCTGTGCAGGTCGTGCCAGTGTCGGCTCATGTTCAGGCCCCCATCAAGGCCTGGCCGCATACCCGCAGCACCTGGCCGTTGACTGCGCCGGAGCCCGGCTGGCTGAGCCAGGCGATGGCTTCGGCGACATCCTGCGGGCGGCCGCCCTGGCCCAGCGAACTCAAGCGTCGCCCGGCCTCGCGCAGGCCCATGGGCATGGCGGCGGTCATGTGAGTTTCGATGAAACCGGGTGCCACGGCATTGATGCTGCCGCCGCGCTCGGCGAGCCGGGGCGCCCACGCCTGGGCCAGGCCGATCAGCCCGGCCTTGCTCGCGGCATAGTTGGCCTGCCCGCGGTTGCCGGCGATGCCGCTGACCGAGGCCAGCAGGGTGATGCGCGCGTTTTCACCCAGGGCGCCGTTGTCGTACAGCGCCTGGGTCAGCACCTGCGGTGCCTTGAGATTGACCGCCAGCACCGCGTCCCAGTATTCCGGGGTCATGTTGGCCAGGGTCTTGTCACGGGTGATACCGGCGTTGTGCACCACGATGTCGATGCCGTCGGGCAGGGCCGCAAGCAGTTGCGTTGCCGCGTCGCCGGCGCAGATGTCCAGGGGCAGCGCCTTGCCGCCCAGGCGTGCGGCCAGGGCGTCGAGGTCCTGGCTGGCTTGCGGCACATCCAGCAGCAGTACGTCGGCACCGTCCCGGGCCAGGGTTTCGGCAATGGCGGCGCCGATGCCGCGCGCGGCACCGGTTACCAGGGCGCGGCGCCCAGCCAGCGGCCGGGTCCAGTCCTCGACCTGGCTGGCGCAGGCATGCAGGCGCAGCACCTGGCCGGAGATGAAGGCGCTTTTGGGCGAGAGGAAGAAGCGCAGGGCGCCTTCCAGCTGGTCTTCCGCGCCGGGGCCGACGTACAGCAACTGCGCGGTCGCACCGTTGCGCAGCTCCTTGGCCAGCGAGCGGCTGAAGCCTTCCAGGGCCCGTTGGGCAATGCTGGCCAGTGGGTCGTCGAGGCTTTCTGGCGCGCGGCCCAGCACCACTACATGGGCGCACGGCGCCAGGCTGCGCAGCAGTGGCTGGAAAAATTCGCGCAACTGCTTCAACGCGTCGCTGTCGGACAGGTGACTGGCATCGAATACCACGGCCTTGATCTTCGGCCCCAGGCCAGCCACCCACGCTTCGGCCTGGAGGTTGTCGGTATTGAAGCTGTAAAGCGTGTCGGTCAGGCGCGGGGCAATGGCTTCGACCTGGCTCGCCAGTGGCCCGCCACCCAGTACCAGGGCACCTTCGACCGGGCGCAGGCGGCCGGCCTGCCAGCGCTCCAGCGGCGCCGGGCGTGGCAGGCCAAGGGCATCCACAAGACGGCGGCCGAGGTTGGAGTTGGCAAAGCCGAGGTAGCGATCGCTCATGAGTGGGTCTCCCGGAAGGCAAGCTTGAAAGTGTGGACCAACTTTGTGGCAAGGTCGTTCGAATGCGGTAAAAACACCTAGGCTGTACGGATCAAATTGTTTCAGGAGGAACAAGCGCATGCGTTCACTTCGCCGGGTCGCGATCCTGGGCGGCAACCGAATTCCCTTCGCCCGCTCCAATGGCGCCTACGCCACGGCCAGCAACCAGGCGATGCTCACCGTCGCCCTCGAAGGGCTGATCGAACGCTACCGCTTGCATGGGTTGCGCATGGGGGAAGTGGTGGCCGGTGCGGTGCTCAAGCACTCGCGTGACATGAACCTGACCCGTGAGTGCGTGCTGGGCTCGCGGCTGTCGCCGCAGACGCCGGCCTACGACATCCAGCAAGCCTGCGGCACCGGGCTGGAGGCGGCACTGCTGGTGGCCAACAAGATTGCCCTGGGGCAGATCGACTGCGGCATTGCCGGCGGCGTGGACACCACCTCCGATGCGCCGATTGCGGTAAACGAAGGCCTGCGCCACATCTTGCTGCAGGCCAACCGCGGCAAAAGCCTGGGCGAGCGGCTAAAGCCATTCCTCAAGCTGCGCCCTCACCACCTGAAACCCGAATTGCCGCGCAACGGCGAGCCGCGCACCGGGTTGTCGATGGGCGAGCATTGCGAACGCATGGCCCAGGCCTGGCGCATTGGCCGTGCCGAACAGGACGAGCTGGCGCTGCTCAGCCACCAGGCGCTGGCTGCCGCGTACGCCGAAGGTTGGCAGGATGACCTGCTGACGCCGTTTCTGTCGTTGACCCGTGATAACAACCTGCGCCCCGACCTGACCCTGGAGCAACTGGCCAGGCTCAAGCCGGCCTTCGATCGCAGCGGGCAGGGCACGCTGACGGCGGGCAATTCCACACCGCTGACCGATGGTGCTTCGCTGGTGTTGCTGGGCAGCGAGGAATGGGCCGAGCAGCAGGGGCTGTCGGTGCTGGCCTATCTGGTCGATGGCGAAACTGCTGCGGTGGACTTCGTCACTGGTCGCGAAGGCTTGCTGATGGCGCCGGTGTATGCGGTGCCGCGGCTGCTGGCGCGCAATGGCCTGACGCTGCAGGACTTTGATTATTACGAGATTCACGAAGCCTTTGCTGCCCAGGTGCTGTGCACGCTCAAGGCCTGGGAAGATGCCGATTATTGCCGTGAGCGGTTGGGGCTGGATGCGCCGCTCGGGGCGATCGACCGTAGCAAGCTCAACGTCAAGGGCAGTTCGCTGGCGGCCGGGCACCCGTTTGCCGCGACCGGGGGGCGGATATTGGCCAACCTGGCCAAGTTGCTGGCGAGGGCGGGGAAGGGG